>CAYYVH010000089.1:0-12883 GCA_964475075.1 uncultured Anaerolineales bacterium | reverse complement strand
TGCGTCACGGCGAGCCGCACGGACGCAGCCAGCACGTGCGCGGACCGGGCGCAGCTGGATATGGGTTCCGACACAGGCTCTCAATGCTGACGGGTGGCTGTCCATTCGCCAGGCCACCTGGTCTGATGTCGCGGGCGCCCAATCTTCGTGGCTGCTAAGTCGCGGTCCTTTGGGCTTGTCAAGTAATAATCCCGGCAATTCGGCCACCGCTGCATCCGGCAGGGCTGCCCGCTGCTCCTCGGGAATAGCGCCATGGCTATGCCCTCGTCGCATCGGGTCCCCCTGCCGGCGCATCGGCGCCCTCGGTTGCACGGTTTTATTACTTGACAAGCCCTTACCGCCGCCCGTGGCGCAACCTGGGATCCAGAACGTCCCGCAGGCCGTCGCCCAACAGGTTGAAGCCTAGCACCGTCAGCATGATCGCCACGCCGGGCGTGGCCACCAGCCACCAGCTCGTGAACAGGCTCTGCCGGTTGTCCGAGAGCATCAGGCCCCACTCGGCAATGGGCGGTTGGGCGCCCAGGCCCAGGAAGCCCAGCCCCGCTGCATCCAGGATCGCCGTGCCCACGCCCAGGCTGGCGGCGACGATGAGCGGCGAGAGCGTGTTGGGCAGCACGTGGCGGAACAGGATGCGCGACCCGCTCGCGCCCAGGGCCCGGCTGGCGGCGACGTACTCCTTCCCGCGCTCGGCCATTACGCTGGCCCTCACGATGCGGGCGTAGCTGGGGATCGAGACGATGCCGACGGCCAACATCACGTTGAACAGCCCGTGACCGATGAACACCACGATGGCCAGCGCCAGGAGGATGCTGGGGAAGGCCAGCATGATGTCCATCAGGCGCATTATCGCCGTGTCCACCGCTCCGCCGATGAAGCCGGCCAGTGAGCCCAGCAGCGTGCCGGTGATAATGGCCAGCGTGACGGAGCTGAAGCCGATCAACAACGTCACCCGGGCGCCATAGAGCATCCGGCTGACGAGATCACGACCCAGTTGGTCGGTGCCCAGCCATCGCTCCGGTGAGGGTGGCAGCCGCGAGGCAGACAGGTTGGTGGACCAGATGCCCCGATCGCTTGGGTGCTCCGGGGCGATGGCCGGCGCGAGGATGGCCGCCAGGGTGAACAGGCCGATGATCGTCAGGCCGGCCAGCGCCAGACGGTTGTGCACCATCCGCCGGGCAGCGTCGCGCCACGGGGTGTAGGCTTGCGCCGGAACGGCCTGCGAATCCAGCGCATCGGCTTGCAGGCTCAATAGAAGCGGATCCTCGGATCAAGCCAGGCGTAGGAGATGTCCACCACCAGGTTTGCCATCACGAACACCGTGGCGAAGACGAGCACCCCGCCCTGCACCACGGGCACGTCGTTGGCGGGGATCGCATGTACTACCCAGCGTCCCATTCCCGGCCAGGCGAAGATGGTCTCCGTCAGCACGGCGCCGGCCAGGAGGAAGCCGGTTTGGAGCCCGATGACGGTGACCACCGGCAGCAGGGCGTTGGCCAGGGCATGGCGGCCGATCACCACCCGTTCGGACAGGCCCTTCGCCCGTGCCGTGCGAACGTAGTCCTGACCCAACACGTCCAGCATGGCCGAGCGCGTGATGCGGGCGATGAACGCTGCCGGGATCGAGCTCAAGGCCAACGCTGGCAGCGCCAGATGGTGCAGCGCGTTGCGGAGGGCCGGCCAGTTACCTGTCAGGAAGCTGTCCACTACGAACAGGTTCGTGATCGTCCTCAACTCGACTCCCGTGCTGAGGCGGCCGCTGGTGGGAAATAGCCCCAATCTGAATGCGAAGACATACACCAGCATCAAACCCAGCCAGAATACGGGCATCGACACCCCGACCAGTGCCGCGACCATGGATACCAGGTCGAGGGCGGAGTTGTGCCGTGCCGCGGCAAGAACTCCGAGCGGGATGCCTACGAGCACGGCAATTGTCATCGCCGCGAGTGCAAGCTCCACGGTGGCCGGAAACACGTCCTTCAGCTCACTGGCCACGGGTCGCTTGGTGACGATCGAGCGCCCCAGGTCGCCTGATACGACCTTGCTGACGTAGCGAGCGTACTGCACGTGCAGCGGCTGGTCGAGGCCGTAGCGAATGCGGACCTCCTCGCAACGGGCCGGTGTGTAGTGCTCGCCGAGCAGGGCCGTGCAGGGATCGCCGGTGACGCGCAGGAAGGCGAAGGTGAACAGCGTGATCCCGAACAGGACGGGAATGGTGTACAACAGCCGCCGAGCGATGTAGGTGGGCATGGTACCTCGAAACGAGGGAGCCGGGGCCGTTTCTCGCGGCCCCGGCTCCTCCGACAGGAGGTCCTAATGTTTCGAAACGGTGGTCAGGATCGTCTGGATCGGACTCGAGACATAGCCCGTCACGTTGCTGCGGAAGAGAAGCGGCGGCGAGCGGTGGACGATCGGCACCGCCGGCACCACCTCGTGGATCCGGAGGTTGGCCTGCTTGTACAGCTCCCGCCGCTCGTCTTGATCGGACAACGTGGCTGCCTGCCGCAGCAGCTCGTTCAGCTCCTCATCAGGCGGAAGCGGGTTACCGTCTTCGTCGCCATTGAAGTCGGCCGAACCGCCGCAAAAGAAGACGCACAGGAAGTTGTCCGGGTCGCCGTTGTCACCGCCCCAGCCCAGCAGGAAGATATCGGCCCGGCCCTCGCGCACGTCCGGTAGCCAGACGCTGCCCCACTCGGGTGATTCGATGCGTGTGTTGATTCCAAGCTCCGCGAGCGAGGCCTGGACTGCCTCCCCGAGCTCCTTGGGCTTCGGGTAGTAGAACCGCTGGATGGGCGGGACGTAGAACACGACCTCGTCGGGCAGTTCCTCTTCCTCCAGACACGCCGCGACGTACTCCGCCGCCTTGTCCATGTCGTAAGGATAGTCATCGATATCGTCGTTGTATCCCCACAGCCCAGGCGGCATCATCTCCTTGGCCGGCTCGGCATCGCCGGCGTAAAGGCTGGCCACGATGCCCTGCTTGTCGATGGCGTGGGCCACGGCCAAGCGGCAGTCCAGGTTGTCCCACGGATCGTGCGCCTGGTTGAAGCCCAGGTAGCCGACGTTGTTGGCAGGCTCGAAGACGACCTGGACGCTTTCGTCCTTCTCGGCCGCGGCGATATCCTCCGGGTTGACCTGGTTCATGCCGTCGATCTCACCATTACGCAGGGCCAAGGCGCGCGACGTGCCGTCCGGAATGACCCGGAACACGATCCTCTCGCTGGCCGGTGGGTCACCCCAGTAGTCGGGGTTGGCTTCCAGCGTTATGAAGTCTCGCACCTGCCAGTCGACGACCATGTAGGGCCCCGTGCCGGCCGCGATGGGGTTTCCATCGGGCGTGCCAAAGCTGTCCAAGGCCGTCTGGACGGCCAGCGGGCTCGCGAAGGCGAAGTTGCCCATTGCCAGGGTTTGCAGCAACGGGGCGTTCGGGCGGCTCAGCGTGATCTTCACCGTCAGCGGATCGATCGCCTCGGCGGAAACGAAGAAGCTGAGCGCGTCCCCCTCGTCGTCGACCTCGCCCTTGTAGCCCTGGAACATGCTGGCCCAGTACTCGAAGCCCCAGTCCGCGAAATGGTACGGATTGGCCTTGTCGAACCAGCGGTCGAAGTTCCACACCACGCTGCTCGCGTCGAAGGTTACTCCGTCGTGGAACATCACGCCCTCACGCAGCTTGAAGGTCCACTCCAACCCGTCCTCCGAGGTCTCCCAGTCCGTGGCAAGGGCCGGCTCAACCTCGCTGGTGCCTCGCTTGTAGCGGGTGAGGCCCTCGTAGATGTGCCAGGTCACCAGCAGCGACTCCCCGTCCGTGATATCTGACGGGTCCAGCTTGGTCGCATCCTCCGGGTGCGCGAAGATTAACGTCGTAGTGTCCGGCGCCTCGGTTGGAATCTCGGCGGCAGTCACCGCTGTCGGCGGTGGAGGTACGGCCGTAGGCTCCTCGCCGCATCCGACCACAAGTAGCCCGAGCGCGAACACGGCGAGCAGCACGCATGCGGGCGAAAGATGACGATGCTTCATGATCTCTCCTCCATACCTGGGTGAGGGCGCGAGAGGACCGGCGCCGCGAACTGCGAACGCTCGGGACATTGCCGTCTCGTGCTGGTGCGACTATACCGGCGCGGCGGCGGTTCGTCAACTGGGGATGAAGGGGGGTGCTTGGCGGCGGGGGCGTCGGGTCTGGCGTGGGCTATCAGCTATGAGTCTGGCTGGTCCGTAGTCGTGTGAGCCAGGCGACGGTCGAAGGGTTGCCAAGCCCCAAGAGCATCTGCCACAGCCATAGTGCCAACAGGCCGAACAGCATTATCAACAGGGTGAGGGTCTCGAGATCGCCGATTGGAGGCATGGTCCGGCCGCTGCTACGATGGAGTGTGCCGCACAGTGTACGGCGACTGCCTGCGCGCGGCAAGGAGCGGTGCGCTCTCCGCGATCGTGAAGTTCCCCGCGATCTGGTATAACCTTATACCGCCATGCTGTTGCGTCTCGCGGAGGTGGAACTGCCAACCGCGCCGGAAGTGCTCTTCGGCCGGACGGGGCCGCTCGTGCTGGAGGTGGGTTTCGGCGACGGCCGGTTCATGGCCGACATGGCACGGCGGCACCCGGCTTGGAACTGGCTCGGAGCGGAGGTTTCGGGTGTAAGCACGCTGCGCGCCCTGAAGCGCATGAAGCGGGAGGGAGTCCGACAGGTGCGCCTGTTTCACGGTCACGCCAGCGTACTGCTCCGCAACGTGGTTCCACCGTGTGCGCTCCAACGCGCGTACGTGAACTTCCCCGATCCGTGGCCCAAAGAACGGCACCGCGCCAAGCGGCTACTTCAGGTACCGTTCTTCCGTCTGCTGTCGACCCGGCTGGTCGAGGGTGGCGTGTTGCTGCTCACGACCGACCACGAGGAGTACTTCCGGTATGCCCTGGACCAGGGCCGGGAGACCGACCTCTTCCGGATCGACGTTGTGCCGCCTCCGCCGGAGACCCTCGCGACCAAGTACGCCCTGAAGTGGCGCGAGCAGCACAAGCCGATTCGCCACGCCGTCTTCACGAAGACTGCCGAGCACCCCTCCCCGTTCCCCCCCATCGAGAGGTTTGCCATGCCGCACGCAATCCTGGACGGGGCGCTGCCCCGGATCGAGGACTTCCGGAAGCAGGTCCATCCGTATGACGATGGGCACGTCGTCATGCTCAGAGCGTATCGTGGGCTCGCGCAGAAGGAGCTCGTCTTCCTCGTGCACGTTGATGAAGACGATCTCGAGCAGGAGGTGTTGGTTGAGGCCCGCCCGCACGCCGACGGCGTGATCGTCGGGCTCCAACGCTTCGGCTCTCCCCTGATCACCAAGGGGGTCAAGGAGGCGGTGCGCTGCGTGACGCTGTGGCTCGAAGCTCAGGGCATGCGGGCGGTGAAACGCTCCTACTGACGACCGTCGTCCGCTTCACTGGTCCGCCGCGGGAGTGCGCGGCTCGGTTTGTCGCCGAACTCCGGGATGCGTGGCGGATTCTCCCGGAGGCGCTGCTCGATCACCTCAAGGGCCTTGTCAAGCTGTGGATCGCGGTTGGCCACGTAGTCCTGAGGTCGGATGTCCACGTCTATATCCGGCTCCGCGCCGTAGTTCTCCAGCCCGTAACCAACACCCTCGAACCAGAATGAGTACGCGGGCTGCGTGGTGATTCCGCCGTCCACCAGGGAGTCCCCCGGTGAGATCCCTACCACGCCGCCCCACGTGCGCTTCCCGATCAGCGGCCCGAGCTTCATCAGCTTGAAGGCGTAACTGAACATGTCGCCGTCGGAGCCTGCGGCCTCGTTCGCAATGGCCACCATCGGCCCCATGACCGCCTCGTAGGGGTACGGCATGGGCTCTCCCCAGCGCTGGATGTCGTAACCGAGCCGACGCCGAGCCAGCTTCTCCAGGATGAGTTGAGAGACGTGGCCACCACCGTTGTAGCGCACGTCGATGATAAGCCCCTGGCGATCGACCTCTGTCAGGAAACCACGATGGAACTCTGCATAGCCTCCCGGCCCCATGTCCGGGATATGGATGTAGCCCACGCGTCCGTCCGTGGCCTCGTGCACCCGCCGCCGGTTCTCCGCGACCCAATCGCGATAGCGGGCCGCGGTGTCGCTGCGGAGCGTCTTCACGGTCAGGGTCCGCTCTTCGCTACCGTCCGGTCCGGCCAATGTGAGCTGCACCTCCTCGCCCGCTTGGTTGACCAGAAGCTCACCCGGTGAGACGCCTCTTCCCACGCGACGCCCGCCGACGGCCGTTAGACGGCCCCCCGGCTGAACGTTGATCCCGGGCCGCGCCAACGGCGAGCTCGACCGTTCGTCCCACATGTCACCCCATGCGACGTGTGTCACCACGTAGCTGTCGGTGTCCGGATCGTATCGCAGGTCTGCTCCCAGCAGGCCCTGGTCGTAGTGCGGCTCGGGCCGGTAGTCCCCACCAAACTCGTAGGCGTGCGAAGTACCCAACTCGCCCTGCATCTCCCACAGGAGGTCGGAGAACTCAGACCGGGTGCCGACCCGGCGCAGCAGGGGCAGGTAGCGCTCGTAGACGGACTCCCAGTCAACGCCGGACATGTCCTCGGTCCAGAATTGGTCACGCTGGAGGCGCCAGGCCTCGCGGTACATCTGCCGCCACTCGGCTTCGGGCTCGACCGATACCTTGATGCGCCCCAGGTCCAGCCAGCCGCTCTCTCGGCTCGGTCCGGTGCGCTTCCCCTTCGGTTTCTCCCCGGCCTTGATGACTCGGAGCCGGTTGCCAGCGCGGTAGATGAGTGTCTTGCCGTCCGGTGTGACGTCGAAGCTGGTGACCTTTCTGATCAGGTCCTCGCCTTTTTGCTCCGCGAAGTCGTAGACCTCGATGGTACCTTTCGCCGGCGGTGCGCCGCCCGGGTACCACGAGTTTCCCAACGCCCCTTCGGCCGGGAATGAGGAGAATAGCGCCTTTCCCTTCAGACCCCGGATCTGCCCATAGCGACCCGACGGTACGGGGAAGGCAACGATGCGGTCCGCCATACCGTCCAAGTCGATCTGGATCGGTTCCCTCCGGTCTCCGTTCTCGTCACTTATCCCGCCGTCCTGTGCATCATCGGCGTCGTCTTCGTCCGACCCGTCTTCTGCGTCCGAGTGCACCTCTTCGTCTTCATCCTCCGCCTGGTCCTCGCCGTTGCCGCCGTCCTCGCCGTCATCCTCGTCTTCACCGGGCTTCTCCCCGGGTGCCCTCGGCAGGGGAATGAAAGGCGACGGGAGATCACGCTGCAGCGTGATAAGGAACGGGCGCATACCCCATGGAAAGCTCAGGTCGAAGTGCAGGTTGTCGTACACGGGATCGAAGTCGCGGTACGAGAGGAAGTAGAGGTACTTCCCCTCCGGATCAAAGGCTGGCGCCACATCGTGGAGCACGGGCAGGGTCGCGGGGAACGTCTCGCCCGTCTCGATCCGGCACAGCTTGATGATGGTCGTCTGGCGCGTGTCGGGGATGCCGTACGCCAGCCACCTCCCGTCCGGCGACCAGGCCAGGCCCTGGATCTGCTCGAAACGACTCCGGTCGATCACCGTGGTGCTGCGGGCCTCCAAGTCCACCAGTACCAGCTCGTGCCGGTGATTTACCACCGCTACGTGATCGCTCTCCGGCGAGGCGACGAGGGCTGCCACGCGCCCGATGTCGAGGCCTTCGAGGTGGTCGGGTTCACCCGACGTATCGGCCCGGTGGATCTCCAGGGTCTCCTCCCCCGAGGCGTCGCTCGTCGTGACGAGTCGCTCGCCGTCCTTGAGCCACGAGGCGAACTTGTAGCGGACGCCGTCCGCTTCCCCGTGTTGTATCACGGCGCCTTCCCAATTGGCCATGGTGAAGGGCTTGCCCCGGGTCGTGACTGCGACCGAGTGGCCCTCCGGGTGGAGGTCGTAGCTCTGCAAGTACTTCGCCGCGGAGATGAACCTCCGCTGGCGCTCCACTCGGGGGCTGTGGAATTGCACCGCGATGGGGCTTGAGGTGTCGGTCTCAGTGTCGTAGAGATAGAGGTCCGCACCGGCATGATAGACGATCCGCCGGCCGTCCGTGGCGGGATGGCGGGCATAGTAGTCCTCATGGTGCGTGTGGCGCCGGAGATCCTCGCCGGAGGGCAGGCAGGAGAACAGGTTGCCGACCCCCTCGTGATCCGAGACGAAGTAGACGCGATCCCCGATCCACAGCGGCAGCGCGACGTTGCCCTGGAGATCGACCAAGCGCCGCCACTCACCGTCGTCGCGCTCGTCGATCCAGATGTCGCCCGTGAGGCCGCCCCGATAGCGTTTCCACCGCGCCAGATCTGTCGTGTGCCGGCCGATTACGCGGCCGCCGCCGGGTCCGTAGGAGATGCTCATTGCCGGCCCGGTCGGCAGGCGCTCAGGCTCACCTCCGTCAAGGTGCACGGACTCGAGGTGGAAGATGCGTTGAGACGGCTCCCCGGTGCAGGTGGCGAACGTGATCCGCTCACCGTCCGGTTGCCAACCGACCACCCGGGTCTCGGTCCCGAGGTACGTCAGGCGTTTGGCCGGTCCGCCCAGCGCCGCCATGCAATAGACCTCCGGTTGGCCCTCCTCGCGGCCGGTGAACGCCAGCCACGCGCCGTCCGGCGAGAGAGACGGCAGGGACACGCGCCCCAGGTTCGACGTGAGCCGGCGTGCCACCCCGCCGTCGGCGGGCACGGACCATAGGTCATCCTCACTCACGAAGACCACGTGGTCCCCGTGAATCGTCGGGTAGCGGAAATAGCCCTCTTGGGTCATTCGGGTGCCTCAGTTATTGGACAGGTTCGACTATTGGACAGGTTCGAAGCCGGATTCTACCTTATCACATGGTCGAAAGCCGCTTGCTCAGTCCGCCGATTGTAGCACCCGGCGTGGGGGAGTGGCTAACGACCATGCTCCGGTCGCGTCTTGCCTGGGCCGGCGAGCCGGAGCCAGAAACCGACGAAATCCCAAACTTGCCCCTCCCGTGCGGTATGTTATAATGCCGCCGATAATCAGTGTGAACTAATCGTTGGATCCGCTCGCCCAATAGGCCAGTCGCGTGCGCGGACAGAGCCCTGGCCGGCCCGCACGGCTGGTCTATGCGCCACACGGGTCGGCCGGGCAAAAGGATGCGTCCCGTGGTTCCACGCTTGGTGGCTAGGCTCTCCCTGCTTGTGCTTCTCACCGTCCTCTGCGCCGTCGGCCTGTACGAGACTGACGTCGGCGCCAATCATGGCAATGGGTACGGCGTCCCACCGGACGCACTTCTGTGGCCGGAGCAGGGCCCGGACCCGTCCGGCCTTCGATGCGACCCGGTAGCCGTGCGGGAGGCGTCGCCGCGCGTTGTGTCGGTCGATGGCATGGTGGACGTGCGCGTAGAGTTCAACTACCAGTGCACCGAAGAGAAGCGCCGGATCTTCTTCTTCCTGGCAGTCGAGAACTCGGACAAGACCCAGCCGTCCGGCAGAACCGGACGAAGGCTCATCGCGAACATCCGCGAGGGCCTGGCCAACTTCGTGGGGAAGATCGATTACGAGAACGGCTCGCAAGGCGGCTTGATCCTCTACAACACCAATGACATCGTTCGCATGGATCTGCAGGGCGGCGGTGGTGGCCAGCAGGCTCTGATCAACGCCGTCAACAACTTCCCCACCGGCTCGAGCCGTAGCGCACGGGCCGCGGGTGACGCGGTCGCCAAAGCCACCGAGCTGCTGGCCGCCGCGGAGGCGCCACCGGGGACGATGAAGCTCATCCTAGTTTTCGACGCCGGTGCGCCGATGACCAACCCGCAGGTCGAAATCGCGGACGCGTGTCAAGCGGCCAAGGACGCCGGAATCCACATGGCTGCTTTTGCTCTCGAGAGCGCCGGCGATCGTTTCAAGGAGTGCGCCGACGAGATCTCCTTCCGCGGGTCGGGTCGGGAGGGCGGTCAGGACATTCCGGAGAAGCTGGAGGCTTTCGGCGACGGTTTCGCCCGAGCGGATCAGGTCGGGCAGCTATTGTTATCCGATCGCATCTCGCAGCAGTTCGACTACGTGCCAGGTTCGGGCCGCCCGACCGAACCGTATAACTTCATGAACGAGATCGGATGGGATATCTTACCGCCGCCACCGCCCGAGGGGCACGTCTACGAGTACCAGCTCAGCATAGACGAGGGCGCCGAGAACGAGGTCGTATCGCTGTCCGACGAGGCACTGCTGACCCTGTTCTACCTCGACGACAGCTTCGGTGAGCTGAGTCTCGACAATCCCGAGATCTGCATTCATACTCCGGGGCGAAGGACGGTCTGCGACAACTTCGTGGCCACGTTGACGCCGCCCGCACCGACCGACACGCCTTCACCGACGGCGACGGCGACATCGACTCGGCCGCCGCAGACGCCGACACCGACGCCCACCGACACACCGGAGCCGCCAACAGGAATCTACTTACCGGTCACGGTCAGGGCGGCTGGGTTCGAAGGTCGCTGAGCCCGGCGTTACGGACGGCGGCGCACGGCGCGCCACAACATCAGTGCCACGACAAGCAGCAGAAAGGCACTGAAGAGTGACAAGTAGGCCGGCGGGACTGAGTTGCCGCTAAGGCGTTCCAGCACGCCACTCGGAATGCGGGCGGACTGGAGCGCCTCGGAGAGCACAATCGGGTCCCGGTCCGCAATCGGGGATGTCTGAAAGAAGGGCGTTGAAGTCGCAGTTTCCTTCTGGAAGAACGCCTGAAGGGAACCGGGGTCCGTAAGCGTCTCGGGAACCTTGGTTTCCACCTCGATTGCCAGACGTGTTCCCAACCCGTCCATAAGGCGAACCACCGCCTGGAACAGGCTGGCGAGCAGCAGCAGAAAGCTCAACTTGCGGTGACTGCGCCAGATGACGAGTGTCGCGATGGCGATGTACATCACCGTGATTACCGCGACCTCTGACCCCATCTGGGCACGCTGTTCGGGCGTCATCATGCCCGGCAGGTATGAGATGCCGGTGACGATGAGGCTCAGGAGCAGGTAGACGAGGGCAGCTTGGACGTACAGGCGCTGGAGGGCCTGCTGTCGTCTCTCACGTAGGATGGCCATGGCTCACTTCCCCCCTCGGTGTCAAGGCCTGGCGCGTCCACTCGTTAAGCTGGACCGCAGGTGCGCGGATGTCGTGGCGGCGGCTCTTGTATACCACGCCGGCGGCAGCGCTGTCAATGATCTTGAGCGCGGTCAACGTCAGCTCAGAGTCTGACCGGGCTCGATGGCAAGGATCTCAACCTCGTCGCCGACGAGATCCCGCAGCGCATCCGGCGTGCCAGTGAGGACGGGGAACGTGCCGTGGTGTTGAGCCACCACGCGGCGTGCGCCCAGGAGCTCGATCGCCTTCGCTGCCTCGCGGGGGCCCATGGTGAAATGGTCCCCGATGGGCAGGATCACCAGGTCGGGCTCGTAGAGCTCGGCGATCAGCTTCATGTCGCCGAAGACGGCCGTGTCGCCGGCGTCGTAGATCGTGTAGCCGTTCTCCAGAGTGAGCACGATCCCGCAGGGATCGCCCATGTCGATGGACTGGCCGTCGTCGATCAGCGACGAGGAGTGCACGGCGTCCACGAGGGTAACCTTGAGCCCGGCGATCTCCAGCGTGCCGCCCTTGTTCATCCCGAGCACGTTGGACACGCCCTTGCGTTCCGCCCAGCTGGCCACCTCGAAGATGGCAACCACCGGTGCGCCGGTGCGCTGGGCAACGGGGATCAGGTCACCGATGTGATCGGCGTGCCCGTGAGTTGCCAGGATAAGATCGATATCACCAAGTCCTTCACCCTGGTACTCTGTGGGACAGGAGGGATTCCCCTCCAGGAACGGGTCGATCAAGACGCGCTTGCCGCCCGGCGTCTTGATCAACCAAGTGCCGTGCCCCAGCCAGGTGATCTCGACG
Source organism: uncultured Anaerolineales bacterium (assembly GCA_964475075.1). GTDB lineage: Bacteria > Chloroflexota > Anaerolineae > Epilineales > Epilineaceae > CAYYVH01. Next base: position 1,009 of record CAYYVH010000089.1, on the reverse strand, counting down.
CCGTTATTGAGGATGTTCATGATGGAGCCTCCTACGATGAGTTTTGTGGGTGATCGTCACTTGGCTATTGGCTATCAGCTATCAGCTATCGGACACTGGCTCCCGCGGATTCTCGGCGAGTGCGAAGCGGTGCAGGGGCTCGTAGCGGGCGCCCGAAGGGCTCAGGTGGCTGCGGTACACCACGAACTCGTGCACGTGGAGTTGCATGGGGAACGGCGGGACGGCGTCGATGAGAGCCCGCACGTCCTGTTCGGGACGGAGCCGGCTCAAGGTGAGGTGGGCGGAGAATCGACGCTTCTCGGACTCGAATCCGGCCCTGACTACACACTGCTCGACGACGGCAGCCAGGGCCGTCAACTCCGCGGCACCCTCGGCAGCCCCCAGCCAGAGCACACGGGCTCGCTTGGGCCGCGGAAAGGCGCCCAAACAGCCGAACGTGAGCACGAAACTATCGCCGAACGACGCCGCACCCATCGCCGCCAGCATCCGTTCGTAGGTCTCCGGCGGCGTATCGCCCAGGAACCGTACTGTCAGGTGCCAGTTCTCAGGAGGCACGCGCCGGCCAGGTATCGCGCGATTGCCCAGTGCCTGCTCGAAGTGGGCGACCAATCCTCGGCGCACCTCTTCGGTCAACGGCACCCCCAGGAACAGGCGCCCGGCGGCCGGAGCTGCGGTCATGTCTCCTCCCCTTCCCGCCACAACGCCACCAACTCGCTCAACACCATTGCCGTTGCGCCCCAGACCTTGTGCGGACCGACCTCATAGAAGGGCACGCGCCGCATCTCGCCCTGGATCAGCCAGCTCTCCACGCGACGGTTCGCAACATCGGCCAGGTGATCCAGTGCCACCTCGATGACCTCCGCTACCTCGGCGTCGTGGGGGTCGAACGCCGGCCGCCGGCTGGCGGGCGCCACTACGGGGCACAGGGCGTAGGTGGGTGGGCGGGTGTGGACGAGCACCCGCGGGGCGAGCGGAGTGACCACACCCCGCGCCCCCGCGGGGGCAACCT
>CAYYVH010000088.1:0-12994 GCA_964475075.1 uncultured Anaerolineales bacterium | reverse complement strand
GGGCGATCTCGCCCGAGACGCGGGCCCGGGCCGGGGAGGCGATGGGCCTGGCGCCCTAGCCCCCGGTTGCAGGACAAGAACGATGTAGGGGCGCCCCGCCGGGTCGCCCCTCCGCGTCGATACGATCTTGGCGGTCTGTCTGGGCGGTCTCCTACCGCCCCTCGAACGCCTTGCGCCGGTGGGTGATGGGCACGTAGATCGTGGCCGCCGGCCCGGGCCGCGGGGTTGCCGTAGCGGTCGGGGTGGGCGTGGCTGTCGGCGGCTCGCCCTCGACGATGTCCAGCAGCTGCGTGTCCCCGCCCAACGGCTGGTTCATCGGGAACACGGCCAGCACACGGTCATCGCCGAGGGGCGCGCTGCCCTGGCGGCTGATCGTGAGCGGTGCGCTCTCGCCGTCCTCCAGAGCGACGCTCCATCGATCGAAGTCGTAGCTGAGGGCCGCCTGGTCGAACTCCATCCGCCCGGTGCCGAGCGACAGACCGCCACCCCCAACGGAGACTCCGTCGTTCGGCACGAAGTCGAACAGCTGGTTGCCGCTCCTCCCGGCGATGTCGCTGAAATTGGCCTGGTGGACCACTACCGCCTTGAGGGCGATGGAATCGCCGGGGGCGAAGCCGATCTGCTGTGCGCTTACGGGGAGAACGATGGTCCGTGAGTTCAGATCGACCCCGGCAAAGTAATCGATCCGGCCACCCTGCGCCCAGCCGAGGGGGCTCTGCCGCAGGACCCGTGAGAGTCGTGCTAGCTGCTGGCCGGTGTTCGCCAGCAGGGTGGTGATCACCCAGTTCATGTCGCCGTCGCCATTGGTATCGACGAACACGTACGGGGTGGAGTCGATGGGGGTTCGATGCGCACCAGTGGTGTGGATGACGAACTCGACCGTACGGTTGCCCTGGGCGTCGCTGCTGGAACGCACGCCCACCTGGTCGACGTTCAGGCGGGGGTCCACGTTGGCCTCGATTTCGTCCTCGCCCAGCAGGGCGAACAGCTCGGCGCGACCCGGGCCCCCACCCATGTTCGTGGCCGCGACGGGCCCGTTCCCGGTGGTGGGGCTGATCATGAGGGGGTCCGGCCGCAGGCTGATCTCCGAGGCGGCCCGCGGCAGGAAGTAGATCGGCACCCGGGCGACGTCGCCATCGGGCACCAGCTGGCCGCCTTCGTCCACCTCGGTGACCACTAGGTGGGCGTCGATCTCCGCCTGGGTCACCAGCGATGCCACCATGGCCGCCTGCCCGCCGTAGGCGGGGAAGGGCCCCATCTCGGTGGGCACGACTTCGACTTCGAGAGACACCGTCCCCGAGCCGCCGGCGGCGACCGTCACCTCGGGCTCGGACGGCGTGTAGGTCACGCCGGCATCGGCATCGTCGCCCGTCAAGAACTCGGTGGTCAGGCGGTAGCGCTTCTCCTCGCCGGAGATGTTGTGGATGATCACCGGCTCGGAGTCGGCGTACGTGTCGCTGAATGCCTGGATGTCGAAGTTGATGCTGGCGATGGGACCGGCGTGGACGATGGTCTCGCCGCGGGAAGCCGCCAGCACGTTGACACGGCCCGACCCCTGGCGGGCCAGGGGAACCGGTTCACCGAGCCGGCTGTCTAGGTTCCACACCGTGGCCGATGCGTAGTTCATCAGGAGCGCGCCCACGTCACGCGCCGTCAGCAGCCCCGGGTCGTTCAGAGGCGCGTCCTCGGGCGCCAGCCCCTGGGCGCGCAGGCGCTCGATCAGCACCGCCGCGGCGCCGGCGACCATGGGGGAGGACATCGATGTGCCGCCCATCGAGACGCCCTGGTCGCCGCTTCCCATGCGGGGGGCGAGAATGGCCGACCCGGGGGCGGAGATGTCCGGTTTGAAGCCACCCGTGCGGCTCGGGCCGCGGCTGCTGGAGGCGTTGACCACGTCGGCCAGGTAGTCCCGGGGGAACGTGCCGTTGAGGTCCTTCGACATCCTCACCTCGACCGTCGTGCCCCCTTCCAACATCTGTTGCAGCCGCTGGCCGTCGGCCTGCGTGATCATGTATCCCGGGAAGTCGACTGCGTTGGGCGGGGTTGCACCCCAGGGGGCGATGCCACGCCCGTCGTCGTACACCAGGGCGGCGATGGCACCGTTCGCTCCGGCGTTGGCCAGCTTCTCCCGAAAGGGGCAGGTGCCACGAGCGACCAAGGCCACCTTCTCCTGAACGTCGCCAGTGGGCTGGTCACCGTTGCACCCGCGGCCGAACCAGCCCAGCTCGCCCTCCAGCTCGCCCACGTCCTCCATCTGCGCCGCGAGGCTCTTGGCGGCCTCCAAGGCCTCGAGATCCTCCGTCGTCCCGTCGTGGGTGACCTGTACGACGTCGCCCACCTCCCCAAGGGAGTAAGTGTTGGCCACGCTCACGACCTCAGGCACGGTGGCAGGGGCGCCGGTGACGAATACCATGTCGCCGGAGTTGCCTGCCGAAGCGATGACCACAATACCGCCGTCAACGGCGCGGCGCATGAAACCCAGGTACTGCTCGATACCGGCGGACCAGCCGGCGCCCAGGCTCAGGTTCATCACGTCGACGCGACAGCGTGCCATCTGGCAGGACCCATCCACGCGGCGGCCCAGGTTGGCCTCGATGGCCCACTCCACCGCGTTGGGGCCCAGGTTGCTGCTGCCCTGCTGCCCGAAGATTTTTAGGGCAATCAGCTTGGCGTCGGGGGCCACGCCGTGATAGACTCTGTTGTTGCCCGTCATGCCGGCCGAGATCCCTGCCACGTGGCTACCGTGCCCCCCCTCATCTACGGGATCGGGGTCGGGAACGGGGGCGGTGCCTCTGGCGGCGTTGTAGTTGGTGCCGGCGAAGTCCCATCCACCAATGACCTTGTTGGTTGGGAAGGAGCGGGGCTCGACTACGTTGTGATCGTCGTCGTTGTAGTCCTTGGTGCGGCCCCTACCACCGAGAGACTTGTGGAAGTAGTCGATACCCATGTCGACGATGGCGATGGTGACGTCCTTGCCGGTGAAGCCGAGCGCCTGGGCCGCGTCGGCGCCGATGAAGGGCACCGCGTCCCCCAGGAGCGGATAGTATTCGGGCGCGCGGAAGATGCGCTCGATGCCGGGCGTGCGGGTCAGGCGCTCGACTTGCCGCCGATCGGCCATCACCAGAAAGCCGTTGGTGGCGGTGTCGTAGGTGCTGATCACCGTTGCGCCCACCGACTCGATGAAGGCCCGCGCCGGCGCCTGGCGCGCGGCCACCGAGGCAAAGGCATCGTCGAGTGTCCGCACCGCCTGGGGGCTCACGTCCCCCACGCGGTAGGGGGTGGCCCGGTACAGGTCGATCGTGGTCGGCCCCCGGAGCAGGATTACGATCGCCATTTCCTCGGCCGGGTCGTTGTCCCAGGCTGGGTGGTTCAAGAGTGTAGCGTCGATGACGTTCAGATCGGGGCTATCCGCGATGGCCGGCGCGGCGAGCATGAGTGGCACGAGTGTGGCGGCGAGCAGACAGGCTACCAATGGGCGTCGATTCACAGTGGGACCTCCGTACTGAGCAGCAGGCCCTACCCGGCGCATCCGCGCTACGGAAATTGGCGCGCACCCTATATTAGGTGGGTAGGACTAACCTCGAATGATTCTGGGGACCGGCCCGCGCCGGTCCGTACGGTACTTATACTCATGAACGACGCTGAGGTCAATGGCGTGACAGTCTGATCGGCGGGAGTTGCCCGCCGGGTAGGGGCGGCTGGACATTGACCAACGGTGAATTGAGGAACTGGCGCTTCACTTCTGCCCGGCGGCACTGGCCGCCACCTCGACGCGACCCTCGCCCAGCAGTTGCTCCAGGTGGTTGAGGAGGCTCACGCAATACCGGGTCGTGCAGTTGGGGAACTCCAGCTCCACCGGGCCGCTGCGCCGGGGCACGATCAGGGCGAAGCGATCGCGCCCGCGGTACTCAGTGAGGGTCTTGTGGACACGGCCGAGGGTCTGGATGTCCGTTTCCAAGTCATCGGTTCGGGGGAGGGTGACGGTGAGTTCGTAGACCGGCCCATCCTGACCCGAGTCGGGGCTTGCGTCGGCCTCCCCGTCCTCGCGCGCCACCTTCTCGGCAACGGTTTCGGGGGCGTACTCCTCGGCGGACTCGGCGATCACCTGGACTCGATCATTCCGAACCTCCACGCGCCCGCGGAGGAGGACCAGATTGTCATCGACCCAGATCTCGCGTGTGGCTTCGAAGACCCGCGGAAACAGGATGACTTCGATGTTGCCCTGCAGATCCTCCACCTGGGCGAAGGCCATCGGATCACCCTTGCGGGTCGTGATGCGGCGCACCGATGTGACCATGCCGGCCAGGGTCACCGGTTGACCGGCCATGCTTCCGTCAATGCTGCCGATCATGGCCGTTACGGCCTCCGCCATCTTGTCGGCCACCTGGTGCAGCGGGTGCTCGGATAGGTAGAGCCCGATGAGCTCCTTCTCCCAAGCCAGCTCTGCCTTTCGGTCGCCTTCGGCCTCAGGGAGCGGATAGAGGAGCGATGCCCCACCGGCGGGCAGAGCATCCCCGAACAGGCTCATCTGGCCTACATCTAGCGCTTGATGGTGGGCCGCGCTGCACGCCACCAACCGGTCGAGCACGGCCAGGAGCGCGGCTCGCGAGCCGTAGCTGTCCAGGGCGCCGGCCTTGATGAGCGACTCCAGGGCGCGCTTGCCCACCAACCGCAAGTCTGCGCGCTGGCACAGCTCGTCCAGGTTGGTGAACCCTTCAGCCTCGCGACCCTCGAGAATCGCCCTCACCGGTCCCTCGCCCACGTTCTTCACGGCGGCCATCCCGAAGCGGATCGCGCGGTGGTGGTGCAACTGCTCCTCGCGCTTGAGTGCCGCGTCCAAGGGCTCGATCGTGAAGTCGATGCCGCTGGCATTGATATCAGGGGGCAGCAGCTTGATGCCCATGCGGTGGCAGGCGGCCGCCACCTGGGCAACCTTGTCCGTATTGTCGCGGTCCACCGAGAGCAGCGCGGCCATGTACTCCACCGGGTAGTGGGCCTTGAACCAGGCGGTCTGACAGACGATGACGGCGTAGTCGGCCGCGTGGGCCTTGTTGAAGCCGTACCGGGCGAACGTCTCGATGTCGTCGAAGATCGCCTCGGCGGTGGCCCCGGGAATGCCCCGCGCGCTCGCACCCTCGACGAAGGTGCTGCGGTGCTTCAGAAGCTGCTCCTTCTGCTTCTTCCCCACCGCCTTGCGAATCGTGTCCGCCTCGCCGGCGTTGTACCCGGCTAGATCCGTGGCGATGCGGATGATCTGCTCCTGGTAGACGATGATGCCGTAGGTCTCGGCCAGGATGGGCTCGAGCTCTGGATGGCGGTACGTGACCGGCTCGCGCCCGTGCAGGCGCGCGATGTAGCTCGGGATGTAGTCCATCGGGCCCGGCCGATACAGGGCGATGGCAGCCACGACGTGCTCGAAGCGCTGGGGTCGCATCTCGCGCAGCATCCGGCGCATACCGGCGCCCTCGACTTGGAACACGCCGGTCACGTTGCCGCTCGAGAGCAGTTCGTAGATGGCCGGATCGCCCAAGGGGATGTCGTCCAGGCTGTAGCGCTGCCCGTGATAGCGCGCCACGAGCTCCGCTGCGCGCCGGAGCACCGTCAGGGTGGAAAGACCCAGGAAGTCGACCTTGAGCAACCCCAACTGCTCCACGTCGCTCATGGCGTATTGCGTCACCGGTAGGGGGGTTACGTCGTCATTACCGTGGCCGCCCCCGCGGGTGGGTCGATGAAGGGGAATGTACTCCACCAACGGGCGGTCGGCGATGACTACTCCGGCGGCGTGGGTGGAGGCATGGCGGGCTACGCCCTCGAGGCTGCGAGCGGTGTCGATCAGCCGCTGGACCTCCTCGTCGTCGCGGTAGCGGCCCGCCAACTCCGGCGTGAAGAACTCGTTGGGCTCCTCGTCCGGGGCCGATGGGCGCAGCGCGTCGTCGATGCTGCACGGCTTACCCGGAATGGCCGGCAGGAGGCGGGCCACGCTATCCACGTCGGATAGCGGCATGTCGAGGGCCCGTCCCGCGTCGCGAATGGCGGCCCGGGCACCCATGGTGCCGAATGTGATGATCTGCGCCACCCGATCGTGGCCGTACTTGTCGAACGTATAACGGATCAGGAGCTCCCGCTGGTCGTCGGGGAAGTCCAGGTCGATGTCCGGCATCGAGATGCGCGACGGATTCAGGAAACGCTCGAAGATCAGACCGTGCGCCAGAGGGTCGATGTTCGTGACGCGCAAGGCGTAGGCGACTATTGACCCGGCCCCAGAGCCGCGTACGTTCCACCAGACTCCTTCCTCGCGGGCGAAGCGGCACAGGTCCCACACAATCAGGAAGTAGTCTGCAAAGCCCATGCGCAGGATGACGTCCAGCTCGTGGTCGAGACGGTCTTGGATCTCCTCCGTCACCGCTTCGTAGCGCTCGGTGAGGCCAGCTTCGCACAGTCGTCGCAGGTAGGTCGTGGCGCTCTCATCCGCCGGCACATCGAAGACCGGCAACTTGTAGTCGTTGAACTTGAACTGCAGGTCGCACCGCTCGGCAATGGCCGCCGTGTTCGTGATGGCATCGGGCACCTCGCCGAACAGCGAGCGCATTTCCTCAGCGGTGCGCAGGTAGTAGGTCTCCCCGTAGCGCATCCGATCAGGATCAGTCATGGTGGTGCCAGTCTGGAGGCAGAGCAGCACCTCGTGTGCGCCCGCGTCCTGGCGCCGGGCGTAGTGCACGTCGTTCGTGGCCACGAGGGGCAGATCGAACTTCCGTGCCAGCGTGACGAGCTCGCGATTCACGGCCGGAAGGTAATCGAGCTCTTCGTGGTCCTGGATCTCGACGAAGTAGCGCCCGTCGAAGACCTCCTTGTACCAGGCCACGGTGTCGTGCGCCTTGTCCATCTGCTCGTCCCGGACCAGGCGTGGCACTTCGCCGGACGGGCAGCCGGAGAGCACGATGAGCCCCTCGGAGTAGCGCGCCAAGAGCTCACGGTCCACGCGCGGCCGGTAGTAGAAGCCCTCCAATTGGGCCCGGCTGACGAGCTGTAGTAGGTTACGATAGCCGGCCTCGTTCTCGGCCAGGACCGTGAGGTGGTGGGCACGGCGATCCAGGGTGTGGTCGCGATCGGTGTGCGAGCGAGGTGCGATGTACAGCTCGCAGCCGGCAATGGGCTTGATGCCCGCCTTCCGGGCGTGCTGGTAGAACTGCACCACGCCGTACATGGCGCCGTGGTCGGTGATGGCCAGGGCATCGAAGCCTTGCTCTCGCGCAGCCTTGACCAGGTCGGGGACCCGGGCCAGGCCGTCTAGCAGGCTGTATTCGCTGTGGACGTGGAGGTGGGTGAATTCAGGCATGAGTAGCGACGCGGGGAGGATTATAGCATAGAACGCGCGTTCTCGGGCCGCCAGTTATCCACCTTGCCCCCAAATCTGTTATCCTCTATTCCGTGCCCGAACTCCCCGAAGTCGAGACCTACGCCCGTGATCTGGCCCGGATCCTGCCCGGGCGCACGTTCCGTGGAGCAAGCGCGAGCTGGCCCAACCAGCTGCCGGTCAACACGCCCGGCGAGCTGGACCGGCGCATTCGCGGCCAAAAACTGCAGAGGGTCGGCCGGCGCGGTAAGTACCTGGTCATGCCCTTGAGCCGCGACTGGCTCCTGGTGCACCTCAAGATGAGCGGCCGGATCCAGCTGGTGCCGGCCGACACCGCCCCCGACCCCTACGTCCACCTGGTGTTCTCCCTGGTGGGCGGCGACGAGATGCGGTTTCGCGACCCGCGGAAGTTCGGCCGCGTGTATCTGATGTCCGATCCGGAACCCGTGCTGGGGCGGTTGGGGCCGGAGCCGCTGGACGAGCTGCTGACCGTGGAGCGCTTCCGAGCGCTCGTGGCCCCGCGCCGGGGCCGGCTCAAGCCGCTGCTTCTCCACCAGACCTTCTTGGCCGGCCTCGGCAACATCTATGTCGATGAGTCGCTGTGGGCCGCACGCCTGCACCCCCTGCGTACCGCCGATTCCCTTGAAGCAGATGAAGTGGCACGGTTGTTCCAAGCCATCCGCGATGTGCTACGACGGGCGGTTCGAGCTCGGGGAACGAGCCTCACCGCCGGCGGCTACCGCGATCTGACAGGCAACCCGGGCGAGATGCAGGACTCGCTGGCCGTCGTCCGGCGCGTGGGCCGGCCGTGCCCCCGTTGCGGCGCGGCGGTGGTGCGGCTGGTCGTGGGCGGGCGTGGCACGCATATCTGTCCACGCTGCCAGCCTCCCCCCGAGCAACAGCCCAGGATCTGATTGAGGTCCCCTTGCACGGCCCCGTCCGTGCACCTCGCGCGCCATGGGTGTGCCGCGCCAATCTGCCGGCGGGTCTACTTGCAAAATGGCTGCTTTCGTTGTATTCTCTTGGTAACTCGAATATTAAGACGGTCTGACGCTTCGGCTTTTTAGCCACCGTGGATCCGGGCTGCACCTAGCATGGTGATCGGGATTCAGGATCAGGAGTTGACGGATGAATCGCAACCTTCGGATTGTGCTCGTGCTGGCGGTTCTGCTGATATCGAGTGCGGTGGCCGGCTGCGGCGTGTCGGGGGACAGGATTGACGAAGCCCGCAACGACCTCGAGCGCGTCCAGTCGGTGGTCGACGCTCAGGGGATTCGCCTGCCCACTATTCCGATTCCGATTGACATCGGGGAAGACGGGCGTGTCACAACAGTCGGTGGAATCGACAGGGAAGAGATCGACGAAATGGCCGAGCGCCTGTGGGATCGGCCCCTCATCGGCAAGATCGCCTTCCTGACCAAGGACCAGCTGGCTTGGTTCAAGCAGTCGAACATCCAGCACATCTCCGTGGCCTCCCGATCGGAGGGCCTATTCGTGCTCGTCAACGGTCAACCGCTGCCGTACCTGGCGTGGGACGAGGCGACGGTGGACAATCTGGTGGACGTATTGGGCCAACTCCAGGAGGACGGCAGTGGGGGCGCCTATCTGCTGAGCCCAGACGACTACGAGGCCGTGAAAGTGGCGCTGCCGCTCATGCAGTCGCTGGGCGTGCGCTTCGACGTGCGGTTCCCGCGCGACCCGGCGCACGAGGAGATTCCCCCACCCGACGACGACGACTTCGACCTGGCGCTGACTGACGAAGAGGTGCAAAGGGAGCCCCTCCAGAGCGTCGACATGGAGATCGAGTACCGCGAGATGGCCAACGGTGAGGGCTGGGTGCCGGCGTTCTTCGGCTTCTCCACCCTGGATCTGCAGACCTTGGGTGAGCCGTTGGACCTGAACGTGCCGCGGCTCCGCCTGCGCGACGACCTTCGCCGCCGACTTGAGGTCGAGGGCATCCGCACCATCGGAATGGAGTCGCGGGCCGACGGGTTGTTCGTCACGGTAAACGGTCGGCTGATGCCCCACGTTGCGTGGAGCGAGGCGACGCTCACCAACCTATCTTCGGTCCTCTGGCAGCTCTACCCGGAGGGCGTCGTGTTGCCGGATGATGCGGAATGGGTGCCCATCGTGCGCTCCACAGCGCCGGCGTACAACGATTTCGACTTTGCGGTGCTGGTCCGCTTCCCGCCGGAGTAGGGACGCACCGCTGCTCACTCCCCGCCGTGCGTGCGCGGCGGCCTGCGCTCCGACCAGTGGTTCCCCGGTGGTACCTCTCGTTGCTCTATCCCGCGCACCGCGATCTGCTGCCAGGTCAGTGACCGGCACGCTTCCGGCGTTAGGGATCCCAATCCGGAGACCTCCACGTAGTCCCCGAGGTACAGGTCCAGGTTCAGCATTGGGTCCGGTCGGCTGCGGTACAGCAGAGCCAAGGGGGAGGCGCTGGCCGTGCCCTCGGGCTTGTCGAGTAGGATATGTGTCGCCGGCCGGCAGGCCTCGCGCCCCGCGGGGTTCAGCTTGGCTACGTAACCCTGAGCGGTGGATACCAGCGGGCCGGGAATCAGGGGGTCGTAGGCCTTGGAGACCAGCGTGAGGTAGAGCGGATCAGGAGCCGGCGTGGGCGGCGGTGATGGATCGACGACGGGCGTGCTCTGTGCTACCGAGACCATCCGGGGCGCGGACGGTGACGCCCGGCCATCGTGAGGGTTCGGCCGGGACAGGATTCCAGCACACGGACCGGCGAGGAGGGCCAGAACCACGAATGGTGGGATCGGCCAGCGCATAGGGCAAGCCCTTTCGTCCAGCTACGGGCGGGCAGGAGGACGGCCGCATTATACCACGGTGGAACCGAAGTCTCCGGTTCGGAGGACTTGTCCGTATGGGGTGTTCCTGGTGCCGGCTGAAGGGTGCCGATCCGTGTTGCCGCCGTATGCCAATCGCGGCTGACGGATTCACCCGGACGTGCTAGAATCGCGTCTATGCGAGTTGTGGTGGATGCAATGGGGGGGGACCTTGCACCCAGGGCGGCCGTCGGAGGGGCCGTGCTGGCGGCCAGTACTTTTGGGGAGCCCATCCTCCTGGTCGGGCGCTCCGCCGAGATCGAAGCTGAGCTAGCCGACTTAGACACGACGGGCCTGTCCCTTGAGGTCGTCCACGCTTCTCAGGTGGTGGACATGGCGGAGGGCTCGCCCGCCGCGTCCGTGCGCCGCAGCCCGGACAGCTCCATTTCTCGCGGCATGACCTTGATTCGCCGCGGCGAGGCCGAGGCAATTGTGACCGCCGGCCACACCGGTGCCGCCCTGGCCGGGGCCATGTTTCGCCTGGGGCGGATCCGCGGTGTGCGCCGACCGGCGCTGGCCACTCCTTTTCCGACGACGGGTGGCCCCTGCGTGGTCATCGACATCGGAGCCAACGCCGAGGTCCGCCCGCGGTTCCTCCTGCAGTTCGCCATCATGGGGGCCGCCTACGCCGAGCGCGTGCTTGGGATCGAACGCCCCCGGGTCGGCCTGCTCACGATCGGCGAGGAGCGCGGAAAGGGCAGCCAGGTCGTACAGGCTGCCCTGCCTTTGCTCGAATCCAGCGACCTCGACTTCGTCGGCAACATCGAGGGCCGAGATATACCGCTCGGAAACGTGGACGTGGCGGTCACGGACGGTTTCACCGGCAACGTGATGATCAAGTTCGCCGAGGGCTCGGCCGCCCTCGTTCAGAAGCTCCTGCGCGAGGCCGCCGCCGGCGATCCCCTGGCGGCGCTTGGGGGACTGCTGATGAGGCGGACGCTGAGGCGTGCCCGCACCCGCATGGACTACCGGGCCTACGGAGGGGCGGCGCTCCTCGGTGTCCGTGGCATGGTCGTCATCGGCCACGGACGCTCCGATGCCGAGGCGGTCAAGGCCGCTGTCGGGGTGGCCATCCGGGGGGTGGAGCACGACCTGATGGGAGCCATCGAGCGCGGGATTGCCAGGGCGAACGCGACTGACCCGGAGCCGGCAGGAGCATGAAGGTCGTCATCCACTCCAACCGCGTCGCGCGCCGTGGTCGCCAGGCGATTCTGCTTTCGGTGGCCGGCCTGGCGGTGCTCGCGACGGGTCTGGCCCTGAGCCTGTTCCGGCCCCAGCAGATCGTTTATGCCTACTCGGCCTTGGTGGCCGGCACGCTGATGAGCTGGTTGGGGATTGCGCTGTCGGACAAGTGGCTCCGGCCGCCCCGTGCCGACAAAGCCCTCGCCGACGCGCTGAAAGGTGCCGGCCGAGCCTACGCCCTATTCCACTGGGTGCTGCCGGCCGAGCACGTGCTCCTCACGCCATCGGGTCTTGTGGTGTTCGCCGTCTTCAACCAGGAAGGGCCGGTGGCAGTTCGCGGGGACCGCTGGCACGAGGGTCGGCCGCTCTGGAAACGCCTCTTCGCCCTCGGACGGCGCCCGGTCCGGAATCCCGAGCGCCTGCTGGAGACGGAGGTCGAGGCGTTGCGTGACGCGCTGGTTGCCGAGGATGCCGAGTTGGGGGATGTGCCCATCGAGGCCGTGGCACTCTTCACGTACCGCGGTGTGTCCCTGACGGTCGAGGGCCCGAACGTGCCCGCGCTGCGCACTGACGACTTGCGCGCGTGGCTTCGTGAGGCTGAGCGGGGCCGCAAGTTGAGCCCCGCCCGGCGGCGTCGAGTGGAACTGGCGCTCGACCGGTTGGCCGAGGCGTAGGGCGTAGGGGCGAAGCAGCTGCCGCCACGGCACTACCTCGGCTCACAACGCGGATTGGCGCTTGCACCTTTCGAGGTGCTGCGACAGACACCGGGGCAGGTGCTTTGCCCCTACCGTGCGATCCTGGATTTCCGGATGGTCAACCCCGTCGGCAAGCGCAGCGCCCCGCCCAACCGCTGGCCGTCCGTAAGGCGGTACAGGCCGACGTCGATTTCGTAGCGGCCGGGTTGGGTATCGGGTGGCAAGTCCAGCCTCCGGGGGTCCAGCACCCACGTCCCCGGTTGCCAGCGCGATGTGGGCTCCTCGCCACCTACCGGTGCACCGTCGTCTTGCGCGACGAGGTGGCCGTCCGGGCCGATCAGGTGGACGAAGACTTGATAGTCCTCATCGAGCGGTTGCACCGCGGACCAGAATAGGGCCAGACGGGCAGTTTCGCCCGGTGCAGCCACAGACGCGGCGAGGCTATGGCCTTCCAGCGCAACGCCGTCGGCCAGGGGCTGGGGCACGAGGTCGATCGTGGGGCCGCCGGCGAAAGGTGTCCAGATGCGCCGCGTCTGACTGTAGCGGAAGGCGAGGCGGAAGCTGTGATCGACCCACCCCAAGAAGGCCTCGTGGGCGCGCTGGCTCGAGCGGGTGAACACGATGGCCGTCGGCTGCCAACGCGCCGTCTCGTGCAGCCACATCCGATCCGGCTCGGGCCGGGCCGCCCAACGCTTGCCGCCCGTATCAGCCAGATGCGGCGGCATGAGCAGACCGGCACGGAAGGCGAGAACCGCGTTGTCGGTGATCACCCAGTCACCGGGCGTGGTCACCGTCCGCAGGTCAGCCAACATCTGCCAGTTGTCGGCGTCGCGGTCCGTGGCGGTGACGAGGGCCGCCCGGCGGGACTACGAGGCGATGATCGAGCGCGCCGATGCGTCGCGACAGCCTACCGTGCTGGACCG
>CAYYVH010000087.1:0-13015 GCA_964475075.1 uncultured Anaerolineales bacterium | reverse complement strand
CAAACTCTTCGTCTGTTTCTCTTCCGGTTTGACGCCCGGCCCGCTTTCACCCTCTTCATTGTTGTTAAGGTGCCCGAAACACAAAACCCGTCGAGCTTCCTCGACGGGGGGGAGATTCCACCTGGCTTCTCGTGGCCGGTGCCGCACGTCAAATCTCGAGTCGTGCGATATCTCTCTCCCTTGTAGTGTCCCGTCGGTTCCTAAAGCACGCTACAGTATAGCAAACGGAAGGGCATCTGTCAAGGCTCTCACGCGGGCGCACGTGCCCGGAGCGCTCAGCCCAGCCTGGCCGGCTCCAGGTACTTCTGCCACACCTCGTTACGCACCTCTCCCTCGATGAAGGCCAGGGCGATGTAGCGCGGTCGGGCCGGCTTGCTGACCAGCCGCATGCCGACCTCCTTCGCCAGCCTCCCGCCCTTGCGCCGGTTGCACGGTGCACACGCCGCAACCAGGTTCTCCCAGCACTTCGAACCACCCCGTGACCGGGGCACCACGTGGTCCACCGTGAGGTTGCGCTTTCCGGGCTGAGTGCCGCAGTACTGGCAGGTGTATCCGTCCCGCGCCAGCACGCCGCGCCGACTCACCGGCAGATTCCAGCGGTGGGGGATCCGGACGTAGGTCACCAGGCGGATCACCACCGGCTTCGGTAGGGTGATGTGCTCGCTGCGCAGCACCGACTCCGCCGTCTCGACAAGCTGGGCCTTCTCCTTTAGAAGCAGGACAACGGCCCGCCGAACCGACACGACGTTTAACGGCTCATATGAAGCGTTCAATACGAGTACAGACATCCCCCGGCTCCCATTGCCCCCGCGTCGAACGAAACGCGGCAAGCTCGCGAAAATTATAAGGAACGGGTGCCGGTGGGTCAATCCCCGCGTGGGCGGCATTCAGGGCTGGGTCTTGGTAGGCGTCCTGGTGGTGAGCGGCGTATGACCGGTTGATCGTGCATGAGGAGGCGCTGTCGGATTTGCTCCCGGCGGTCAAGAGACGGAAGCAGTGCCGAGGGTGGGATTCGAACCCACACGGGGTTTTACCCCACGCGAGTTTGAGTCGCGCGCGTCTGCCAGTTCCGCCACCTCGGCGCGGCCGACGACACAGAAAAGCCCACGGGCGGGTTTGAACCGCCGACCCCGTTCTTACCAAGAACGTGCTCTGCCACTGAGCTACGTGGGCCCGGCACATGCACCGCCGCCCAACCCGGGGCGGCGGCCATGAAGGTCGGGGAGAGAGGATTTGAACCTCCGACCTCATCGTCCCGAACGATGCGCGCTAACCGGACTGCGCTACTCCCCGCCGTATTCGATTGTCGCCGGGCCGTAGCCCGGCAGGTGGGCGCGACAGGACTCGAACCTGTGACCTCACGGATGTGAACCGTGCGCTCTAACCAACTGAGCTACGCACCCTCACCGGCCCGTGCCGGGCCACCAGTCGGGGCGAGAGGATTCGAACCTCCGACCTCTTGGCCCCCAGCCAAGCGCGCTAACCGAACTGCGCTACGCCCCGATACTCTCCTGGACCGCCAGAGCGGGCGATGAGATTCGAACTCACGACCCTCTGCTTGGGAAGCAGATGCTCTACCACTGAGCTACGCCCGCCAGTTGTCACTGCTCGGCTTCCCGATGGAGCTGAGGGGACTCGAACCCCTGACCTCTTGAATGCCATTCAAGCGCTCTCCCAGCTGAGCTACAGCCCCGGGCCCCACACCAGCCATTATATGGCCAGCAGGCGCCGGCCGGCAAGTCCGGCGATCGAGGGGAGACCAGTGGGGCTTGAACCCACGACCTCCTGATCCACAGTCAGGCGCTCTACCAACTGAGCTATGATCTCCATCGAGGTGGGCGATCCTGGACTCGAACCAGGGACCTCTCCCTTATCAGAGGAGTGCTCTAACCAACTGAGCTAATCGCCCACAAGGCTCCGGCGACTGGATTCGAACCAGTAACCCTCCGGTTAACAGCCGGATGCTCTACCGTTGAGCTACGCCGGATGGTCTCAGTGCCGAGGCCCAGATTTGAACTGGGGACACCTTGATTTTCAGTCAAGTGCTCTACCAGGCTGAGCTACCTCGGCCCAGAGGCCACGGCGGGAATCGAACCCGCGATGAGGGTTTTGCAGACCCTTGCCTTACCACTTGGCTACGTGGCCCGAGGCGGAGAGGGTGGGATTTGAACCCACGACGGGCTTGCGCCCGCAACGGCTTAGCAGGCCGCTCCATTACCGGGCTATGGTAACCTCCCCACGTTCGTGAGAGACTGCCGCTATTCGCTTGTCAAGGTTCTTAAAGGAGGCTGGGGGACAGGGATTCGAACCCCGACCTACTGATCCAGAGTCAGTTGTACTACCATTATACTATCCCCCAGCGGAGTAGCCCCTACGGGATTCGAACCCGTGTCTCTGCCTTGAGAGGGCAGTATCCTAGGCCTCTAGACGAAGGGGCCACGCAACCTGGAGAGCTACGACCGCCCTCCGGACCTGTCGCTGGGCTGGTGCTCACCCCTGGCTTATTCGAATGGTAAGGTCGCACCTCCAGTGGCGGCGGTTGGACTCGAACCAACGACCTAGCGATTATGAGCCGCTCGCTCTAACCACCTGAGCTACGCCGCCCCGACCATCCAGTACCCCCGGCAGGACTCGAACCTGCGCTCCCGGCTCCGGAGGCCGGTGCTCTATCCTCTGAGCTACGGGGGCCAGCCCCTACCGAAGGCAAACCGGATCATACCCCCGATTCTGTCGTGTCCGCCATCTGTCTCAGGGCCGCACCGCGACCCTGGCGGCACCTAGCTTGGCGCGTGTGACACGCCCTCACCGGTGACCGCTGCGACGGGACCGAACCCGGGAGCCCGGCCCACCCGCCTTGCTGCCGTGGTCGCCTCGCCTGCGTGCGTCCGTTACCGGAGTGCACCCTCGCCTTCCCGGCGAGCTTTCACCCTTGCCATCGCCCTCACCGGACGACGACAGGTCTCCTCTCTGTTGCGGCTGTCGTCACGCCCCCTCACGGGAGACGCGCCCCCGCTTGCGGTTTCGCGGGGCCCACATATGTGTGGCAGTCGGGAAGTTCCTCTAGCCCGTGGGCTCGCGCCCCGGGCCAGCGGCGGATCACCTGTTTGCCTTGGTAAGGTCCAGTGCGGAAGGGGAGATTTGAACTCCCACCCCCAATAATGGGGACTAGGCCCTCAACCTAGCGCGTCTGCCAATTCCGCCACTTCCGCATTTGGCCCGCCATGCGGCCGCGGGACCAGTGCCGAGGGCGAGAGTCGAACTCGCACGGGCGTAAAGCCCACTGCGCCCTGAACGCAGCGCGTCTGCCAATTCCGCCACCTCGGCGTATCCAGCATCCCCGGGAGGACTCGAACCTCCGACCTTCTGGTCCGCAACCAGACGCTCTAATCCACTGAGCTACGGGGACATATCGCTCGCCGCCAACGCAAAACGGCGTGAGCACTGGGCCTCACGCCGTGGGAAGGAGGGTGCCGGAACCTTGCTTATAACCCTCGCCTCCCCGGCGTCAGACAAAAGATGTTAAACCGGTGGAGCCAACTCGACAGTGCGCAGCCGCGCATCTGGCGCTGGTGCCAGCACGGCCGGCCCTGCACGAACCCGCGATCCACCTGTCGTTCGACGCTCATGACGGAGCCAAGTTTATCACACCCGCTCTGGGCTGTCAACCAACTTGTGCGCTCCGGACAAGTTGGCGTTGACGCGGCCGCGGGGTCTGAATATACTGGCTCGGGCCGATCGCGGCGCAGCATCACACAGTGGAGAGGACTGGATTGCACTCATGACGACGGAAGAACAGCAGACACGGCGCGGTATCTCATGGGAGCTGGTGGGCATCTTGGCCGTACTGGCTATCTTCCTCATCGGCTTCTTGTACTCGCGGTTGACGCCTGGTGCGGGCGGTGGACTGACGCCCCCGACGGAGTTTACGCTCGGGGCCGATCTGGGACTGGAAACCGGCGTCACCGAAGAGGGCCGCCCCTACCTGGGCAGTGCCGATGCACCGGTGGTGTTCTACGAATTCGGGGACTTCCAGTGCGCCAGTTGCCGGGACTTCGCGCTCAAGTCGGCGGCGGAGATCAAGGTGGACTATCTGGCCACGGGTCAGGCACGTCTTGTTTGGGTCAACTCACCGTTCCACGGCGACGAATCCGACGATGCGGCCCGGGCAGCCATCTGCGCCACGGACCAGGACCGGTTCTGGGATCTTCATGACTGGCTGTTCGCGAATCAGACTGCACTGTCGAACAGCGGGGCCTTCTCCCGGGACAACTTGATCGAGATGGCGGAGCGCGTCGGAATGGACCAGGCGGAATTCACGGCGTGCATGGACGATCCCGGTACCCAGGAACGCATGTTGGCCGATGAAGACCTAGGCGCCGAGAACGGCGTCAACAGCACGCCTTCGTTCATGATCGGCGACCGCCTGGTCGCGGGCAACGAATTGGACGAGCTGCGCGAAGTCCTCGACAGCGCGATCAGCGAGTGACCCGCGGGTCCACACCCGTGGATCCGGTCGCTCACGGCGAGATGGCCGTCCGGCCCGGGTCTGCCTCCGTCCGGGCGCCTTGCCGCCGTTTGGCGCGGTGAGCGGACGTGCGCGCCCCGTCCGTGGTTTTGCGCCATTGTGTGCTAGCCGTCGCTCTGGCCGGCGTCCTATCCGCCGTGGGCGCAGCAGTCGGTGCTGGGCCCGATGCGCCGGCGGGTGCGCCGGTTATCGGAGTCAACGCGGAGCTGGCGCACCACGACGAGGCGAGGCTCGATGACGTGGCCGGGCGCCTGCGCCGGGCTGGTATCCGTTATGTGCGCCAGCCGTTCCGCTGGGCGGAGATCGAGCCGCACCGCGGCCAGTACGATTGGTCAGCTCTGGATACCGTGGTGGACGTGCTGGCCCGGCATGAGATCCGACTGCTGGCCACGCTCGAGACGTCACCGGCGTGGGCACGCCACGACCCGGACCCCGATCCCGATCTCTGGCTGTGCGACGACCCTGAGGCCACCGGCCCCGCACTGACCCATGCCGCTCCGCCGACAGATCCAGATGACCTGGCGGAATTCGCGGCGCGCGTGGCTGGACGCTACGGGGAGGGCCTGTGGGCCGTCGAGGTGTGGTCGGAGCCGAACTTGCTGCCGAACTGGCGCCTGACGGGTCCTGGTCCGGAAGACTACGCCCGCCTGCTGGCCCCGACGGCTCGTGCGCTGCGGCGGGCAGCACCCGGGCTCCTGGTCGTATCGGCCGGCTTAGCGCCGACCACCGACCTTGGTGTCTGCTACCTCTCGGATGTGGTGTTCCTGGACCGCCTGGCCCGCACCGGTGTGCTGGGGGAGGTGGACGCCGTGGGGATCGAGCCGTTTGGGCTCCGCCGTGGGCCGTATGACCGGCGGGCTGATCGCGAGGTCCTGGATTTCTCCCGAGCCGAGGTGCTCCACGACGTGCTGAGCCGACAGGGAATCGACAAGCCGCTGTGGGCCGTAGCGTGGGGATGGAACGCCTTGCCGGGGGACTGGTCCGGTCCGGACTCGCCTTGGGGCACCCACGATCCCGAGACAGCCGCCCGTTGGACCGGCGAGGGGTGGGCGCGGGCACGGGCGGAGTGGCCGTGGATGGGATCTATGTTCGTTTGGCATCTCCAGCCCAGCGCGCCGGCCGATGACCCGGTCTGGGGCTTCGCATTGCTGGATCCGAGTGGTGGACCTACGCTGCTGTGGCCGGAGGTCGAGGCCATCGCTGCCGGGCAGCGGACGAACGTGCCGCCAGCGGCAATGGAAAGCGGGCGTGGCTTGCTCTGGTCGGCCTTGCTTGTAGCCGGTTCGATCTGCCTCGGGCTCGCGCTCCTGTTCCGGCAGGGGGTTCAAGCTGCACTCGCACCGGTGCTCGCCCCGTTCGAGCGATTGTCACCCTTGGCCTCAGCAGCTCTCTTCGCGTTGGCGCTGATGGCGGACGCAGTTGCGCCCTGGCCGACCGGTCTCGTGGTGCTGCCGCTGCTCGTCCTGTTGGGGGCGGCCCATCCTCTTGTCGCGCTGGCGGGGGTGGCGGGTAGCACCCCCTTCTTCTACGGAGTGGACTTGTACGTAGGACCCCGCGCGTTCGACGCCATCGAGGTCGTGATGCTGGTTGCCGTGGCAGGGCGGCTCCTGGCGGCCTACGTCGCAATGGGCGACCGGGACCTCGCGGGGGGGGTGCTGCCGTTAGCGCTTCGCCTGCGCGCTCAGTTCACTATGTGGGACGCCCTGGTCGTGGTCGTCGTGGCCTGGGCCGGGTTGTCACCGCTCTGGGCCGAGCACACGGCGCCGGCACTGCGCGAGTGGCGCACGGTCATGCTGGAGCCCGCGATGTTTTATGCGCTCCTGCGGACCGCACGGGACCGGCGAGCCGGCGCGCAGGCGGCCATCGACGGCCTGGTCGTGGGTGGCGTTTTCGCCTCCCTGTGGGCCTTGGTCGGTCTCGCCCTACATGCGTCGGGCAATGCCGGCGCCGCGGTCGCCGCGGAGGGCGTGGTCCGCGCGACCGGGCCGTACGCGTCGCCGAACAACCTGGCCCTACTTCTCGGCCGGCTCGTGCCCGTCGTTGTCGCGTTCGGGCTGTGGGGCAGGGGCCGACGCCGCCTGCTCTGCCGGCTCGCGGTGCTGCCCATCGGGCTGGCGCTCTTTGCCACCTTCAGCCGGGGCGCGCTCATGGTGGGCCTGCCGGTGACCGCGCTCTACCTGGGCCTGGTAGCCTCCCAAGGCCAGCGGGGGCTCCGTCAGCTCCGGCGGGCCCTCGCGGCGACCGCCGCGGCAGCGGCGACGATTGGCGTGCTTCTCCTACCGTTCGCCCGCACGGCACGAGTGCTACGGACCTTCGACCTGCGGCCCGGCAGCACGCTGTTCATTCGCATGCGCTTGTGGGAGTCAGCGGTGGCCATAGTGCGGGATCATCCGTGGCGCGGGGTGGGGCTGGACAACTTCCTGTACTTGTATAGCGACCGCTACGTGCAGCGCGATGCCGTGGAGGAGCGTTTCCTGAGCCATCCCCATAACCTGGTGCTGGATTGGTGGACCCGGCTGGGGATCGTGGGGCTAGGTCTTTTCGCGGCACTGGTGGTCGGCAACCTGCACCTCGGCCGGCGGGCGCTGCGCTCACCACCGGGCGACTGGGTGCTGGCGGTGGCGGCGCTAGGCATGCAGGTCTACGCTCTTGCCCACGGGCTGGTGGACAACGTGTTCTTCCTGATGGACCTGGCCGTGGTGTGGTGGATCGGCCAGGCGGTGCTGCTGGGTCTTGCCTCGGGGAAGGGCCGGATGTAGAGCAAGGAAGCTGTGAGAACGAATGCAGCGAGCGCTCCCGCCGCGGCGGGAGCGCTCGCGTTCGTCTGGTGTCAGAAGGTGCCCGTTACGGGCAGCCGGCCTTGTAGATGAGCCCGTTGTAGAGCGGGTGCCACGGCGCGCTGATGCTGCGCAGCGACAGGGCGGTCCGCCGCAGGTTCCACGGGCCCTCCGGCACACCAGGGTTCTGGAGTTGATTGTAGCCCTGGATGCTCGATGGATTGGCCAGCGCGGCGTTGATCACCGCCGCCGGCACGCGGCCCTGGACGAAGTCGCAGGCGAATGCTGCGCCGCCCGGCACGGTCGGTGGTGGCGGCAGCGTCGGCGGCGGAGCCTCGCATTTGATGTAGTGCGAGTCCCCGCTGACCGTCTGCCCACCGAAGCGGAACCGTCGGCGACCGGCATGCAGCACCGGTGTACCGTGGTTCTCGTCGTAGGCCATGACACCGCCCACCCGGTCCTGCACGCTGGTGCCCAGGTCGGACCACGACGGCGGGGTTTGGCCCAGATCCAGCACGAAGGTGTCGCTGGCGGTGTTCTCGCTGGTCGTGAAGGCTTCACGCGTCACGCCGCCGTACACGACCATGCGGTTGTTGGCCTTGTCGTAGGCCGCACTGTGGAAGAACCGTGCGCTGGGTGTCCTGCCGCCCGTGGTCAGCTTCGACCAGCTTGCGTTGCCCAGGTTGGGGTCGGACAGGTCCAGCTGGTAGACGTCGGCCTTGGCGCGGCTGCCATCCGTCGTCCCGCCGAAGACCAGCATGCGCTTGCCGGCCGAGTCATAGACCATGCTGTGCCCGTAGACCTGCCCCGGGCCGCCGCTCGGCCCGCCCTGCCAGCTGAGTGCGCCGCTGGTGGGATCGAAGGTCAGGAAGCTCGTGCCCAGGTTGGCGCCCTTGCAGGCGCCCGGGTCGTACTCCGGTGCCTGGTCGTCCAGGTCCTTCCCGTCGGCGCGGCACTGGTTGGTGCCGCCGTGAACGACGATGGCGTCATGGTCAGGATCGTACGCGCCGGCGTGGAACAGGCGTGCCGGGAGCGCACCGTTAGGGGTGACCGCTCCCCAGGTGTTGTTCTTGATGTTGAACACCTGGACGTCGTCCTGGCCCGTGCCATCGTTGTCGCCACCACCGATCCAGTAGACGGCCGAATCGTCACCCTTGGGCCGATAGGCGCCGATCGCGCCGTAGCGCTCGAGGGCACCAGTGACGGCCACGTTGCCGTGGCTGGCCTGGTTGATGTCCGCATTGGACAGGTCCACCTTGCCGACGAAGTTCACGATGTCGTCGGATTTGTCCTTCCCACCGTAGAAGTACCACTGGTGGTTAGTGGTGTCCATCGCGCCCGCGACGTGGAAGTGCGGCTGGCTGGCCGAGCCCGGCAGCATCTCCCAGTTGCAGACTAGTGTCTGCTGCGTCGGTGCGGCCTCAGAGTTGCCTGCCAGGACGCCGAACCCGGCCACGAGCAACGCCAAGACGATTGCCCACCGCATGTAGCGAAGTCCGCTTTTCACAGCTTCTCTCCTTTTGGTTTTGTGCATTCGTGGGGGTGTATGAGGTTTAACCTCCGACTCGACGATCTCGTTCAGCGCGGATCGCGGTTCGAGGGTCGGATGCCCGGCTGCGTTCCCCCCGGCAAACGCGCCGGCCGTGCGTATTCGGCTGACGGACGGCCCCCAAACGGCACGTGGCTGTTGGAATGTCCACCACTCTATAACGCGGCAACCCTCCCAAAAGATATGGCGCGGCAACTGATGTTGCCACTCGGAGGGCACGAGCAGCCCCCCAGGCAGTGGGCCCACCAGGATTCGAACCTGGGACCGACCGGTTATGAGCCGGGTGCTCTACCGCTGAGCTATGGGCCCGTCGGTGGAAGCGGGTGACGGGGATCGAACCCGTACCACCAGCTTGGAAGGCTGGAGCTCTACCATTGAGCTACACCCGCGGGTGTCGGGGCGAGAGGATTCGAACCTCCGACCTCAGCGTCCCAAACGCTGCGCGCTAACCGGGCTGCGCTACGCCCCGCCCAACCTGACCATTATACGGTCCACATCGGGCCCGGTCAACGGTGACTCGGGCTTCCGTCCACCCGTAAGGACACGCCAGGGTTACACGCGGCGCGATGGCTACGGCCAATTGAGGTTGACGCACTTCAGCGTGAACACGATCGCACTGTAGATCCGCTCCAGGTCGTCGGTCGACGGGGCCTCGTAAAAGTAGTCGGGCCTGCTCGCGATCTGCCTCAACAGACCGTAGTCCACGTCCTGCGGCGTGCCCAGCCCGATCGTGAAGATCAGCAGCCTCGCTTCACGCGCCCGTTCGGCGACCTCGAGAACCTGTTCGTTCGGCACGCTGCCGCGGCCGTCCGTCAGGAGGACGATCACCCGGCTCTGATCCGTTCGGGCTCGTTCTCCCGTCAGCTCTGCCAGCGCCTCCTCGAGCCCCAGGTCGATGCGCGTGCCGGAGAGCGTCTCGAGGCCGTCCAGTGCCGCCAGTAGCAGCTCGCGGTCCCCCGTCAGCTCCTGAACGAGGGATGCCGTGCTGTTGAAGCTCACGACTGCTGCCCTATCCTCCGGCAGGTTGAGGCGGTTGACGAACTGCCGCGCCGCCTTGACCGCCGCAGCCAGCTTCGTCACCCCGCCTTCCCGCGACGGATCGTTCATGCTGCCCGAGGTGTCCATCACCAGGGCCAGGTCGGCGTGGATTTGGAGGTCCTCGCACTTCTGCCGCAGGACGATCGGCAGAAAAAGGGGCTCCGGCGGTCGCGGAGTTGGCGTCGGCGTGGGGAAGGGCGTGGAGGTCGGCGTGGGAGTGGGATCCTCGGGCACGACGTTCACACGTGGCACCGGGAAGTCCAACTCCCCGTTCTGGTTGAGTCCGTCGGTGAAATCGGCCGACGCCTCGACGTTGGTGGGGTGGAGGCCCATATCCTGGGGCTCCAGGCGGTACGAGAGCGTCAGACCCGCGAAGGGCACGTCCATGAGCCGCCAGGTCAGCGTGCGGCCGGCCGGGTCCCATGCGGCCAATGGCTGTGCCGAGCCGACGACGTAGCGCATATTGCGCGGCACCTCGTCCACGACCGTCATCGCCCGTGCCAGCACGGTCGCCACGAGGCGCCTGGCGATCTCGGAATAGATGTCCGCGAGCTGCGTGGTGTCCGGGGAGTAGTAGTGATCCTCGGGCGTGGAGGCGGACAAGACCATGACCATGGGGTCGACCTCGCCAAAGCCGATCGTGAAGATGCGTGCCCCTCGCTCCTTGGCAGTGTGGGCCGCCTCAAGCACGTCGTCGGGCTCGCGGTCGATGCCGTCCGTCAGCAGGATGATCGCCGCCAACGCGTTCGGCCGCCGGCGCTCGCCGAAGAGCTCGTCCGCCGATACCCGGATCGCGTCGGCGATGTTCGTGCCGCCCACGGCCAAGATGTTCCGCAGGGCGGTCTCCAACGCCACCCGGTTGCCGGTGAGGGACTGGGCAAGCTGCCCCGTGTTGTTGAAGGTCACGATCCCTACGCGGTCCCGTGACAGATCCACCGAGTTGATGAAGACAAGCGCGGCCTCGATCGTGGTGGTGATCTTGTCGTCTTGGTTCATCGAGCCCGAGCGATCGATGGCCAGGATGATGTCGGCCTGAGGAGCGCTGTTGGGGCACTCACCACCTATTTCGAGCCGCACGTCGACCGTCTGCCCCAGGCGCAACGTCTCCGGAGCGGCGCGCTTGTCTCCGCGGAGTCGGCAGGCACCCCCTCGCGAGCGTGGCGCCTCCGGCGTGCCAGCCGGATCGATCTCCCAGACGCGCACCGTGCTGGCGATCCGATCGACGGTGAACACGCGTCCATCGGCGCCGACGGTCAGGTCCGCGATCTCAGACCCGCCGGCGGAGAATGCGCCGGCGTCCCAGCCGGCCACGATCGACCCTTCGGGCGTGTACTTCCATACGATGCCGTTCGCCATTAGGAGGAATAGGTGTCCGTCTGGCCCCACGGCGCCCCGCGCGGGAATGCCCTCCACCACCCAGCTGCCCACAAGTTGGCCGCCCTCGTAGACCTCGATCTCGTGCGCGCTGCGGTTGATGATGTACCAGCGGCTGGCGGGATTGGGTTCCGGCACCGCCAGGTCGCCGTAGAGCTGCCACACGTCCGGGCTCACCGTGGCCGCCAAGGGCCAGCTATCCAGGAGCTTAATGGTCGCCGTGATACCGTACGAGCGTACCGCCATAAGGGCGCTATCGAGCATCAGGACACGGTCCGGGTTGTCGGGCCGCGCCGCCGCCGTCAGCCAGAAGTGGGTCGTGCCCTGCCCGAGGCGGAGCGTTCCGGAGAGGGTGCCGTCGGGCAGCAAGCGGTGGATGAAGCGGGGCTCGCCGGCCACCACTTCGCCGTTGACCTTCGCGACCACGTCAACCGCCTGGCGCGGCAATGGCACGTTGACGCGCTGAGCTGGGAGCAGGAACTGCTTTTGGGGGTGCCCTTCGGCGTCGAGCGCCTGGACACGTGGCCAGCCGTCCAGGATCCAGATCAGACCCTCCGGCCCGGCGTGGATTGCGCGAGGGGCGTTCAGGCGGCCCGGCGGATATGCCAGGAGCCCCCACTCGCCCAGGGGCCGTCCGTCTCTCGGGCGCCAGGGGTACTGGACGACACCGTGGAACTGGCGTGCGTCCGAGGAGACGGTGCCGAAGATTCCGAAACGGGAGGACACCGCCACACCCTGCAGATCGACCTGGTACATGGCCAGCTTGCTGTTCACGGCACCGGCCGGGTACCACAGAATCGCACCCGGCGACTGGACGTACACGTCGCCGGCCTCGTCGACAGCCACGTCCAGTGGTGCGAGCCTCACGCCAAGGCTGCCAGCCGCGGTGCCGTCTGGGTTGAAGAGCCCGATCGATGAGGCCCGCTGCTGGGCCACGTAGACCTGACCATCGGTCCCGACCTCGATGCCGCGTGGGTCCGCCATGTCGCTCCAGCGCCCGACGACGGCGCCGTCCGCGAAGACAACGACTTCGTCCTCGTCCGGGTTTGTGACGTACACTCGCCCGCCGTGTGCCGAGATGCCCCACGGAGCCTTGAGATCCGGTGCCGTCCACGCCTCCAGGGCCAAGCCCTGCAGGTCGTACACGACGACGCGCCCGTTGCCTCGGTCGGTCACATAAACTCGCTGCCCGTCAACCGCCACGTCCTGTGGCGCCATCAGGTCACTCGGGCCGCTGCCGCGTTGACCCCACGCGCGGGAGAAGGCCCCCTGTGGTGTGAACGCCTGTACCCGATCGTTGCCGCGATCCACTACATAAAGGAAGGAGGTGCCAAGCTCGATCCCGGCCGGGTCCAGCAAGGAGCCGGGCGCGCCTTGGCGTCCCGCCCCGTCCCACGTATCGACCAGCTTGTAGGCTTCGCGCAGCTGCGACTGCGCAGCGGTCGGGGCGGGCGGTTGTACGCCCAGGGCGGTGAGGGCCACGAACCCTACGATCACAAGAGAGGCGGCCGGCGCGACAACGCGCGTCCATGTTCGGTTCTTCATATGTCCGTCCTGTCCTTGATTCAACGGAGTCCCGTTTTCACCGAGTTGTCACCGAGCCGCGTTTTCGATCGGATTGCGGTTTGAGTCGGCACGCGTCACATTATAGCGATTGAGCGAGCCCGTCCGTAGCGCGAGGCCGGAAACGAGCGACCCGGCGCCTCACCGAGCGCCCGGTCGCGAGCGGGGAGGGGGTGTGACCGTGCCCAA
>CAYYVH010000086.1:0-13192 GCA_964475075.1 uncultured Anaerolineales bacterium | reverse complement strand
CCCCCAACCCGGCAGACAACTCGCGCCGGCAGGACCTGGCGCGTCTGCCCGGTGCCGGGGCAGCTTTACGGACGCGCCGTCGGGATCAGCAGCGCTTGTAGCACATCTTCGGGCTGTTGCGTTTCAGCCGGTGCTTCACCCACCGCCCTGCCGGCTGGCGACTCAGCTCGGTCGTAGCCTGGCCCTTGAAGTTGCCATGGCGCTTGCGGCCCAGAAAGCGCACGACATCCTCAGCCCTTCACTGTCGACGAAACTGGGGGAAGCCACAGTGCCGGATGCACCAGACTGATAGCTGATAGCCCACGACGGAGTACGCGACCGACTCCTGACAAGCTGTACCCGGTGCGGTTCTACGAGAGGCGCTCCGCGAACTCCGCCATAGGGCCCTTGCGCCCGCAATACTCGCAGGGGAGGGTCTGGCCGTAGGTGCAGCGGTTGCAGTGCTTGCAGTGCCACTCCCGCCAGTCCCGGCAAGCACCGCAGATCTCGCAGTGCCAGGTGTCGCCCCACTGCACGACGTCGCGCCAGCAGAACGAATACCAGTATGCCTCGCCACAGCCGGGGCAGTCGTAGCTGTCGAGCAGCGCTTCCAGCGGCGCGGTGCCGCAGCCGCACGGCAACTCCTCCTCCGACTGCAGCTCTTCGGCCGAGAGATCGGCGACCTCGGTCGCATGGGCTCGAGCACATGCGCTGAGGGCTAGGTTGGACAACTGGTTGAAGGGGTTGGCGCAATCCGTACAGCCGCAGTTGTCGCCGCAGGCCTGGCCGGCGGAGAAGCACCGGCAGCGACGGTTCCGGCAGCCGGTTCGGCAGCGGCACGAGGTGTCAGGCTGAGTGGTCCCTACAGGGCTTTGGGCAGTCACAGCGGTCCCTCCGGGGTTGCGGGCGGTTTGGACACGGCGGCCAGTTCGGGCCAGCATAGCCGAACGTCGCCCTTTGGGCAAGCGCGGGGGCCGAGCCGGCTCCCGACTACGTGGCTCAGGTGAAGCATGAACCGGTCCTCGTTCTCGAAGCCGTCCGCCTCGATCGTAGCGCGGATCGTCTTCGATCGTCTTGAGGAGCCGCCAATACGCCCAATAGGTCCTATTGTGCCGGAGCACGTCCAGGATGAAGCCCTCCTCGATGGCCCGGCGCATGCTGTAGAGGTTGAAGGGCCCGAACTTGCCGCCCGGCCCGTGGCTGCGGGCGTGCACGACCAGGCGGCGAACGGCGTCGAGCTGGTGGTAGCGGGGGAAGATCAGGAAGCGGTTCTTGTGGCGGTTGAGATGAGTTGTGACGTAGACCAGGTCCGGGTCCACGGCGAAGTGGGCCAGGCAGCGACCGTAGGCCAGCAGCGGCTCGCGCGGGTCCCGGTCGCCCTCGACGGCGTCTTCGAAAGCGCGTTCTGTTGCAGCTTGTCACAGCTCCTCCCCGGGTTCCAGAACCCCGTCCGCCAGGCGGTAGTGCCGGGTCGGATCCGTGGGACCCGTGCCGCCCTCGGCCAGCAAGCCCATGCCCACCATCGCCTTCAGGTCGCGCTGCAAGGTCCGCTTGGCAACCCCGGGGCAGTGCGCCTCGTACTCGCGGATCGTCAACCACGTATGCTCCAGCACGAGGCCGAGGGCGAGCGCCTGTTCGAAAGCGCCGCGGTAATTCAGCAGCTCGCGGGCGTCGTCCGGATCGGCTTCCGGAACCCGCTCGCCGACCCACAGGCGCTCGGCCTGCTCCAGCGTGAGGCGCGTGCCCTCGATGTGCGTCGGGTGGTGCGCCTCGAGAACGAGCGCCCGCTCCTCCAGGTCGTCCAGCTGCCGGACCAACTCGCGTGCCGCAGCCAGGTCGCCCGCGTGCGGATCGGACAGTCTGAGTTCGGCTGCGATGTCATCCGGGTTGACGAAGCGTGACACGCCGAGCACGCCCCGCAATTAGGAGCGGTCCGGTGGTGGAACTGGACATCTGTCATCCAACTGGATATGATTCATGATGTGAATAGTTTTCATTCAGATGCCGAATGGTATCACCGGCGTTGGATCGCGCCCCAGCTTCGCGCCGCCTGCCAAGACCACCCGGCTGTCGTGGTGACTGGTGCCCGGCAGGTGGGCAAGAGCACGCTCCTGCAGTACGAAGAGCCGTTCCGCGACTGGCACTACCGCACCATGGACGACTACGATGCGCTGCAGTGGGCACGAGAGAGCCCTGAGGGGCTTTGGGCAGGATCGGACGCAATCGTGCTCGACGAGGTGCAGAAGGCACCCGAAATCCTGTCGGCGGTGAAACAGGCAATCGACAGCGGTCCGCAGCGGCGCTTTGTGCTTTGCGGCTCGGCGAATTTGCTCCTCATGCGCCAAGTGAGCGAGAGCCTGGCCGGACGAGCCGTCTGGTTCGCGTTGGAGCCCATGACGTTGGGTGAGATGCGTGACCGAGATGCACCGAAGCTGCTGGCCGATGCCCTCGCTGGACGCCTGCCCAGCGAGGGCCACGTCGACGACGCGCCCGATCCCGTACCGCTGCTGCTGCGAGGATTCATGCCCGCCCTACTGCCGCTCGAGTCGCCAACAGCCTGGCTCCGTTGGTGGGAGGGCTACGTTGCGACGTACCTCGAGCGCGACCTGAGACAGTTCTCGCGGATCGAGGCCCTGCCCGACTACCGGCGTGTCATGCAGCTGCTCGCGCTGCGGAGTGCCCAGCTGCTGAATCAATCAGAGGTAGCCCGTGACGCCGGCGTGTCTCAGCCGACCGTGCATCGCTACGTCAACCTGCTGGAGACGACCCACCTGCTGCATCGACTACCATCGTACGCCGCCAGCCGCACGACGAGCGTGCTGAAGCGGCCGCGCGTCTTCTGGACCGACCCTGGTTTGGCAATCTTCCTCTCCGGCTACTACGACGACGAGAGCCTTCGCGCCAGCCGCGAGCTGGGCTTCTTCTTCAAGACGATGGTGTTCCTCCATTTCAGGGCGCTGGCGCGGCTGTTGGCACCACGGGCGCGTCTTTACTTCTGGCAGAGCCGAACAGGCCACGAGGTCGACTTCGTGGTCGAGCACGGACGACGCTTGTTGGCCGTGGAGGTCAAGCTCACGGATAGACCAGGCTACCGCCACACAGAAGGGTTGCGGCGGTTCATGGCCGAGTGTCCGCAGGTTGTCGGCGGTCTTCTGGTCTGCGGCGGGAATCGCGTGCGGCGGCTGGACGAGCGCATCGCCGCCGTGCCGTGGGCCGTGCTGGCGGGACAGGCGTAACCTGCGGTGCCGGCAGTCGGCGGCTGCGCCCGGGTACAGCTCCGGCGCGCGCCCGAGAGCGCGCGTGAAGGCCGAGTGGACGCGGTCAGTGGGTGTGTATGCGGTCACGGCTCGCGTGCGACCTCCACCACGTCTGCGCACTCGCGGGCCGGATCGGCCCGGATCACAACGCCGTAGGCATCGCACTCATTCTCCTCAATCAGTTGCCCGTCACGAGAGATACGAGGGGTGCCGTCTTTCTCGTCCCACTTGCCGGTCATCGGCAGCGCAGTGGGTTTTCGCACGAAGCTCACGTGGCCGATGACTACCCGATATGGATCCTGCTCAGAATTGCCGTCCAGTTGAATGCTGATCCCCAAGCGGTCGGGCTCTCCAGGAGTATCGGCAGGGAAAACAGAGATGTCGAGGTTGTGTTCCTGTCCATCGATGGAAAAGCTGCGGAAATAGACCTGCCCATTGCGCAACTCGCCCTGCAGCGTCAGGGCATACCACCGTCCCGCCATGAGGCATTGGGCAATGGGAGTAGGCAGAGGCAACCACTCGTCACGGGCATCCCAGTAGCGCCACTGTGGCGCCCCGGCACCGACGTTCTGCCATTGCAGCGCCCACTCGTACCGGTTGGAGTCCTGCCATTTGTTCATGGCGAACTCGAGTGCCTGGACCACTGATGGACCACCCACGTTGTTGCAGGTTGTGGTGGGGGTGAACCAGAAGGACAGCGTTAGCTTGAACGCTCTGGCATCCAGCTCCGGTAGGAAGCTGCGATAGCAGTGTATGTTGGAATAGGGCTCTCCGCCCGTGATGGAAAACGCCAACGCCGTGTCGTCAAGAGGCGGCGACGCGACTACCTGCCTGGACCACTTCGGCGAGTTCTCACAGTCGATGCCCCAGTCTAACGCATCATCGTCCAGGTTGTGCGTTTCAGAGGAAGGTGGATTCACTGGACCGTAGCTACAGGGGATCTCGTGTTTCTTCGCGACGTACGGCAAGAAGATGCGCGGCTCCGGCAAGGTAAAGACATCGCCGAGGGTACCGGTGCTGTTCATTCCTCCGAAGATCACCACGCGCCGATTCATGACATCGTAGATGGCGGAATGGCCAGCCCGTTTCTCGGGCACGGTGCCTGAGGGCACGATGCCGTGCCACTCTTCCCGACCGGCTGCCAGATTGAGAGCTGCGGCGTCGTTGAGATAGCCACCGCCGGCATCGCCCCCGAAGAACAACATGCGGTCGCTCGCGGCGTCGTAGACCGCCGGTGAGGCCGTTCTCGGAGCTGGGTAGGCGCAGGAGGGGAAGAGCTCCTCCCACGTCTCATCGCCCAAGGTCAAATCCAGAGCCCACACGTCGCCGTGACGGCCCCAGCGCCAGGTCGTTCCACCGTAGACGATCATTCGCTGGTTCGACTCGTCGTAGATTGCAGCGTGGCTCGCCCTTATCGCGGGGCGTGGTTCAGGTTCCGGTGTGAGCTCCTCCCACCTCTCCTCGCCGGGGGTCAGGTATAGGGCCCACGTGTCGTTTCGGAAATAGGGATACGCTCCGAAGTAACCTCCGAAGATAATCATCCGGTTGTTCGCGCTATCGCAGACGGCAGAGTGCCCGGTCCTGCCAGGTGGGACTACGCCCGTGACCGGAATTGTCACCCACCTCTCCCTACCGAGGGTCAGATCCAAAGCACGTGCTTCAACCGTACCGTGCTTGCCGGACCATATGATCATGCGGTTGCCGGGGCCGCAGATGATGGCGCTGTGCCCGCCCTCGAGCCGGGGAGCGGTACCGGTGGGCGTAAGCCGTTCCCATGATTCGCGTCCGAGTTTGAGAATCAAGGAATATGTGTCGGTCACGAAGGGCGCCACCCCGTAGACGACCATCCGCTGGTTATCTTTGTCGTAGACAGCAGTATGCCCGGCCGACGACGGCGGGGAAGAGCTGATGGGATGGAGCTCCTGCCATTGACGCGTGATGCTACCACAACAAGGATCGACAGCAGCCCTCCGCAATGCCAGCAGCACCTCTAGATTCTCGAATGCTGACGGCCCGACGGTGCCGAGTAGCTTGTCGTTCCGGTCGGTGTTCAATTTGGGCCGCAGCTTCTCCGCGATCACTTGACGGGCAAAGTCACATTCGCCGTACTCGGCCGCCAGCTCGGCGAGATCGGCCATGATGGACGGCCACTCGCCATTCTCCCAGTCCCCTGGCAGTGGTTCGCCGGTACAGGGATCGTAGGCCGCGGCGATCGAGGGGTACCTGGCTCTGTACCAGTCCAGGATTCGTCGCCCCGTTTTCCACAGTACTGCGTCGTCACTCTCCTTTGCGTAGACGCCAGCCCGCCGGGCGAGGTCCAGCGCTGTCAACGATGACGTGCCCCCGCGGTAGACTTCAAACTCGAACAGCGAGTAGCCGTATATCTTCCCCTGCACCTGCCCCCGGCTCGAGCCGTGCATACGGATGTGTCGCGTCGTCGTCAGAGGGAAGTGGATCTCGTCTACTTGTCCATCACCGTTTGTTTCGGCGAAGACCGATGTCCAAGTGCGACCGTCGTCCGACACATCGATGGTGTATGCCTTGCCGAAGGCCTGTTCCCACCTCAGAACTACGCCATCGACGGTCACGGGTTCGTCGAACTCGAGCGCGATCCACTCATCGTCAGTCCGGTTCGATGACCAGCGGGTCGTGGGGTCGCAATCTATCGACTTGGGGGGTGCCAGATCAGGGTTCCGATCCTGTGTGGATGAAGCTGTGGGCGTTACCACCATCGAACACGTCAAGTTCGGCGTCAGGATCTCGCCGTAGTAGAAATGCCGCTTGACGTCGTACATGACCCGGGGCAGGTCAGTTCCGCAGTGTTGTATGCTGTCGGCCATCAGGGGTGTGGTGTAGCGCAGGACGTTTGCGTAGAAGTCGGCGAACGGCCACGTGGCACTGAGAGCGTGCTCGGGAGGATCGTCCTTCCCCCAGTGTAGTGTGACGGTTGTGATGCGGCTGGCGTGAGTCGGGGTGATCACCAGCCACTGAGGTCCCGTTTGTGTGCTGTGCCAACGAGTCGACGGATCGCCATCCACCGCATTCTCGCAGCTGTCGTCAGGCGCGTGCGATGATGAGGCGCAAGCGGCATTCAGCAGTAGGTTGGCATCGGTGAAAGGACTGTCGGCCTGCACTTCGTAGAGTTCGTACCCAGTATTGGAATCCCGCGTCATGTCAATGCGGACTGAGCCTACGGCCTGTGACGGCACCGTGATGGTCTCGGTGCCGGTCACGGGCTCTGTTGTCGAGTAGAGGTGGTGGGGCTCCTGGCCCAGTTTTCTGGCGTAGCGCCACCCCATCAGGTTGTTGTAGCTCAGGTTGGTGGTCGTTACGGTGGCGAATGCGCTGAAGTCGTCGCGCCATCCGAAATAGGGGCGCATTAGGAAGTTGTCGAACTCCTCAGGCGTGCCGGGGTCTTCGAAGTTCCCGATCGCGCGAGGATCGAAGTCGGTTGCGCCCATGAGTCCCCACGCCAGGCAGTTGGCAAACAGCCGATAGCTGTCCCTGCGTTCGGGGAACCGTTGCTCGGCGATGGACAACGCCTCCAACCAGCGGCTTTCCTCGCCGGCAGCGTTGGCATGCCAGTCGGTGCCCGGATCCTCTTTGCGGCCGTCTTTGTCTAGGACCCAGTGCGTCAGGCAGAGATTGGGCGATGCGAAGTAGTAGGGGGATTCGCGGCTGCTGGACATGGGTGCGCCCGTGCCGCCGATCTCTGCTGGCGCCGATACGTCTACGAGATAGTCGAAGGTGGTCTGATCGCCGAGTTGAGCCGCGATAAGAGCTAGCATGCTGGTCGACTCGCTGATCACCTCTTGGTCCGGCGGCTCTGCATAATCTCGCATAGGGGCGTGATCGATGTGACCCGGCAGCCGTGGATTGGGCCAGTTGGTAAGCAGCCCATCAGGGTAGATGCCGGTAACGAAGTGGCAGAGACCACGCTCCATCGGGTCGGCCAACGTGTCGCAGGCAGCGGATCCGGCGTCAAGCGAAGCCATCTCGCTCACGGCTGTCACAGACCTGATTTGGACCAGAAAGGTAATAGGAAGCACGAGGAATACGGCTGCTACCGCGACCACATGAACCAGCACATGCCGTTTCTGCCTTGTCATTTCACTACTCCTTGCCTGTTTCCACCGCCAACGCAGAAATCAGACCGTGTTGACTGGTCGTAGCCGACGCGCTACCACGAAGCGCAACGGGGGCAGCCTGCCGCATGCGGCTCACCCGGGCGCACCTTGACGGAATGCGACTGCCGGACAGCCGGCGGAGGCTCGGAGAGGGGGTGCTTCTCGGGGGCCGGGCTAAGCAGTCCCTCCACTCGAACGCGTGCGGAAGCACAACGCGAGGCCACACCTCGCAATCCGAACAGCGCGACCAGGAGGAACATCGACGCCAGCGCCACGCTGCCGGCGAATCTTGACAACGACGGCACCCGGGCTGCACGGTCGTTTATCTGGCTCGGCCGACAGGTGGCGTCAGCTCCGGCGGCGGTATGCGCAGGCGCTGGCCGATCCACAATGACGTCGATGTCAGCCCGTTCAGCCGCATGATCGATGCGACCTTCGTCTGGTGCCGGTTCGAAATCGCCGTCAGCGTGTCGTCGTCGACCACCGTGTAAAGCGTCGGCGAGACGATCGGCGAGACCTGCGGCGATGGAGCCAGCAGCTGGAACCCACGCGCACTGCGCTCGGCGACCCAACCGGTGAAGTAGCCTTGGCTGACGTGCCACCAGTGGGCCCCGTCCGCGTACTGCGGTCCGGACAGCACATACAATACCTGGCCCCGTGTCACTGTGGTGATGATGTCGCCATAAGGCTTGCTGATGTAGCCGGGCGTCCGGCGGACGTTCACCTCATTGGCGTTCACAACTACAACCGTGTCGCCGGGGACGACGGCTTCTTGCAGGAGCGACCTGGCAGGCGCGTCGACCGCCCGTCCCCGTGATGCGGCCCAACTCCAGGCTCGCGACGGGCAGACGAGCAGCGGCTGGCCGATGTACACGTAGCCGGTCGTGAGACCGTTTGCCGCCTTGATCTGATCGACTGTCGTGCCGTAGTCGAGGCTGATTATGAACAGCGTCTCGTTCGGCCCTACCACGTGCGTGATGCAGCCGACCGTCCGCGGCGCCGCACCAGTCGGTGTCTCGAGAGCCGGCCCGGCCAGCGTTCGACTCGTCAGGGCGGCCTACATCACCGACATGGCGAGCATGATCGTGGTCTTCATGGTTCTCCTCCCCTCTCTCCTCTCTCTTGTCAACCGCCGGTCGTGCTGGCCGTCCACACGGGCCAAGGGCATCCCCGGCACTGACAGCCGTCGTTCGTGTACACAGTATCCTGGACGTAGTCACCGCATTACAATGCGCTTCCGAGGTTGATCCGACGGCCGACCGACGAACCGCCACTTCTGCGCCCGCCAGCTGCGCTTGACGCTGCCGCTGCAGCTCGACTCCGAGGACGAGAGCTCCAGGTTGCCGGTGGCCACCGAGCCGGATTCGAATCTCCCCGTTATGGTGAAAGAGCTTTGCGGCCGCCGATCGCCACAGCTGAACGTGTCGCCGCTGATGGGCACGGAGAAGCAGTAGCGGTACGTAGTACACTGGCCTGTGACTGCGATGGCAGCCTGGAGTGCGTCCACTACACCGTTCTCTACCTTGAACCCCAGTTGGTATCGATCGCCGCGCGCGGCGTATGAACCTTCGTAGGGCGATGGCCTGGGCGTCGGTGTGCTTGTTGCCGTTGGCGTTCGCGTTGGCGTCGGAGTGAACGTGGGCGTCTTGAGCACGTGACCCTGAGCAACGTAGGGCAAGTACAGCCACTTGGGAGTGCCAGTGGGTTCCGCCGTACTGCACGGACATGCCCCCATATTTGTCGGGGTGCCGTCGTCGTCCGGCCTACCGGCGCCGCAACAGGGCGAACCCGGCTTGAGGCGGAAGTCGTCGTTTTCAGGGTCACGGAACCGGGGTTCCGCTGAGATGTTGCCCTCACCCGGAGCGCCCTGCTCGACGTTTGAGTAAGTGGCACCAAACCAGCCCGCGATATCACTCCCGTCGTGTCCCCAGATGATGCTGTTCTGAACATCGCACAGGCTGAGGCTGCAGAATACTCCCTTTGGCGTCCCGCCGGCGTTGTAGGCAACGGTGGACCGATACAGCCATAGCTTGCAGTAGGTGGTGTTCGGCGCCACCGGTTCCGGATCGCTGCACAGGATGTTTATGCCACCACCGTTCCCGTTCTCCTGGTTGTGGGCCACCACGGTTCGCTCTACCGCGATCTGAGAGTTGTCAGCGCGGATTCCACCACCGGCGTACGTTGGACCCGCGTTGTGGACGATGCGGCTGTTGCGGATGCCGACCAGGGACCGATGGATGCTGATGCCGTTCGTGCCGTTCTTGACCTCGAAGCCCACGATCTCCGTGACCTCGTCGCGG
This sequence comes from uncultured Anaerolineales bacterium, assembly GCA_964475075.1. Taxonomy (GTDB): domain Bacteria; phylum Chloroflexota; class Anaerolineae; order Epilineales; family Epilineaceae; genus CAYYVH01. Next base: position 3,529 of record CAYYVH010000086.1, on the reverse strand, counting down.
GAAGCTTCGATCTTGATCACCGGACGGGACCCGTCCCCGACGACAACCGTCAAGCATTGGCCGGCGCACTGATCGAAGCACGTGGACCAGTCGCTGGGATCATACCCCCCGTGGAGCTTGACGGGCTCCGTGACATCGAGGTGCTCGGGGTATTCGCCTCTCGCGATCCGGATCGTGTCACTCCGATGTGCCTTCCCCAGCGCGTAACTGATCGTCGCGCACGGCTGTGCCGAAGCGGTGCAGTCAGAGTGGTCCGATCCGGTGCCGCCGTCGACGTACAGGATCCTGGGTTCGACCGGCTTCACCGTGGGTGGAGGATCAGTCGGCATCGGCACCGGTGTGTATGTCGCCGTCGGCGCTGGTTGCGTCGGAGGCGGTGTCTCGGGTGTCTCGGCCGTGGGCGGGGGCGCTGTTGCTGTCGGCGCCGTGTAGTAGACGATGAGCTTCGGCTCGTACTCCTCGCCACCTTCGCGTGTTGCGAACCCGCGCATACCGAAGTTTTCGTCCGTCGTGCGGAACATGACCCCGTGGTTCGACTCCGCTCCGCTCACCCACTGCTTTACCAGACGCGTCACGTCCCAGTCGTATCCGCGATGAAAGAACTGCTCATGGACAAATGGCATAGCATCGTAGGATTGGCCTTCATCGTGGCCCGGAGCTGTGGACCATGTGACCTCGTACTCGGCCCACTGATCGGTCACACGGTACGCGGCTACCGTGCGGGTCCGGCCGATCTTCGAATCGCGGCTGTAGGTCCAGTGGAGCCGTAGGACGGCGAAGCTCACCGTCGACCTTTCGGGTATCGAGGACAAGTCGAACTGCACAAGCCCACGCACGATGCCTGCACCCCTGTCGGGGCGGTCCTCGTAGCCGGCCTTCATGCCCTCGGTACCGGGCACTCCGGCGTCGAGGCCGAAGTTGGTGTTGGGCCGACCCTGGGCGATCCACGTGTCGGCGGCTGCCCCGAGGTCGACGCGGTCACCCCGCGGCGCCGTGTCATGCTCTTCGGGCCGCCCCCAGATTGCACGGTAGGCCCGGCCGATGGGCACATCGAGGGTGACCGGCCGCTCCACTCCGAACGCCGTATCATCCTTTGGCGGCTTGAGCTCGGCGTCCCAGCGCCAACGGCAGTTGTCCTTCAGCCAATGGCACTCGTACAGCTGCCACGTGTCAGTGACGAACAAGTAATTTGCGTAGTCGGACGGGTACACCGTTTCGAGCACGAAGGACGAGCGTCCGGGGCTCGCCGCCGAGACTGGCACACGCGTCACCCTCTGGATGTCGCCGCGCTTTCCGAAGAAGAAGCGGATCCGCTCGCCTGGCGTCAGTATGCGATAGAAACCGCTCGGGACGACCGCTTCCCAATCCCAGATGATGCCGCGACCGCCCGACTTGTCGCTGTACAGCTGCCAGTTGTCCTTCAGCGAGTTGCCGCAGTGCGGCCATGGGGCGCGATCGCAGTCGTACTCGAACTCCAGGCGGTTGGGTAGCACGGTGGAGCCGCCAGCCGCACCAGTTAGCGAACCGGCTGATTTGCCCGGCTCACCGCGCATCGCCAGCCCGTCGGCCTGATGCTCGCCCGCGGAATCGGCGCCCTGGGCGCGAGCCACATGGGTTGGCGCCGGTGCAGCGAGTGCGGCGGCGATGATGCACCCTGCGATCGCTGCTCGGATCGTCCGCCGTAGTCCAGAGTGTGAATGGGCCGGCACAGGCTTTGGCGATGACATGGCATTCTCCTTGGTAAGCGTAGCCCAGCACCCGACGCGAAGAGGTCGTGCGCGCCGCTGCTCACAGTATTGCTGATCGTGAGCGTGCGTTACTAGGGTCTACCGACGGCGAAGCGACGGTGATCCGACCGGCTTCGGCCTGTTTGGGCCCTTCCGGTTGCGGGACAGCCAGATGGCACGCCAGTCGGCCGCGTGGTAAACTGCGGTGGTGGTCGACCTGTCCTCGCTGGCCGTCGTCTGCGGGCCTTCGAAGTGTCCAGCGCGCTCGAGGTGGCCTGAGCCCGTTGAGCCCCACACCGACGATCTGTTTGGAGAAGCGTGAATGTAGTACTGACCAACACTGACAGGGAGGAGCAGCATGAGCCCAACGAAGTCCGTGCTCCGCAGTGTGGTGATCATCTCGTCACTCGGCTGGACTGCCCTGGTGCGGAACCCACCCGCTGAAGCCCAGCCCCAGGCTCCGCCACGTCCGTATTTCGAGCGCCACCTCACAGAGCTGTCCTCGATGCACGCTTCGCCAGCCGGATTACCCAGGATCCTCACCCACCCCCCCGGCGCAGGGAACCGAGTGCCAGCAGAGCCTCGTGTGCCTGAGAGGGAGCGCCTCGACACGCCACGCAGGCACCGAGATCTGACCTTTGAGCCGGGCGGCGCATTCCCGTCGCTGTGGTCCCACCAGTCCTTGGCCGCTCCCCTGCCGGATGGGCGTTCCGCCACCTGCACCGTGAGTAGTACTGCCGACAGTGGTCCCGGGACACTGCGCGACTGCTTGGCGCGCGCTGGTCCAGACGACGAAATCCGGTTCGACCCGTCGGTGTTTCCACCGACGAACCCGCATCCCATCCTCCCTGCGAGCGCCTTGCCGGAGATCACGGTCGACGGGCTGACGGTGGATGCTAGCCAGGCAGGTGTGATCCTCGACGGCAGCAACGTTCCCTTCCCAAGCGTCGGGCTCGTTGCACCCGGCGTACGGGGGGTTACGATCCGCGGCCTTCACATCCGCGACTTCCAGGCCGGGATCGCGCTCGCGGCCGGGGCAGTCGACTGCACTATCGGCGTCGACCGATCCATCGGTACCGGACCATTCGGGCAAGCAAACCGCTTCACCGCGAACGTTGTCGGGGTGCAGCTGCAAGATCATGGTACGACCGGCAACTCGATCATCGGCAACGTTATTGGTGTCGGTGTTCCCGGCGCGACAGCGGCTGGCAATGCGATCGGAGTTGCCATTGCCCGCGGGGCCTCGGGCAATGTGATCGGTGGTGAACGTTCGGGGGTTGCCTGCGACGGTCCGTGCAATCTCATCAGCGGCAATGAAACGGGGGTTCTCCTGGAGAATGCCGACACGCAAGGCAACTCCGTCGTCGGCAACTTCATCGGCACCAACGTGCCAGGCGATGCAGCCGTCGCCAACGATGCGGGAGTCGTGGTCGACACCGGAGCTTCGCGCAATCTGATCGGCGGACAGCGATCCGGCCCAGCCTGTGACGGGCCGTGCAACCTCATCAGCGGGAATCTAGTTGGTGTTCAGCTCCAGGACAAGGGCACGTCGGGGAACGTGATAGCCGGCAATTCGATCGGTACGGACCCGGCCGGCGGGGAGCCCATCGGCAATGACATCGGCATCGGTGTCGTTTTCGGGGCCTCCGGCAACGTGGTCGGCGGGGAGCGTGACGGCCCCGTGTGCAGTGGCCCCTGCAACGTCATCGGTGGAAACAACACAGGCATCCAGCTCCAGGAAGCGGCTACCTCCGGCAACCTCGTCGCGGCGCACACCGGTGGCATCCGAGACACGCTCGCCA
>CAYYVH010000085.1:0-13283 GCA_964475075.1 uncultured Anaerolineales bacterium | reverse complement strand
TTGGTGATGGTGGGTCGTGTGCGCGGATCGTCTGAGCGGGTGCTGGCGCTGGCTCCCGGGGCCCCCCCCACACCAGATCCAGCCCGCTGATCCACTCCGGGAGAACACCCGGCCCGGGGTCCGGCTTCCTTGCCGTGGGGTCGTCCGAGTGCCGAGCCACCGCCACCACGGAAGGCATGGACGCCACCAGCAGCGCCAGCAGCCAGCGCAGGGTATCCCGCTCCCAGTCGGGGCGTGGGTCCAGGGTCGCGGGCCCGCGGAAGGCGATCCCCAGCCAGTCGTTGCCCCAGTTTCCCGCGTGCCAGGCCCGGTGAGTCAGTGGCACGAGCTGCACGACCTCGGCCCGCTCCCGGTCGATCACCAGGTGGTAGCTCACGTCGCGGTCGTCGGGCTCGTTGGCAACGTAGCGGGTGATATCGCCGTCCGTGGCTCCGCAGTGCAGCACCACGCCGCCCGGGGGCTGGCGGAGCTCACGAAGCCGCCCGGCCAGGTATTCGTCGTCGGGCAGGTGGCGGACGCCGGGGAGCCAGCGCGGGCGTTGTCTCAGGGGCAGGGGTGCGTCGCCGGGGTCCATGGTGGGGAGTGTACCACGGAAAAAAAACTGAAATATTTTTGGTATGGGGTTGACACATGCCGTGTATGTGATAATGTATATATATGAGCAAAAGAGAAAAACGGACGCAGGGAATGAACTGGATCCGAAAAACCAAGCGCCTGGCCATCTACCAGCGTGACGGGCTGGCCTGCTGCTACTGCGGCGCCGGAGTCGAGGACGGGGCGCAACTGACCCTGGACCATCTCAAGCCATACAGCCGGGGCGGCAACAACGCAGCGACCAACCTGGTGACCTGCTGCCAGCGCTGCAACAGCGCCCGCGGCAACCGGGCTGTCAAGACCTTCGCGGCGGCCGTGGCTCAGTACCTGGATATCGACACCACAGACATCACCAGACACATCGCCAACGCGCGCCGCCGGGTTCTGGATCTGGACGCGGCCCGCGAGACCATCACCCGCCGCGGCTCCTGGGCTGCGGCCATCAACGGATAGGAGCAGGGACCATGACGAAGACATACACCGTATGGCAGGGACAGAACAACACCACCCACAATACCCCCGAAAATTACTTTACCAGTCCCGCCGCCACAGCAGAGGTAGCCCGGGAGTACAAACAAGCGACCAGCGAGCAGGATCGCGACGCCTTGGTCCACGAGGTGGTGGAAGACGCCAAGTGGGACTCGGACATGGACTTGGACGAGAACGAGGTGGCCGAATTTCTCCAAGGGTGGAGGTGATCCGATGACAGCCCCCAAATGCGAACGCTGCGGTGAGAAGATCACCGCGGAAGAACAGAAGATGGGGTGGCCAGTGGAAGTGGCCACCCCCGAGGGGGAAGACCCCACCAAAGACACCCAGCAGATCTGCCCCGCGTGCTGCGGGGACGACTCCTGGTGCCGCGAGGGGCACCTGCTTCGAGGGAATTCGAACTCTGAGTACTGCTACCAGTGCCGCTTTGAAGATCTAACATCTCATCTGGCGTCGTACAACCACGGCGACGGGTGCCTGGAAATCATCGTCCGGCAGGCGCTGGACGACGATCCCAATGTAACGGCAGATGAAATCGAGGAGATCTGTCGCGAGGCCGAGGAATATGCCAAGGCCGAGAAAGAGTGGGACACCACCCGGCGCCCCGGGGAGTTGGCATGACGGCCTACCCAATATACACCATCGTTGGGGATAGCGTTGAGCAGGGCGCTACCCTTGATGATCTGCATATCAAATCGGCGGGGGTCAGGATCCCCGCCATCACGATAGGTGAAGAGGGGAGGGGCCGCGCACGCGGCGTCATCCCAGTGGAAGGGCACCACCGGGAGCCCCTGCCATGTCCCCATCGGGGACAGGAGTGGGCGGGATTTGCCCACTCCGGGCATGCCCCCCAGCCCCGCCCCCCCTGCGCCGACTGCGGCGCGGAGATCGAGATCCATGCGGGGCCATCTACCCCGGCCATGGGGGGTACGCCCCTCACCTACAGACACCCCGATGCCGGAGATGTAGCTCCTCCAGTGAACCATGTCAGGTTCGCTGGGGTTGGCCGAACCCGGAGCGGGCGCCCCAAGCTGCTGGCGGCGCAGCACGCTACCATCTCGGAGAGTGCGCTGTTGGTCCTCCGCACCCCCATCGGGTTCAGGGGAGGCAACCGGCACACCGGGGACTGCACCGGGTGGGTGTGTGTCTGCGGGGCGACTGGCGGCACTTATGAGTTGCCCTCCAAATGCCCTGGCTGTGATGCGCCACGGCCCATGTACAGGGGCGATCCTGGACCGAGCAGGCAGTTCGCTGACATGCCCGGCGAGCAAATCGCCAAGGGCACCATCGCGCAGGGGTTGGCTGGCCGAGCTGGCCACGGCACCCAGATGGTGCTGATCCTCCCCGCCGGGGAGTGGGTCCGCACCGTGCAGACGGGACGGTTATACGGACGCGAAGGAACCCATTACCTCTGCTGGGACGGAGAGCGGATGCTAGTGCTCACCCCAGATGAACGATCAATCCTGAGAGGATAGCCATGCCCAAACCCAAAGACACCCACGCCCTCACCCTGTACCTACCCCTCGAACTCCACTCGGCCATCAAGCAGCTCGCCAAGCACCACGAGCGGCCGGTGGCCTGGATGATCCGCTACGCGATCAGGAACCTGGTGGAGGCTGAGCCGGTGCCCCCCACCGACTGAGCACCCGCCGCAGCCACCGCGCAGACCGCGGGTTATACCGCCCAGCCCAGTGGACCGAGCAGTACCACGCCCGCCCCCCGCGCCGGCAGTAGCGGCGCCCGAGCCACAGGATGTAGGCCGCGCGCGTGACGTTCGCCCGATCCGGCCACCAACGCCGCACGCAGGCCCAGTCCACGCCTCGGCAGTGGATCTGCCCCACGCCGACATCGAGGCCCCCGCGAGCGTACAGCCCCAGCACTCTCCGCCCCCGGGTCTCGACGTGGATCACTGCCGCCAGCAGCCCCCGGGGCAGCGCATACCGCCGCTCAGCGCGCTGGACCAGCCCCGGGGGTGTATCCGACCACGGGAGCACAGCAACAGCGCCAGCGAGCGCACAGACAGCCAGGGGGTGCATGGGGAGTTAGCAGCAGTACAGCACGAGCGCAACGACCCCCATCAGGGTCACCGTGCCCGCAAGGATCGCGAGCACATCCAGCGCATCGATCCCGTCGTCGTCGGGCGGCATGCGCTTGAGCTGGGGGCCAGTGCCGATCATTGGACCTTGATCGGTGGGGAGTCCGTGGGCGCAGAGGTGGGCGCGTGGAACCCGGGCCGAATCCTGGGCGCCATGCTGGCCCGGAGCGGGCTGGAGCTGTAAGCCCGGGCCACCTCGTGGCTCACCTCCCCCGAGCTCGGCGGCGCCTGCTTGGCCACCAACACCTTGATCACGTCCGGGGTGATAGCGCACCCCATTTTGACCAGCGCGCTGCACTGGTCCCCACCGTACTGCTCACAGGCCATCCGTCCGGCTGCGCACGCGGCCTGGGTGCCGACCTTGACCCAGGCCCTACGCTGGGCCGCGTCCATGCCGCAGCCGGCCGATGTCAGACTCGCCAACAGCAGCAGCGGCAGCAGGGACTTGGCCGAGTTGTTGGACCCTCCGGGGATCTTGCCCACGCCGAACCCTCCGAGCAGACTCGCCAGCACGGTTAGCGCCTGCTCACCGGACACTCGCCCGAGCGCAGCCAGGACGATGGCGCCGATGGTGATGGTCATCAAAATCCAGAAACGACTACTGCTGAACAATTCTCTCATGGTGTCCTCTTTTTCACCGGGGCCGGGGCCGGCACGTAGACAACCTTCGGTTTCGCAGATCCCCGGACGATCCGCGCCTCCATTCCCTGCAGTTGCAGATAGCCAGCCCGTGGCCCCGCCCTAGTTCGCGTCCGTGCCCGTGATATCAGCGGTCATGGCCGGATGATCCTTTTTCGCCCTCCGCAGGATGGGCCGCGCCAGCGCCCGGATGATCCTGTTGTATTTCTGCTCGGAGATCTTGACTGTGATCTCCTTCAGCCCGTCGGGAGTGTTCACCGTCGCCTGGCACACATACGACACGGCGATCTGATCGCCATCCTGCACGCCAGTGCGGGCCACGCCCACGGCGCCGATGTCCGTCACGGTGAACTCTCCCTGATACGTTTTCGTCCATGGCATGGTTAGATCCTCTTGATGACCAATGGGTTGGAGTTAATGGTGGCGCCCGGGAACGTGTTCCAACTGGACCCGAATATTGCCACGTCCATATCCAGATTCATGTCCCAGTCCAGGGGCTCCGTAGCCCTTAATGTCCACTGCGCCTCGGTGGGCGTGGACCCCACAGCATTTGTGGACTCCAGCAGATACAAGGTCGCACCGCGCTTCATGAACCTCAGCCACATGTACTGCTGCCCGACCACGGCGGACCCGTAGATCGGCACGTCTGAGCTATCCTGGGCAAGCGTTATGTACGATCCGTTGTACTGCAGAACGTATCTGTAGAACTGCGAAGTGTCCCCGCGCACAAACACAGCGAGTCCACCACCCTGATCGGCCACCGCCGCATCAATCGTCAGAGGAACATAAACATCCCAATCACCGCTGGGGAGTTCCATGCTCAGGTACGGGGATGTCCTCCCAGCCGACACCCAGTCCTTGAGACTCCCCGCAGGCACAGTGATAGTAGTAACGCCCGCCGCTTTGCCAAACGAGCCGCCGCTGGCTACCTGGGTCCAGTCAGCGTGAACAACGGCATCGGCCAGATCCTGGTAGCCGGTGGTGAGCCGATTGTTCGCCGTATCCAGCACCAGCTTTCCGCCATCAGGCAGGTACTCAGACTGGACATTGCGGGCCTCGATCAGTCCGTCGCCCATGATCCGGTATTTGGGAATCCAGACAGTGGGAGCGGCGGCGGTGTAGTGGCCCACGTCCAGCAAGCTCATCAGCGGGCTGGCGTCGGCAGTCTTGGTGCCGATGCCAACCGAAACGTCCGTGGTGGCAGTCTCCGGATTCTCGTTGCAAACCTTGGCCGCGCCCTGCGTGCCGGTTGGGGCCAACACCAACAGACCAGCGGTGAGGCCACCGCGGGCGAGGGCGTTGTACACGCCGCCCGTCCCCGAAGCGATGGTCACATGGCTGATGCTCGCGAATGATTGTGCCTGAGCTGCTTGTGACGCTGAGCTGACCAACTCCCCGGCACCACCCGCGACGGGGAAATAGTACTGAGCGAGTCCTGTGATCGCATGAGGCGCACCCAGCACCTCGTGCTGCGTCGGCGTGCGAGCGTCACTCAGCCTGGCGTCGGCGGTGTCGATCAGGGTGGCGTCCGAGATCTTGCTGTTCAAGTCTGCGAGGGTGTCAACGCTGTGCTCAGCGCCGGCCATGGCGTGAGCGGTCGGAGGCCGGGCGGTGCCTGCCGCGTCCGCCCCCAGCGTCACGAGCTGGGCCGCAGCGTCAGCGTCGTCCACGAGGGCCGCACCCGCCGCGGTGATACCGTGGGTTTGGGTCAGCGCCGCATGTACCCCGACAGCGCTAGTCACCTCGGCCTCGGTCGCCATGGCCACGCCCATGATCGCCTCGACTTTTGCCTCGCTGTCGATCTCCGACTCAAGGATGACGTTGACAGACCCCAACAGGGTTTCCAGCTCTGCCTCAGTGTCAAGCTCTGTGCTGACCAGGAGATTGATCGCACCGGCCAGCGCCTCCAACTTCGCCTCGGAGTCCATCTCGCTGGCGAGGATTAAGTTGATTGATCCGAGGAATGCCTCCAGCTCGCTGATGGTGTCGATCTCCGTCCGGCTCAGGGCGGCCGGCTGGCCGTTGATGATGATGGTCATGCTACACCTCGTAGGGAGCGAACTTGCACTTGGCCAGCATACCAGCAGCGGCGCCAGCAGACACGAGCTTCAACTCCTCGCCGACCTGGATCACCACCGCGCTGTCCTCTGTGGCAACGTAGCTGGTCTCGTTGGTGCCAGCATAGAGCGTCTGGACCTTTCCGTCGGTGTCGACCAGCGACAGGCTCCAGCTCGCCTGCAACCCTCCCATGAACTCGAAGCCCACCAGCTTCATCGCCTGGCTCCCGCGGTACTCCGCGAGCTCGTGAGGCCGGATCAGCCCGCCAGCGGCGGCGGCGGCGTACTTGAAGATCCAGTCAGCCCACGTCGGCGCAAGGACCGGCTCGGTCCCGTCGAAGTTGCTGCCAGCGGTGATTTCCTGCCGGACGGCGAAAATGGTCTTGTTGTTCAGCTGCTCAGCCATGATCTACTCCTACTGGATACGGTTCCAGAAATGCACGATTGACGGGGTGTGCGCTGCGGCGGTGGCGTCGTACAGTTCCAGGGGCTCGTTCGCCAGCGGCATGTGGCCGCCGGATGCGCCAGGGAACGAGGAGTGTCCTCCAGCATCGCTTAGCTCGTTGCCAAGCGGAGCTGCCGCGCCCGAGAGCACCTTCGAGCTTTTCTTGAGATCGTTGTTAACAATCCAGATCCCGCTCGGGTTCGGTGCGCCGGCCGTCAGGACGAAAACCCCGTAAAAATGGTCATTTGCTGCACCCTTGGTGCGGACCACGTTGCCAGTGATCGATATGTCGTCGCAGCCGTCCAGGATCTTGATCCCGCTATGGACTCCATCGCCGGCTTGGCTGCACGAGTCGATGTGATTATTGGCGATCTCGCTGTCGTCGGTAGTGGTGCACTGGATGCCATTGAAGCCGCAGAGCTTGATCATGTTGTTGGTGATCTGCAAATTCTCCGAAGCCAGCGTCAGGATCCCGTTCTCGTCCACGTTGGAGACCAGGTTTGCATCCACCATAACGCCATCGACGTTCTCGATCAGGATCCCAGAGGTGCCAGCTGTCACCCTGTTGCCGCGCACCATGGAACCGTCGCCACCCGTGTCGATGAGCAGCGACTCTCCAGTCACGTAGTTGTCCGCGATCCTCGTGTCCGGCGCGGTAACCTGGATCGACAAGGATACACGGCATCGCTCTACCACCGAGCCAATGCCGGCGGTGATCTTGATGTCCACGTTGGTGGCGGTGTTGCTATAGGCTCTGCATCTCGCCAGGATGCAGTTGACGCTCGCACCCTTGACCTCGAAGGCGGTGCCGATCAACACAGCATCGACATACATGTCATGGACTTCAACGTCGCGGACAACACAGTGGGTGGCGGCGTCCATGACGATGCCAGAGAAGGCGAAGACCCCCGCCTGGTTCCCTTTGTTCCCGTCGATGGACAGGTCGCGGATAGTGCTGTTCTCCACGGTGGTGAGCGTGATCACGTCCCAGCTGGCAAGCTGACCGTCAGCGACTTTGAGCACCGTGGCACCGCGGCCCATGCCGCAGATCACCACGTCGTTGGCAGCAACGATCCCGAGCCCTGACTCAAGCTCGAAGGTCCCCTCTGACAGCAGCACCACGCCGCCGACGCCAGCGGCCAGCACATCATTGATGGCCGCTTGGATCTGAACGTCGTCGTCCACGCCGTCGCAGATGTACTTCGCGACCCCAGTCCCCTCGGAGGTCCCGAGGTCCTTCATTTGGTCGGGAGCATCGGACGCCACCACGAAGGCGGCAGCGCTACGGATCAGGTTGTTGTCGAAGAACTCCAGCCACTGGTAGACGCGGTTCATCTGCCAATTCTCGTAATTGCAGGGCGGCTCCTCGTTCTCGTCCCAGCCGTTCGCGCGCCAGCCCGCCGCCGGCCGAACCTTGTTCTGCTGCCCGGACACGGCCAGGGCGAAGCTCGCGGTGGCCCAGGCGGGGAGAAAGTCTGGTCTGCTCGATGCCATGCTCTGCTCCTACAACACGTAGAGGGCGACGTACTCGCCGCCTGTTCCTGGCGTTCCCGGCACGCCGTATCCCAGCCCGCCGGCAGGGTGCGCCACCCCAAGCTGCGCGCCGGCCGCGTCCCGGGCCCGGCCCATGATGAACGGATTCACACCTGTCCCGCCAGCGACGATCACCAGCACGCCAGCCAGCGCCGCCTCCTGGGTCCGGCCCAGGATGTCGTCCTTGGTCATGGTGATGGCCACCAAGTAGACTGCCGCAGGAGGTTTCTGGGTCAGGTGCACGGCGGCCGGGTCGGCCAGCCGGTCCAGCACCTCGATCAACCGCTCGGGCTCGCCCTCGCTGACATTGATCAACACTCGCAGGTAGAGCGCGTCGCGGTATTCCGCATCCACAGCGGACAGCCTGGACTCGCCCAGCACTTCGCCCATCTTGTCCAGCTGTTCGCCGACGGCAGTTGATAGCCACCGATTGTTGAGCAGGTCGAACAGCGTGTCTTCCAGCTCCTGGATCGTCCAGGTAACCGGGTTGCTGACGCCCACCAGCGCCTCGACCAGTGCGCGCAGGTTGGTCGAGTTGATGAACTGCCCGGGCAGTAGCCCCTGGGCCACCCCAGCGTGGTCGGTCTGTTGGACTGGTGCTGTCACAGCGTCGCGCTCGTCCTGATGGCGGCAAATGCAGAAATCTCAAGGGGGGCGATGGAGCGGGCATTGAACCACGCGGCGCCGTCGAAGCTCACCTCCATCAGCAGCGTCCTGATGCCAGTCGCAGCGGCCATCACCGGCGCGTAGAACTCCGCGGCCAGCGCATCCTTGCCGATGGTCAAAGCCTGCCCGTAGGCGAGCATTGCCGCCTCCATTAGCGCCTCACCATTGGTCGGGAAACCGATCTCAGATTCGGTGTCAACTGTGTAGGTCCCGCGGACCCAGATATCCACGGTGGATGGCCGCGTGTGCCGCACCGTCTGAGTGAACCCTTGGCTGTCGATGATGTTGGTGGAGACCACCCCATTGCTGTAGATACCAGCGCCCTTGTGCTCCCAGATTTCTGCGGCGATGGTGGCGTCCACCCCGCCGAGGACCACCACCTCGAAGCTGTGCGGTGGCAGGCCGTCGCCGTCAGTCACATCAGAGGTGTTCTCCAGTACGAAGCAAGCGGTCACGCCCGACACGCTCAGCACCGCAGCCCGAATGGCGTCCACTGTTCCAGATCCAGGGGTGGCCAGGCTCAGAGCCCGGCGTAGGCGCAGGGCGCTGTCCGTCTCATTGACGTTGCCCAATGCCGCTGCCACCGGGTTCCATGCTGCGGTCCAGCCGCTCACCTGGGTCACGATGTCGGTGAGGGTGTTGGCGTATCCGATGATCGATCCGTAGTCCACGCTCTCCATGGCTTGGAGGTTGGCCACCTTGTCGATAGCGACGTTCGCGTTGACCGTCAGGGCGAAGGCCTCGGGAAGGCCGCTGGCCAGCGCATCGCCGTCAACCTGCACCAGCCCGCCGCCAAGGTCAGTGGCAGTCACCGGCTCGGCGCCGGCGTTGATGAGGTTCTTCAGTGCCAGGCTCACAGCGTCAGCATCATCCGGCGGGACCGTGGCCGTGTAGGAAAACGGGGTCCCGTTGATGGTGATGATGTAGGTCTTGCCGTTGGTCACAGCCCCCACCAGGCTGGTAGTGGAACGTACGCTCACCGCGGCCGACAGAGTGATCGCCGCGGTGGTCTGGAACTGGTCGCCGACCGTGACCGTGGCCACCTTGCTATTGAGGCCGATAGTCGTCCCCACCACGCCCTCCAGCGCCTCAGAGACGGTGCTCTGGGTCGCAGGGATGCGGGTCACGCCCACCAACTCGCATACGTTGTCCAGTGCGGTGCCCTCGGCGGTCGATGGGTAGAAGGCGTTGTACACCGCCTCGGCCAACTCCCACACATCAGCCGCGGGCTGGGCGAATGCGCCCACCAGCTTGCCGAAGACGCTCTTGCTGTCCAGGCGGATGTTGACACCGAACGCTGCTTGCAGCGCAGCCTCTAGGTCGGTCACGATATCGGCCAGGTGCTTGCGCACGAAGCCGGTTGAGAGCAGTCCGAATGCCATCAGAACACCTCCGAGGCGGCGACGGTCCCCTCGCTGCTGACCGCCTCAAACGTCGCCGTCAGCGTGCGGGCAGAGCGGTCGTAGGTCATCGAGAAATCTGCCAGGCGCTCCACCTCTGGCGTGCTCAGGATCTCGCGTCGGAACAGAGACTCGACGTAGCGCACGTCAGGCGCGCTCACCAGCACGTCGCGGTAGTACGGGATCCCAGCGAACTCGTCCAGATACCACTCGCCCTGGAACAAGCGCAGGGCCACCCGTAGGTGCTGGGCCACCTCGTCCACGCCTCCGACGCCCAGGAGGTCGTACTCGGAGATCTCCAAGTCGTGGGTAGTAGCGTTGAGTGCGATGTCTTCGGCCATGGCTCTATCCTACATGTCTCCACGTTTTGTTGGCCAGAACGTAGTACACCGTCGTCTGGGACACGCCGAACATGCGGGCAAGAGAGCGCTGGCTTACTCCTTCGCTTGACCGGATAGCGGCCACATCAGCCTTGGTCAACTTTGCTCTGCACGGCCCCATTTACAAGGACCCTTGAATCATTTTGAGTTTGTCCCGGACCTCGTAGACTTTGTTCGCGTTGACCTCGGTGAGGACTATGGGGGTGGTGCCGCCGGTCCGCGCGGTGTTTGCCAGGTTCGGATTGATCAGCAGAATGTCGCACAGCTGGACCATGAGATCGACCAACTCGACAGGCCCAGAGACAGCCTTGCTGGGTCCTCCCTCCTGCTCCGCTGTTCCGCTTACCGCGCTGTTACCGATGGCGATCTTGGCGCTGCCCGGGCTCACCCCGTCTGCCGGTGCCTCGGTCAGGTCGCCGGGCTGCAGCCGGACCTCGACCGCACCAGGCGGCGTGACCTCGTTGTCCATGGCTAGGCTGGGCCCGTCCGTGCGCGTGGGCGGGGTGATGCTCAGCGGGATGGCCAGGGCGTCGCTTAGGTCGTGAGTTCGGGGGTCGTCGGTCCCGCGCGCCGTCCCGCCGCCGCCGCTGATCCAGCTGTCCAGGTTGCGGTCACCGAAGACGACCAGCACATGGTCGCCGCTGGCCACCGGCATAGTGAACCGCACCTTGCCCATGACCGTCTGGAGCAGCGGCACGTCAGGGATCACAGGATCGCTCTTGCCGGTCATGCTTACCCCAGGCTGGACGCTGACCCGGTTGGAGGTCATGTCCACCTCGGTCACCACCCCTGGGATGGCGCAGCGGATATCCTGGGCCGCCGCGATGATGACCTCCTCTAGGAGCTGGGAGAGGTTGGGGGTGCCCTGCTGAGTCATTTGACCAAGACCCCCTCTGTCTCGGTGATCCACTCGCTGCTGTGGGTGTCCCCGCGGTGGGCCACGGTCTCTGCCTTGTAGAACCCCTTGATCGTGTCGCCCCTGAGGTCCACGTAGACCCCGGGCTTGATGGTCGGCAGGAGCAAACTCTTGAACTTCGCGCCGGCGCCGCTGAGGTTGGTTCGCGCGCCCTTCTTGGAGCGTGCCACCTTGGACGGACTGCCGATGAGCCCGGTAGACGACGACAGCACGATGGCCAGGCCCGCGGGCAGCGTGGTGCCGGTCTCGTCCAGTATCTGGACCGCTCCATCCTGCACCGACCACTCGAAGTCCCACGACCGCGCCAGCCTGTTCAGCATGTGCCTGCAGCCGCCCGACAGCGCGAGCTTGCCCGGGATGCTGCCAGAGATCCCAGACGCAGTGAGCAGCCCCGTGTCGGTGTTGGGCATCGCATCGATGATGTCCTGCACGACCCGCCGGCGTGACGTGCCAGCCTTGTAGCTGCGCCGGAACTCGGCCGTCTCCAGGTCGACCCCTCCGTCCTTGCACTCCAACTCGGTGATCACGTCCGGCGGCTCTTTGCGGTGCTCCCCGCGCTTGATCACGCCGACGAACACCGTCTGGAGCAGGTCCTCATAGCCCGCCTTGAGCACCACGGCCACGTCCTGCTCATCGATGAGATCCCGGCTGTGCTGCGACAGGTTGTACACCTGGATCGTCGCCTTGTTGGGTTCGGACGTGGAGGTCTTCTCAACGTCGAAGGCCACTCGCGCCTCGGTGATCTTGAGCCCGGGCCCACCACCCGACGAAGCGATCACCAGCTCCCACTTCCGGTTGTAGAGTTCAACGCCCATCAGAGGTCAGCACTTGGGATGAAGACGAGTTTCACGCGGTCGCCGAAGTCGTCCTTCTCTGGCTCCAGCCCCTCCCCAGTCGAGTCGGTGGCCACCAGGTAACCAGCCGGGAGATCGGTGTCGGTGAAGCGCAGCAGCAGCGGCATATCCACCACGATGGGGGTCCCGCTGACCAGCACGGTTCCATCTGCCTGGGCCACGCTCATGTACCAGCGGCTGTCGCGGGTGTTGTAGGCAAAGGACAACCGGTAGTCGATGCCAGCCAAGCTCACCGTCATCGAGTAGTAGTCGAGGTCGCTTCGAATCGGGATGTTCTCGACGGTCATCTGGCCCTCCCTAACGCCCCAGAGAACGCGCTACCGCTGGCCCGGCTCGTGGCATTGGTGTCGGCGTCCGTCGCGGTCTTCGATTTCTTGCCCTCATCGATCACCGTGGCCTGCTGGGCTGTGAGGTTGCTCGCCGTGGTGGCTGCCTTCTTTGCTGCGACCTTCTTGGCCCGGCGCCGCTTGAGCGCGCTCACCACGTCCGGCGGCAATGTGCCGGTCAGGGTCGCAACGGTCACGACCTTTTTGAACGTCGCCGTGAAGAAAAACCCACGACCTCGATCCTTCGACTTGGTGGTCTCCCACGATTCGAGCAGCATGTCGTCGTAGAGGCTGTACTCTGCCAGGATGGTCACCGGCTTCTTGCCGCGGAAGATGTCCTCCATCATGTCATAGGCGCTCTGCGGCCTGTTCTCGCCCAGTCCCGCCTCGGTGTTCCCCTTGAGGGGGACCTGCGCCGGCGCGGACTCTCCCGAGGCCCTGGTCACCGGAACGCTGCTCACGAACCCCTCGGCGGTGATCACGTCTGGCTTGATGATCACATGGTCATTGACTGTGCTTCCGTCCTCGATGGGGTTCTCGGTGATCTGCGCCTGGAAGCGGTAGGTCCGCGTGGACACCACGTCCAGCGGCACCTCGGTGATCACATCCATCAGCCCCTCGTCGGTTTCGGTGAGGAGGACGCGAAAAAAC
This sequence comes from uncultured Anaerolineales bacterium, assembly GCA_964475075.1. Taxonomy (GTDB): domain Bacteria; phylum Chloroflexota; class Anaerolineae; order Epilineales; family Epilineaceae; genus CAYYVH01. The sequence goes on along the minus strand of CAYYVH010000085.1, from coordinate 238 downwards.
GGCTTGTTGCTGTTGCTCATGGCCTGGCCACGTCCGTCAGACCTCGACGGTATGCACGCGAGCTCTCCCGCCCGGCAGCGTCACCCACGCGCGACACCACGCTGGCCGGCGTTCCCGGCGGAACGGTGATGTTGTTGTTCACAACGACAGACCCTCCACCACCAGCAGCGCCTGCGCCGGCTGCGGCGGGGGTGGGCGGGACGAGCGACGGCATCGAGATCTGGCCAGCGCCGAACAG
>CAYYVH010000084.1:0-13436 GCA_964475075.1 uncultured Anaerolineales bacterium | reverse complement strand
CGCCGGCCGGCCGTTCCCGCTCCCGGGCCGCGCCGTGGCGGCCCGGCGCGCCACAGCGTGGATGCTCGCGCAGCGCAGTCCGGACGGCGCCTTTGTGGGTTCAAATCCGGAGGCGACGATCGACGCCGTAGTGGCGCTGGCCGCCCTGGGACGCAATCCGAACGCCCCGACCCCGTCGGGCCGAACGGCGGCCGACTTTCTGACGAGCCGCGCCGCGTCATACATCCGCCGGGGTGCCAGCCAAGCCGGCAGGCTGAGCGTGGGCATCGCCGCTCTGGGTGCTGATCCGCACAACTTCGGGGGCGAGGACGCGGTTGGGACCATCCAGTCCATCTACAATCCGGCCACCGGAACGTACGGCACCGGCACGACGCGGGACAACGCGTGGGCGATCCTCGGCCTGAAGGCCGCCGCGGAGGAGATTCCGCCCGCCGCGGTCAACTACCTCCTCGGCGCAACGGTCACCGACGGTGGCTGGGGGGCCGAGGCGAATGCCGTGGAGGCGGATGCGGCCAGCACGGGCCTCGCTCTCCAGGCCCTCTCAACGGCGGGTATCGCTGCTGACATTCCGGCTGTCTGGCAGGCCATCCACGCGCTGCGCCAATTGCAAACACCGGACGCCGGCTTTGCGCGGCCCGGCGGGGCGGACGAGGCCGTCATGACCGGACGGGCCCTTGGCGGGCTCGTGGCCTACGGCCAGGCGGTTGAGGGGCCGGGCTGGATGCGCGGCCCGGAGGGCGGACTGACGCGCTACAGCCCGGTCGAACGCCTCTTCGCCCTCCAGAGCCCCGATGGCGGGTTCATCGGTAACTCGGGTTCCGTCGATCCCAACGCTACTTACGTCGCGGCGCTCGCCCTGGCGCTGCGGCCGTTGCCGACGAGAGCCCTGGGCCAAGGCGGTGTGATCTTCCTGCCAGTGACGCCGCAGAAGTATTAGGGTGGGGGTGGGAGAGTTGGGTTTCTGATCTGACATGGGCTATCAGCTATCAGCTATCAGCTATCAGTCTGGTTCGTCCGGGAGCGAGGATGGTCCTGGTGCCGGGCGACCAAGGTGGTGGGGGCGAGCGGCAAGCCTTGCTTTCCTTTGGGCTGTGGTGGGTGTCGGTCTTGGGCGTGTGTCTGTGCCCGAGGTGCGCGCACAGGTGGCGCCGCGGGCGGGGCTCGTCGTGCAGTTCGGTGACGGGTCCGTACGGGAGTTCTGCGTCGATCTGGGGGGGGAGGTGCGGACGGGCGAGGAGTTGCTGCGGCTATCCGGCGTTGGCGTCGTAGCAGAGACCACTGCTCTGGGGACAAGAGTCTGCGCCATCGGCGGTGAGGGGTGCTCCGCGGATGAATGCTGGTGCCGCTGCCGTGTGCCCGGACCGGATTGCGAGTACTGGGCGTACTACCGGCTGGTGGATGGGCGCTGGGCCTACGCCGACATGGGGCCTTCGTCGCGTGAGGTTCGACACGGCGACGTGGACGGCTGGGCGTGGGGGCGCGGGAACGTGGGCACTGGTGCCCAGCCGCCTGGGCGGAGCTTCGAGGAGCTGTGCGCGCCTGAGGTCGAGCTGACCGCAACGAACCCGCCACCAGCGCCCACCGTGGCAACGGCGACGCGGACGCCGGGAACGTGGACAGCCGCTCCGCCGGCGGGACCCCCCCCACCCAACCTGCCCAGCCGCCCCCCGCGCCCGCCGGCCCCGTCCGGCGGGACAGAAAAGGATGCCCCTGTACCTGCGGCGACCGCACGGCACGACACGTCGCGTGTCACAAACCTAGCCGGAACTCGGCTGACGGCCACCGTAGTAGCCGAGAACGTACTGGCGGACCACGCGGCGACGGTCACCGCCGGGTCAGCCACGCTGGAAGCTCTACTCGCCGCGGCGAGTGCGCAATACGCACTGGCTGAGGACGCGGACGGCCAGTCCTCCTCAATCGCTGATGAATCCGTCGGTCTTCCGTCACCTAACGTCACGGCGTCGCTGGTCCCGGCTCGGCGAATCCCAACGCCAGATGTGGAGGTGAGCCCGGCCGTGGAGCGGCGGTCGGGGGACCATTCCCTGGTCGGCTACGCCCTCTTCGGCCTGGTCGTGGCCGGGCTCGGGGGGGCGGTGGTTTGGATGAGGCGGGGGGGCGCGTGACGGTTCCCCCCGCCCAACGCTTGACTTCCATAGCGGTATACGCCTTGGCCAGCCTGATCGGGCTGGCGGCGTTCCTGTTCCCCCTGTGGCGGTCGCTCGCACCGGCAGGTGACGGTGCGGTGCTGGGTGCTGGCGCACCGATGCTGCTCGGCCTGTTGGTGGCATTCTGCCTGGCGGCGCTCGTGTTCGAAGCCGGTGGGACGGGCCTCGGTGCCCGCGCGGTGGCCGTGCTGGGCGTGCTGGTGGCCACGAACGCCGTGCTGCGCTTCGTTGAGGTCGCGCTGCCGGGACCGGCCGGTTTCAGCCCCGTCTTTCTGCTCGTCATCCTGACCGGTTATGCCTTCGGTTCGCGGTTCGGGTTCCTGATGGGCGCTCTGACGCTGGCCGTTTCAGCGGTCGTCACCGGCGGGGTCGGCCCGTGGTTGCCGTACCAGGCGCTGGCCGCCGGCTGGGTGGGCCTGACTGCCGGCTGGCTGCCGCGCCGCCCGGGAAGTGGTGGGATGGTGGGTCGGGGCGAGATCCGCCTGCTGGCGGGCTTCGGAGCACTCTGGGGGGTGCTCTACGGGGTCGTGATGACGCTCTGGTTCTGGCCGTTCGTGGATGAGGGCGTGCTGCTCGGGGGCGACGGGCCCACCGCCGCCGGACCGGTCCAGCGCTTCCTCGCCTACTACGTGGCCACCTCCCTGGGCTGGGACGCGTTCCGGGCGGTTGGCAATGCGTCGCTGATCCTGCTGACCGGCGCCCCGGTGCTCACGGCGCTGCGCCGGTTCGGGCGCCGGTTCCGCTTCGATGCCGCGGCGGATGACACGCCGGGTGCGGAATTATCATCCGCGGCACCTCGGGCGATTTCGGCCACCACCGACGGCTGCGATGAGCCAGCCGGGGACGAGGTGGGAACCACTGTCCGTCCGATGCACCCGCGGGCCTGGGTGGCCTGGCTTCTAGGCACGGCGGCCCTCATTTCGCTGACCCGGAACCCCCTGATCCTGCTGACCGCAGCGCTGGCGGTCGGGGTGGTGCGGGCGGCGCTTCCGGGGGATCGCGGTCGCCTGACGATCCCCGTGGGCCGCTTCGCATTACTAGTGATCCCCCTCGCCGCTCTCTACAACCTCCTGATGGCCCATTCCGGCGCGACAGTACTGGTCCGGCTGCCGGGGAGCTGGCCACTCGTCGGCGGACCCTTGACGCTCGAGGCCCTGACCTACGGCGCGCTGACCGGCTTGACGCTCGTGCTGCTGCTGGCGACGTTCACCGCATTCCGTGAGGCGCTGTCGGCGCGGGCGCTCGTGCGCCTGATCCCCCGCGCCTTCGGCGCACTGACGCTCGTGAGTGCGATCGCCCTGACCTACGTGCCGTCCGTGCTGGATCAGCTGGCGGCCGTGCGTGAGGCGCAAGCTGTCCGCGGTCACCGGGTGCGGGGCGTGCGCGACTGGATTCCCCTGGCCGTGCCGCTCCTCGTCGGCGGACTGGAGCGCGCCCTGAACCTGGCCGAGTCGATGACGGCCCGTGGCTTGTCTCCACCGTCTACCACACCGGTGGTCGCGCACGCGGCTGTTCTGGCAAGCCTTGTCGCTCTGCTCACCGGCTGGCTGGGGCCGTATGTGGGCCTCCTGCCGACGACGGCGGGAACGGTCGTTGCCCTGACGGGTGTGGTCGCGATGGTGGGTACGCTCCTCGCCCTCGGCCGGCGGGCTCCCTTCACCGCCTACCACCGTGAGCCATGGCGGGCGACCGACACCTTGGTGAGCCTGGCGGCCTGGCTGCCGCTGGTGGTCGCCTGGTCCCGACCCAGCGTGCGCGCGACGATGGCCTACTCGCCATACCCCCACCTGGCACTGCCGCCGGCGGATCCTGTGCTCGCGCTGGCACTGCTGGGCCTGGCCGCGCCGGCGGCAGCGGCGTTCGGCACACGTGGCACAGCCAGGCGTCCGGACGGATGATCGAGTTCCATAGCTTCGGCTTCAGCTATCCCGATTCTTCGGTGCCGGCACTGAAGGGCGTGACGTTCGAGCTCCCCAAAGGCGCTCTTGCGCTGGTCACGGGGACCAGCGGCGTCGGCAAGTCCACCTTGCTGCGCGCAACGAACGGCCTCGTGCCCCACTTCACCGGCGGGTCGGTCGAGGGCGCCGTGCGCGTGGCGGGGTGTAATCCGGTGAGCGGGGGGCCTGGCGCCATGAGCGAACGCGTCGGGTTCGTGTCTGGTGATCCAGAGAGTAGCTTTATCGTGGACGAGGTAGAGGACGAGGTGGCCTTCGCTCTCGAGCACCGCGGCACCGGCCGGGCAGAGATGCGGGCGCGGGTGGCCGACGCGTTGGCACGCGTCGGGCTGGTTGGCCTGGAGGGCCGTCGGATCGCGACGCTGTCGGGTGGCGAGCGGCAGCGGGTGGTCATTGCGGCCGCGCTGGCTTTGAGACCCGAGGTGCTCGTCATGGACGAGCCGACCTCTCAGCTGGATGACGACGCGGCGGCTGTCGTGCTGGAGGCGGTGGTGGAATTGGCGCGGGACGGCGATCTGACCGTCCTCCTGAGCGAGCACCGCCTGGACCGCGTCCTGCCCCACGCCAGCCACCTGGTGTGCTTGGCGGGGGAAGGTGAGGAGCCGGTTGGAGGGGGTGACGAAGCGGGCGAGCGTTCCGGTTCCGGGGAGGTGGGAGCTGGGAGGTGGGAGCTGGGAGCTGGGAGCTGGGAGCTGGGAGCTGGGAGCTGGGGGCTGGGTGGTCGGTCCGATGTCGAGTCAACGCTAGGACACACGAGCACGCAGGTGTTGGTCGGTGCGCCGGAATGGGTGTTGCCGCACGTGGTTTGCCACGAAGCTCCCGCGCCCCCGCCGGCCGCGCCCGGTCCGGTCGTCCTGGAGCTGGACGGGGTGGCCTTCGGCTTCGGCGAGCTGCCGGTGTTGGCGGGGGCCTCACTGGCCGTTCGCGCCGGTGAGGTCGTGGCGCTGATGGGTCCCAGCGGGTCGGGCAAGACTACGCTGCTGCGACTCATCGTAGGGTTGATTCGCTCGGCGGAGGGGGAGATACGCGTCGAGGGCGAGTCGGTCGCCGGCCGCCCGGTGGCCGAGATCTGCAGGCGGGTCGGCTACCTGCCGCAGGATCCGGGGGCGCTCCTCTACGCGGACACCGTCCGCCAGGAGCTCGAGATCACCCTGGCCAACCACCGTCTGGTGCCGGAAGGGAGATGCGACCCGGACCGGCTGCTGGCTGATCTGGGCATCGCGGCCCTCGCCGGGCGCTATCCGCGCGACCTGAGCACGGGCCAGCGGCAGCGCGCGGCCCTGGGCGCCATCGCCGTCACCAACCCGGCGGTTCTCCTCCTGGATGAGCCGACGCGGGGCCTGGACGACGCGGCCATCGCCAATCTCGCTCGGCTGCTCCACGCTCGCGCTGCAGCCGGTGTCGCGATCCTGGTCGCCACCCACGATCGCCGGCTGACTCGGGCCGCCCACCGGGTGCTGCGGCTGGATGCGGGGCGTGTGGGGTTGGCCACCGCGCGCGTTGACCCGGCTGTTTGGCCCCTCAAGGGGTCCTGGACAGTCCGACCGGCGTAGGGGCGACCCGCCGGGTCGCCCCTACCCTGCGGGTGGTCAATCTGGGACGGGTGCAAGGGGTGCGGTGTGCGCCCCTACTACTACGGGGTCGAGCAGCTGAACCCGGATGTCCAGATCTTCGGTCGTTTCCGGTCCGAGATGTTGATCCTACGCCTGAAGAAGTTGACCGTCGTGGATGCGCTGCCGGCCACGATGCGCTACGTCCCGGGTAGCGCAGTGCCGGCGCCAACCTCGATCGATCCCCCCGGTGCGCGCCTGACCTGGGAGACCGACTACGTGCCGACCGACGGATTGACCATTACGTTCCAGGGCCAGCCCTCGGAGACGGGCTGCCAGCCGCTCAGCGCCGCGGCGAAGGGCTGGTTCGTCCACAGCGGCAACCGGCACGGCGAGTTCGAGTTCCGCGTGCCGTGGGTGACGGTTCTCGTCCCTACACGGTAGTCAGCCGGTGAGGTTCGATCCGTGTTGCGCTGCGGCGGGAATCGGTGTGGGCTATGGTATAATTCATACCTAACCCCTGGGGGTTGGGTCCGCACACACTCTACGACATGTGGTTACACGGTACCTGAGGAGGGCAAGGCGTGGCGATTGAGCGACACCGGGAAATCCGTCGGCGGCGGCGCCGCCGCAAGAGCCTGAAGAAACTGCGGGTGCGCTTGGCGAACGCGAAGAGCGAGAGCGAGCGCCAGCGCATCATCGGCAAGATCCGCCGTATCAGCATCAGCGCCCCTCTGGAACTCTAGCTCCGGCTACCCCTTCCGCACCCGAACGTACCGCCGGTCCCGTCGGCCACCCTCGGCGCTGAGCGCACCGGCCGCCACCAGGTCGGACAGGTCCTTCCGCGCCGTCGGCTTGCTCACGCCGAAGTGCGCGGCGTACTCCGCCGTGGTCCAGACCCGTCCCTGATCGGCGAGCTTGATGGCTTCGTCAAACCGCCCGCGGCGGTCGTAGACAGGAAGGGCCATCTGGGCCGACTCGGCGATGCGTGGTGTCTCGCGTCCCGGCGCCGGCTCCTCGCTGGGCGCCGCGGCCCGCTCCAGTTCCGCCTTGCGCGCCGCCCCCAGCCAGCGGAAGGTGAAGTCCTCCGCCAACTCCCGTGTCTCCGCGAACATCCAATTCACCCGGGGATACTGCACCTGCAGGCTGGCGACCACGCTCATCAACCAGCCCTTTCGGACCTTTTGATCGGGCTTCAGCAGATCTGACAGGCGCCCCTCCACCACCAGGGCGGCGTGCGGCAGCCGGCTCAGCTCGGCCAGGGCGAAGGACAGCGTGCCCCCGACAGCCGCCGCGGCTAACCCCGGGACGTCCTTGCGCTCAACCGCGGCGCACAGCCGGTCCTCGAGGAACACACCGTAGTCGCCGACGGGCAGCTCGCGTGTGACGCATTCTGCACGGTGCTTCGTAAATCGCCAGGGATAGCCCTCACGGATGTCCACGGCAATACTCAGTGGCGCCTCGAGACCCCGAGCCTGAGGCACGCGGAGGCCCGGCCGCGCGGCGCGCATGGTGCGCTGCGTGCGCCAGAAGATGAGCGTGCGCCCCCTGCCCTGGGTCCAGACGAACATGGACCGCCGGCGCAGGCGCCGCTCGAGCACCAGGTGCACCGCCTTGCCGGAGCGCCAGCAGCTCTGGACGGGCACCTCCTTGATGACCTCGGCGTCCTCTGGCCAGGCGTCGAGCTCCAGGCAGAACACGTCCTTCGGTCCGGGCCACTCCTCGCGGCAGGCGAGGACGAGCGGCGGCTCGCCGGCGACGGGCAGGCGCACCACGTAGGGCAGGCGGGTGCCCGGCTTGGGGTTCCGAGCGACTACGAAGGATTTACGCGTTTCGTCGGCAGGTGTCACGTCATGTGCTCCACGTCGGAAGTAGCATGACGCATGCGAGACCGGATGTCCAGTCCGCTCGGCAGACCTTCACGCGTCGATGCACGGAAAATGGCACGCGTTTCCGTTCAGCCCCGCGCGGGCCTGCCAATCCCAATGCCTCGTCAGCACCGACATCGGCGCCGTTGCACTGAAGCGCCTGGCGCGCGATGGTGTGTATCCACGCCCTTGGGCGGTGGTCTCCATGATGCTAATATCAGTTGGAGTTTCCGACGGATTCTGACTCACGACGAGGACAGGGCAATGGTACTCACGAAGGTCGTCCGGCTGCGCCCGAAAGGCCAGCTTACCATTCCACGGGAGATGCGCGACGCGCTGGATCTGCACGTAGGCGAGCCGCTCGTCATTTCCCTGCACGGCGACTCGCTTGTGCTGGCACGCCATTGGACGGAAGGTGCGCATCCGGGCGGTCGGTTCGTCCGCGATGCCCGCGCCCTCGTCGGACGGATGGTCGCCGAGCGTGGCGGAAAGTACCTGCCCGATGGCACGATCAGCGCCACGTTGGCCGAGCTGCGCGGCCGGGATGAGGAATGAGCGTCGTCTGTGTGGATGCCAGCTTCGCCGCGAAGTGGGTGCTGCCGGAGCAGGGGCACCGTGCCGCTCTCGCGAGACTCGCTGAGTGGGAGGCGGGTGGAACCGAGGTCGCCGGTCCGCCCCACCTCTTCAGTGAGGTGACGGCCGCCATCTGCGCCTGGGTTTTCTTGAAGAGGATCACGCGCGAGGAGGGTACGGCCGCGCTCCGTACGTTTTTACAGGCGCCGATCCAGCTCTACGCATATCCTGAGCTCTACGTCGATGCCCTGGCGCTGGCGACGGTGCACGGTGTCAAGCGCAGCTACGACGCCGAGTACGTGGCCTTGGCCGCCTACCTGGGATGTGAGTTGTGGACGACCGACCGGGCGCTCCTCAGCAACTTCGGCCGACAGTACTCGTGGATCCGGTCACTGCCACCTGAAGGCCACGAGGGCGGCTGACGCTCGCCAATGTCACGAGGACCACACCCCGTCGCCGAGGTGCTTTCGAAAACGGCCATGGGGCTGTCAAGGACAGCTGGACGTGCCCATGGCGGTACTTCACTATAGCCACGGCAGGTACACCCTCGTCCCCGCCCCGCACGGCTGCTCCTGCCAGGTGTTGTCGCAGCAATAGCCGGTCGCAAACACGTTGGCGTCGTCGTCCGGGTTCGGCTGCCCTCCGCAATAGCACGCCGCACGGATCGGACTTGCAGGTTCGCACGGCGCTGGGCCTATGTACGCGCGGCTGATTACGACGTTGTCCTGGTCGACGATGTTGGTCGTGTGGGCCGGATTGTTGTGGATGTAGAGGCCGAGGCCGACCTTGTTGATCCGCAGCTCGTCCGTCGTGCGCCAGGCGATGCCGTCCGCGGTGTAGATCTGCCGACCATCGATCCAGAACGTCTGGCTGCCGTCCGCCTCACCGGGCGTGCCCGGCTCTATGCGCATCTCCAACACGTGCCAGTCACCGCGTGGGACGTAAACGTGTTCGTCCGGGGCGAACATGTCGCCGTAGCAGTCGTCCGGCCCCGGATGCCCGCAATCCATGTGCATCCGGTAGTAGTAGGAGTAGAACCCCCAGCGGCCCGGCCACGGGAGCGACTGGTAGGCCGACCACGGCTCCAGATTGGCAGAGAACCGGTCGTCGCCCCGGGGCCGCTTGCCAGCTTTGCCCATGCACTCCCAGGGGTAGAGGTCGGGATGGCAAGCGCCGAGACCACCCAGGTGCATGAAATTACCCTGGTGGAAGTCCGCGTTGAATCGCACGTAGCGCCGGAGATGCAGCGTCCCCCAATCCACCACTGCGCCGAGAAACTTCTTCGGCCCAGCCGATACGCCAGACTCGAATGATGTGTCCGTCTCGTTGACGATCCGCAACCGCAGACTGCGCTGGCCGACCACGCCGGGCGGACCGTCGTCGATGAGGAACATGCGATCCCCAACGCCGTAACTGTCGTTCCAGTACTTGCCGAAGTCGGCCGCGTCCGGCACCTCGAAATCGTGACAGAACACCCATTCCGGATGGTCCGCCGCCGCCTCGCACTCCGGCCCGACATCGTTCGCCGGCCCCATGGGGTCGGGCACGCCGCGCACCACAATCGGTGCTAACCACGTCAGGACCGCTGTGGCCCACAGTGCAGCCCGAAACACGCCTCCTCCGTCCACGATGCACGACCTCCCCTTTGAGGCTCAGACGCCAATGACAGTGCCGCAACTGACGGAACAGTGTCTCAAGCTGGCGGGATGGTCAAGCGCATCAACGGAGGTAGGGAATGGCACAGGAGAGGATATCCATGCGCAAGATAAAGGAAACCGTTCAGCCGGGAGAGTCATGCCCTCCGCGCCATTCGTCATTCCGGCGAAAGCCGGAGTATGGCCATGGGGTACCGGGCCCGGGCCGGTTTGCTTGACTCCGGGCGCCGGCTCCGGCCATCATTCGGGTGCGCATGCTTGTGACACGAGGGCGGCCCCTATCGGACGACGGAGTGCAAACGCGGTGCACCATAGTGAGATCGTCAGCTTCCTGTGGGGTGTCGCGGACCTCATCCGCGACACCTTCAAGCGCGGCAAGTACCAGGACGTCATTCTGCCGTTGACCGTCCTGCGCCGTTTGGATTGTGTGCTGGCCGGCACCAAGGGTCAGGTTCTCGCCAAGCAGGCCGAGCTGAAGGGCAAGGAGCTCGAGAACCTCGACCCGCAGCTCCGCAAGGCCGCGGGCTTCGCGTTCTACAACACGTCGCGCTACGACTTCGACAAGCTCCTCGCCGATGCGCCGCACCTGGCGGCGAATCTGCGCAACTACATCGCCGGCTTCAGCCCGAACATGCGCGAGGTGCTGGAGAAGTTCGACTTCGACAACACCATCAGCAAGCTGGACGAGGCGGGGCTCCTCTTCCAGGTGCTGGAGCGCTTCAAGAACGTGGACCTGCACCCGGACAGGGTCGACAACCCGACGATGGGGACGATCTTCGAAGAGCTGATCCGCAAGTTCAACGAGGCGCTCAACGAGAACCCGGGCGAGCACTTCACGCCGCGGGATGTCGTGCACCTGATGGTGGACCTGATGCTCGCGGGGGACGAGGGTCGGATTCGCCGCCAAGGCGTGGTCTGCACCGTTTATGACCCCTGCTGTGGCTCCGGCGGCATGCTGATGATCACCAAGGAGCACATCACGATCGGACTGCGGAAGAATGGTGATCTGCTCCGTCCGGCAATCAACGAGCGCGCCGATATCCGTCTCTTCGGAGAGGAGGTCAATCCCGAGACCTGGGCGGTATCGAAGTCGGACCTCTTCATGAAGGACCCGACGGGCCGCGATGCGGACAACATCGCCTACGGGAGCACGCTCTCGAGTGACCGCCACGCCGGCAAGACCTTCGATTACATGATCGCGAATCCGCCCTACGGCAAGGACTGGAAACGCGACGGGGACGCGGTTCGCGCCGAGCACGAGCGGGGCGCGGCTGGGCGCTTTGGCCCGGGCCTCCCTCGGATCAGCGACGGCCAGCTCCTGTTCCTGCTGCACATGCTGGCGCACGCCAAGGACCGGCAGGAAGGCGGCTCGCGCATCGCCATCATCATGAACGGCTCGCCGCTCTTCACGGGCGACGCGGGCAGCGGCGAGAGCGAGATTCGGCGGTACATCCTGGAGAACGATCTGCTCGAAGCGTTGATCGCGCTGCCCGAGCAGCTTTTCTATAACACCGGCATCGCGACCTACGTCTGGGTAGTCACTAACCGCAAGGCCACGGCGCGCCGCGGCAAGGCGCAGTTGATCGACGCCACGTCGTTCTGGGTTCCGATGCGCAAGAGCCTCGGCGACAAGCGCCGCGAGATCCCGCCCGACCGGGCGCAGGACATTCTCGAGATCCTCGCCAACTTCAGGGACGGTGACACGCGCAAGGTCACGAAGGACGGCCAGGAAGAAGAGGTCGTCGTCAGCCGCGTCTTCCCAACCACCCACTTCGGCTTCCGCAAGATCACGGTCGAGCGGCCGCTGCGGCTCAACTTCCAGGCGAGCCCGGAGCGCATCGGGCGCCTGGAGGAGGAGCGCGGCTTCTTGAGCCTGGCCAAGTCGAGGAAGAGGGGGGCGGCTGGAGCGAAGGAGGAGGCCGAAGGCCGGGCGCTTCAGGATGAAATCCGCGCCCTCATGCGCGCGCTGCCCGGCACGTCGTTCGAGGACCGGGCCGAGTTCCTCGATGTCGTGGAGTCGGCTGCAAAGAAGACTGGCCTCAAGCTCTCCGCTCCGGTCACGAAGGCGATCCTCACCGCCCTGTCCGAGCGGGACGAGAACGCTCCGGTATGCACCGACAAGGACGGCAACCCCGAGCCCGACCCGAAGCTGCGTGACACGGAGAGCGTGCCGATCCCGGCGGGTGACGATCCCGTAGACGCCGACGGCGTACCAGCCAGCGTCCGCGCGTTCTTCGATCGTGAGGTCAAGCCCCACGTGCCGGACGCCTGGATCAAGATGGGGAAGCGCGACCCGAAGGACGGCCACGTCGGCCGCGGCGGCTACGAGATCAACTTCAACCGCTACTTCTACCGCTACACGCCGCCGCGGCCGCTGGAGGAGATCGAGGCCGACATTCGTGAGATCGAACGCGACCTCATGACGATGCTCCGGGAGGTGGTCGGCGAAAGGGGCGGGAACCAGTAAATCCGGAAGAGACAATCGTCATTCCGGCGAAAGCCGGAATCCAGAGAGCTGCGATGTGTGAAACAACCGTGTGTGTGTCTCCTGGCGAGCCGCCGTAACGGTACGCTGTACGTGGGTGTTACCTCAGATCTGGTGACGATTCAGCCTGGCGATGCTGGATGTGGCCGACCCTTCGCAGCCGCGCGAGGTCGGGCGGCAGGCCGACAGCGGCTGGACCCGACTCGAGGACGAGCCGGAGGTGCGCCTGACCGGTGATTTGGCCGTGATCGCCGGCGGCCGTGCAGGCCTGCGCGTCGCTGACGTGTCGGGTCCGGCCATCCGGGAGGTCGGTGCGATCGATCCACCCGATGGTGCATTCGAAGTTGCGGTCGACGGCGAGTTGGCGTACGTAGCCGCCTGGTCCGACGGCCTGCGTATCATGAACGTGACCGATCCTGCGGCCGCGCGCGAGGTGGGCGTTTTCGATCCGGCCGGCTACGTCGTCGACGTGGCGCTCGCCGACGGCTACGCCTTCGTCGCTGCCAGCACGGACGGGCTGCGCGTCCTCGACGTACGCGAGCCGACCCAACCGCGCGAGGTGGGCTTCTTCGAGATACCTGACTGGAACAGCGGTGAGAGCCTCCAGGAAGGCTTGGTCACGGGTGTGGACGTCGTGGGCGGCTATGCCTACATCACTTCGAGCGACGTCGGTTTGACCGTCCTGGACGTGCGCGATCCGGCGAATCCGGAGCCGGTCGGCCAGTGGGAGGGTGAGTACAGAGGAACGACGGACGTGCATGTGCGCGGCGGTGTGGCCTATTTGGACGGTTGGACGAGGCTCGAGCTGGTAGACGTTTCCGAGGCCTCCGAGCCGCGCCATCTGGGCACCTTCGACGTGCCCGTCGATTCGTCCCGACCCGGGTGGACGGGCGTCCAGGATCTAGCCGTCGACGGCGACACGGTCTACGTAGCGGCCGGCGAGACTGGGGTGTTGGTGGTGGATGCGTCGGACCCGACCCGGGCACGCTTGCTCCAGCGGATCAAGGCGCCCGCGTGCTCCGTCCGGTCGGGAGGGACGGTCCTGGGGGTCGAGGCGTCTGGCGGCAGCCTGTGGCTCGCCCTCGGCTGGGGCTGCATTTACCCCCTCCGCACCGTGGGCACCACCGCACCAGAGGCTCCGCCCCGAGAGTGGTGGCTTTGCGGCGCACTCCACCTGCCGAGGGG
>CAYYVH010000083.1:0-13479 GCA_964475075.1 uncultured Anaerolineales bacterium | reverse complement strand
CGTCGCCGACGCCCGAGCAGCGAGCCCAGCTTCAGGAAGAGCTCAAGACCGTACCCAACCTGCGCACCCACGGCTCCAACTACACGAAGGCCCGCCAGGTGCTGGCGCACCTGAACCAGAAGGCCAAGAAGTACAAGAGGGGCCCCATCCGCCGCATCATTACCGGCCTCGGCGCTCTGGTCCTCGGCTCTGCGGGACGGACTGCCACGACGCGCGACCGCTCCGCGGCGGCTCGTGCACGCCCTCCTCGCGGCTGCTCGGCCCCCGCGGGTCGGCCCGGCCTCCCTCTTCGCCGGGCCGCCCGCCGTCGGCAAGCGCGCTTTGGCTCGACTTTTCGCCCAGGCCCTTCTGTGCGCCGAAGGGTCGGCCAGGAAGAGGCCGTGCGGTCTGTGCCGTACGTGCCGGCTGGTCAGCCGCTTGGCGTGCCCGGATCTGCATTGGCTCGAGCCCCCACTGCGAATCGAGGCCGTGCGGGAGCTTCAGCGCGATCTGATCCTGGCGCCCAACGAGGGCCCCCGCCGCATCGTCGTACTGCCGGAGATCGAGTCGGCTTCACTCGGAGCGGCCAACAGCCTCCTGAAGACCCTGGAGGAGCCGCCAGGCCACGTCGTGCTGGTGTTGACCACGGCGGAGATCGGCGCGGTGCTGCCTACTATTCGCTCGCGCTGCCAGCCGGTGCCCCTCCGGCCCATGGCCCTCGGAGAGGTCGAGGCGGCCCTCACTGCGGAATGGGGAGTGGAACAGGAGCGCGCGGTTCTTCTGGCCCGCCTGTCGGGAGGCCGGCTCGGCTGGGCGGTTCGGGCGCTCGAGGATGAGTCCGTGCTCACCGCCCGCCGGAGTTGGCTGGATGGGCTGATGCGCGTCCTCGGTGCCAATCTGGCAACGCGCTTCGAGTTGGCGGCGGAGCTGGCGCGCGCCGGTGAGGGAATTGCCGAGGGTTTGACTGTCTGGGCCAGTTGGTGGCGTGACCTGCTGCTCGTCCATCACGGGGTCGAGGAACCGGTGGTCAATCGGGACTGCATCGCGGACCTGAATGCCGCCGCCGACCGATACCGGGCCACGGACGCAGCCCGTAGTCTGCGCGCCGTGGAGGATGCGCTACGCCGACTGGCAGCCAACACTGCCCCGCAGATAACGCTCGAAGTGCTGCTGCTGGAGCTTCCGGCATGACGGAGCTCGTCGGCGTGCGGTTCAGGCGCGCGGGTCGGGTCTACTACTTCGACGCGGACGGCCATGAGGGCCTGGTCGTCGACGATTCGGTCATCGTCGACACTTCCCGCGGGCGGGAGGCCGGCCGGGTCGTCATCGCCCCGGGGCAAATCCTGGACAGGGACGTTGACGTGAATGAGGTCAAGCCGATCCTGCGCCGGGCGACTTGGCGAGATCTGACCGAGCTGGCCCGCCTGAAGCATCAGGAGCCGGCCGCGCTCCGCCAGGCACGGGAACACATTGCCGAGCACGAGTTGGCGATGAAGGCAGTGCTAGCCGAGTACAACTACGACGGTAGCCAGCTGACGATCTACTTCGTGACCGACGCCCAGCGGGTGGATTTCCGCGATCTTGTGCGCGACCTGGCGAGGGCATTTCGCACGCGGGTTCACCTGCGCCAGATCGGTCCCCGTGACCGGGCCAAGCTGGTCGGTGGGCTCGATCGCTGTGGGCTAGAGCTGTGTTGCAGCAGCTGGATGAGCAGGTTCCAGCCGATCGGTATCCGCATGGCCAAACATCAGAACCTGCCGCTGAACCCGTCGGAGATCAGCGGCATGTGCGGCAAGCTCCTGTGCTGCCTGGCGTTCGAGGAAGAGCAGTACATGGATATGCGCCAGGGCCTGCCGAAGCTGGGCGCGCGCATCACGAGTGCCGTGGGGCGGGGTCGCGTCGTGGATGTGAACATGCTGACCCGCAAGGTTACCATCTCCTGGGAGACGGGCGCACGCGTGGTAGTAGATGCCGACGAGTTCGCTGAGCAGCAGGAACGCTATCGCCGGACCGCCGCCGAGGCCGACGCCCCCTAATCGCCGAGACTCGAGTCCGACGCGGGCGCACGCACCTCCACGGCGATCCGCACTGCCGTCCGCTCCTTGCCGGAGATGTCCACCTCCACAAACGACGGCACGCAGACGATGTCGATGCCATCCTCCTGGAGGTAGACGCGCGCAATGGCGACGGACTTCACGGCCTGATTGACGGCGCCGGCGCCGATGGCCTGCACATCAACCCGACCGTGTCCGCGGATGACGCCCGCGATGGCACCGGCGACGGCGGTGGTGTGAGAGGTCGCTGCAACCTTGATGAATTCGGTCATCGATCGGCCTCCTGACGGAACTGCGCCTGGTCAGCACGGGAGCGGCAACGGGAAATGGAGGATCCGCTACTTGGCGAAATCCACCGCCCGCATCTCGCGGATGACCGTGACCTTGATCTGACCGGGATACTCCAGCGTCTCCTCGACCTTGCGCGCCACCTCGCGCGATAGCTGTGCCGCACCCAAGTCGTCCATGTCCTCGGGGCGGACGAGAATGCGGATCTCGCGGCCAGCCTGAATGGCGTAGCTCTCCTGCACCCCTTCAAAGGCCTGAGCGACGTTCTCGAGTGCCTTGATACGCTTGATGTAGAGCTCGAGCGACTCACGCCGGGCTCCCGGTCGGGAGCCGCTGATGGCATCGGCCGTCTCAACCAGGACCGACTCCAGCGTTTCCGGCTCTTCCTCGTGGTGGTGCGCTGAAATGGCGTGTACGACCGCGGGGGGCATGCCGTATCGCTGGGCGAGATCGGCGCCGATCAGGGCATGTGGGCCCTCGACCTCGTGGCTCACGGCCTTGCCGATGTCGTGCAGCAGCCCTGCTGTACGGGCGACTGACACATCGGCGCCGGTCTCGGCGGCCATCATGGCGGCGAGTTGTGCCGCCTGCACCGAGTGGCCGAGCACGTTCTGACCATAGCTGGTGCGGTACTTCAGCCGTCCGAGGAGGTTGATGAGCTCGCGGTGCAAACCGTGGACGCCGACTTCGTACGCAGCCTCCTCGCCGGCCTCGCGGATTATCTGCTCCATGTCCTCGCGAGTCTTCTTCACCACCTGCTCGATGCGTGCCGGGTGGATGCGCCCGTCGACGATAAGGGTGCTCAGAGCCAACCGACCCACCTCGCGCCGGACAGGGTCGAAGCACGATAGTATGACTGCCTCCGGCGTGTCGTCGACGATCACGTCCACTCCGGTTGCCTGCTCGAACGCACGGATGTTGCGCCCCTGGCGTCCGATGATGCGCCCCTTCATCTCGTCGGTGGGCAGCGAGACGGTGGAGGATACGGCGTCACTGACCGTATCGGTCGCACAGCGTTGCATGCAGGTGATGAGGACCTCGCGCGCCCGTTGCTCGCCCTGCTCGCGGGCCCCCATCTCGATCTCGCGGATGATGCGGGCAGCATCCGACCGCGCCTCCTCAGCCACTGAGGCCAGGAGCTCCTCGCGGGCTTGTTGCTGCGTCATGTTGGCCACCTTCTCGAGCGTGGCCTTCCATTCCTGCTCGTTCTCCGCTAACTCGGCCTCTCGTCCAGCTAGCTTCTGTTCCTGCTTGTCAAGCTTGGCGGCCCGGTTGTCGGTCTGGTCGAATCGGCGGTCTAACTTCTCGCGGCGCTGTGCGAGTCTGCTCTCTTCCTCATCAAGCTCGCGGCGCTTGCGCGCCATCTCCCGTTCGGCTTCGCCTCGGATCTCCAGGGCCTTGTCCTTGGCCGTGAGCACGGTCTCCCGTGCATGCGTCTCGGCCTCGGCCATGACCCTTGCCGCATCGGACTGCGCCGCCTCAACCTCATTGGCCGCCCGCAGGCGGCGAAGGACGATTGTAGCCGCAAATCCAATAACCACACCGACGACCGCGCCGATCAGAATGCTGATCGGGTCGGGCGACATGTGTGTCCTTCCCTTCTACGGCCTAGTGGCCCGTTGGAATCTTCACCTGGGCGAATAATACCACAGGCGCCGTCAGGGAAAAAGCCGGTCCGGGGGTTCAGTGGCCAGGATGAGGAATCTCGAAGGGACTTTCACCCGCCGTGCCGCACTGGGACCAGGCTTCGTTCACCGCTGACCGAACGGGCTCTGCTCCGAAACCGCGGCGCCGAAGGAAGCCCCCCAGTCGCCGCCGAAAGGCGTCGTGGTCGAGTGCGGCGTACCGCGACGCTCGCCCAAGAGCCACCTCGGTAGCCAGCGCCTCTTCGTCTATCCCCTCGATGGCAGCGGATATGATTGCTCTGCTGACGCCGCGGACTGCCAGCTCGTGCCGGAGAGCCCTGGGCCCGCGAGGTTGGTGGTGCAGGCGGTTCTCGACCCACCATTCGGCGAATGCCCGGTCGTCGATCAACCCGAGGTCGGTCAGGCGGGTGAGCACCCGCTCGGCCACGCCCTCGGGCGTGTCCTGCCGTGTCAGATATCCTGCGACCTCGTCCCGGCTCCGCGGCCGATAGCCGAGGAATCCGAGTGCCCGGTCAAGGGCGTGGCGGTAACTATCCTCCCCGCGCAGCTGGGCGACGTCGTCGGCGGTGAGGTCCTGGCCCTTGCGAAGCGAGGCCGCGAGCTCCAGCGGCAGGCTGAAGGCATATTCATGGTCCAGGTGGACGTGAACACGGTCCTTGCGTCGCCGCGAGAGCTGTAGCCGGGTGATGGAGGGCATGATCGTTGCGTTTGGCGCGATTGGTTCACCCGTGCCCCTACGCGCTCACCACTTCGACCTTTTCGGCCTTGTCCGCCTTCGCGTCCTCCGCCGTCGTCGTGGCGTCGGCGGCGGCAGCAGCAGCTTCCTGCTTCCGAAGGGGCATGCCCAGCTGGTCCCGGAGCGCGTTCTCGATCTCGAGCGCTTTGTCCAGTTCGTCGCGCAGCGTCTGCTTGGCGTTCTCACGGCCCTGGCCGATCCGCTCGTCCTCGTAGAAGTAGTAGGACCCACGCTTGTCGATAATCTCGTGCACAACCCCCATGTCCAGGATGTCGCCGCTGCGGGAGATGCCCTCGTTGTATATGATGTCGAATTCGGCTTCCCTGAAGGGTGGGGCGACTTTGTTCTTCTTGATACGGACGCGCGTCCTGTTGCCGATCACCTGGCCGCCGGCCTTGATGGCCTCGATGCGACGGATATCCATACGGACACTGGAGTAGAACTTGAGGGCCATGCCACCCGATGTGGTCTCGGGGCTGCCGAACATGACCCCGATCTTGTGGCGAAGCTGGTTCGTGAACATCACCGCCGTGTTGGATCGGCTGATCGCCCCTGATAGCTTGCGGAGCGCCTGACTCATGAGGCGAGCCTGGAGGCCGACGTGGTGGTCCCCCATGTCACCCTCGATCTCGGCACGGGGCACGAGCGCGGCCACCGAATCCACCACCACCACGTCCACGGCGCCGGAGCGTACGAGCGCCTCGCAGATCTCCAGAGCCTGCTCGCCGGTATCGGGCTGCGAGATCAGCAGATTGTCCACATCAACACCGCACTTGGCGGCGTAGCCCGGGTCTAGTGCATGCTCGACATCGATGAAGGCGGCAACCCCGCCGGCCTTCTGAGCTTCGGCGATAACGTGCTGGCACACGGTCGTCTTGCCGGAGGACTCTGGACCGTAGATCTCCACGACCCGCCCCCGGGGCACGCCGCCGACGCCCAGCGCAACGTCCAGTGCCAGCGAACCGGTGGGTATGACGTCGACTTCGGCACCAGCCTGCTCGCCTAGCTTCATGATTGCACCGTCCCCGAAACGGCGCTTGATCTGCATCAACGTCGTGTCCAGCGCCTTCTCGCGCTCGCTTTCCGCCATGCTCCATGACTCCTTTCTGCAGCAACGGTTGGCCCGTTCGACGGGCCTCATCGTGATGGAACATGCCCTGTCTGATGCGGACAAATGTTCTAGGGCAGTATACCATGGGCGCAGGCAAAATGCAACACCCCCACCGCTGGTGCACGGGGCGCTTTCGTTCTCCGACGGGCGGAGTGCCGGTGCTCCCTTACTCGCTCGGTCCCTCCAGCACTACGTCCGGCCACGGCCGGTATTGGCTGGCGAACATGTCTTGCCTACGCGCTTGGCCGTCCTGCAGCACCATGCGCTCGACCGTGACGTGGGCCCCTTCGCGCGCCCACGCCACCTGCTGCCGCGTACCTGGTGCCAACCGCTCGTCCTGGCGAACGACCATGATCCGCGCCGGCTGCACATTCGACACCGTGGGTCCTACGGTCTCGACCCGCCGCCCATCCGGCTCCCCATAGAGAGTCCACACGAGGGCGACACGCGTGTGGTCGATCTCGACCTGGGAGAGGATGAAGCCTCCGGTGTCGTTCACGAACCTGAGGTCTTGGCGGGTGCCGTCCACGGTCGCGTCCATGCCGACGGGTGGCTCGACCCAGCCCACGCGGTAGGCAGGGGCGTGGCGCTCGGTGATAGGCAAGCCCGCCCAGAACGCGGCGCGAAAGGCGGTCGTAGCCGTCTGGCCGATACCACCACCCAGCCCGTCGGTGGCCATGTCGGGTCCGACGGCGGCCGCGGCATCCACGTGGCTCATATCGTAGCCTGTTGCTTCGGAGACCTCGCCGAGAAAATGGTTGAACGAGAACTCGGCACCCGGCTCGAGGATAACGCCGTGGAATCGTTCTACGGCGAGCAGGATGTTTCGTATACGTCCTTCCGGGGTTCCCTGCAGCGCCGTGGCGGATCGAGCGACCTCTTCCAGGTTAGCGACCCTGCGCACGGCGCTCGCCGGCACCCGGGGCGGCTTCACTTGAACCCGCGGGGCAGTGGTGCGCTCGGGAGTGTAAGCAGCCTCGACGATGCGCTTTACCGTGCCGTCGATGTCCAACAGGATACTCGACTGGCCGGGGCGAAGGACCGAGACCTGCCCGGTGTTGGCGTCATAGCTGAAACGGGCGTTCACCGCAGGCCGGTTGATCCTCTCGGCCAGCGGCGCAACCCATTGCCGCATGGCCTCGTGATCGAACACGATCGAGGGGACATCGTCACCCTGGGGATTGGCGACGGGCTCGATGGTCGTCCAGCTGAACAGCTGGGCCTGGCTGACCGTCTCACGCATGTCGTCTTCCCAAATCAGGTGCACTGGCCCCGAGATGATGGTGCGGTAGGCGGCGGCCACGCTGCCGAGGTCGAATATGCGGGGTGCGGTATCGGTGACGGCGAGGTCGAGGGCGGCAACTCGGGGATCGGTCGCCAGGGACGCCAACCGCTCGAGGGTGATATCGAGGTCCAACTGGTGACCCAACGTAGGTGGGGTTTCGATGAGCTCCCCGGCCTCAAGGCGCAGCCCGGCATCGACCGGCGCGACGTCGACCTCGGCGGCCAGTGTCCTGAGCGTCTCCTCGGCGCGCGCGCGATCGAAGACCGGCATCTCGGCCAGCACGTCGTACCCCGAAAGACGCACGGCAAACGGCGCCCCCAGGGCGGCCGTCGCCCCGCCCTCACGCCCAGCCCTGTAGGCGGCGTCGGTCAAGGTCCGTGGATCCAAATTCAGGCCCAGCGCAGCCGGAGGGTAGGTCCAGCTGCGCCCGTCCAGCGGGTCGCGGAGGGTGATCTCCCGGGTGACGGCCGGCAAGGCCTCGCGGACCCGTGCCTCAGCTTGGGCGAGGGTGAGCCCCCCCAGACTGACGTCCCCCGCCCGGACTCCGGGGAAGACGCGGCCGGCGTAGTATTGGCCATACACCTTGCCGAGGAATAGTGCCAGCACGGGCAAAGCGGCCACCAGCACCAGTAGCCGCCACGGTCCGGTGAGACGGCGGCCCGGCGCGGCGGGCTGCTCCGGCGGGAGGTCAGCAGGCGGATGTTTCGGGTAGTCAGGCATCAACCCAATTGTAGCAGCATCCTCGTCTCGACCAACGCGCGTTCCGCTCCGCCCCGGCCGGGCCGGCCCCGCCAGTTGACCCACTTCGCCCTGAGGGTTATGATTCCGGCCGTTGTGCCTAGCTAACTCTGTCCCCGACGGAGAGCCAGTGACTTCGCACTGGCCGGCCAACCGCGTTTGTACTCCAGCCGAGCGTGTGGGCTCTCGGGTGCCATTCGACGGCTGACCATCTCAGGGAACGGGATTCAGGCATGCCCTCCTCCAACGACAGCACCGACGGCAAGGTGCCGGAGAAGACCCGGCACCTTCGTGATCTGAAGCAGCAGGCCAAGCAGGGCGGTGGTCCGGAGCGGATCGACCGCCAGCACGAGGCGGGCAAGCTGACGGCGCGTGAGCGGCTGGACCTTCTGTTGGATGAGAACTCCTTCCACGAGCTCGGTCGGTTCGTGACCCATCGGTCCACGGAGTTCGGCATGGGCAAGCGGCGCTACTTGGGCGACGGCGTGGTGACCGGGTACGGCACGATCGACGGGCGTCTCGTCTACGTCTACTCGCAGGACTTCACGGTTCTCGGGGGTTCGTTGGGGCGGGCCCACGCCGACAAGATCGTCGCCCTGATCGACATGGCCATCAAGAACGGGGCGCCGGTCATAGGGCTGAACGACTCGGGTGGGGCACGCATCCAGGAGGGGGTCGTCAGCCTGGGGGGGTACGCCGACATCTTCCTGCGCAACACCCTGGCCAGCGGCGTGGTGCCCCAGCTGTCGGTCATCATGGGTCCCTGCGCCGGCGGCGCAGTGTACTCGCCGGCCATCACCGACTTCATCATCATGGTCAAGGACACCTCATACATGTTCGTGACGGGGCCCGATGTGGTGAAGACCGTCACGCACGAGGACGTGACATTCGAGGATCTGGGCGGGGCAATGGTCCACAACCGCAAGAGCGGTGTGGCGCACTTCGCTGCCGACACCGAAGGTGAGGCGATCGCGATCCTGCGTACGTTGCTGAGCTACCTGCCGCAGAACAACATGGATGACCCGCCCTATGTGCCGCCCCAGGACGACCCGCTTCGCACCGATCCGGCGCTGGACACGATCGTGCCCGAAGAGCCGAACAAGCCGTACGACATGCGGGAGGTGGTGCGGCGGGTGGTGGACGATGGGGTCTTCTTCGAAGTGCACCAACACTTCGCACAGAGCATGATGGTGGGCTTCGCCCGCTTGAACGGCCGGCCGGTGGGCCTCGTGGCGCAGCAACCCATGGTGCTCGCCGGAGTTTTGGACATCGACTCTTCGGCCAAGGGAGCGCGCTTCGTGCGCTTTTGCGATTGTTTCAACATCCCCATCATCACCTTCGAGGACGTGCCGGGGTTCCTGCCCGGCTTGGACCAGGAGCACGGCGGGATCATCCGCAGCGGGGCCAAGCTCCTGTTCGCCTACTGCGAGGCTACGGTGCCCAAGATCACGGTCATCACGCGCAAGGCTTACGGCGGGGCCTATGACGTGATGAGCTCCAAGCACATTCGCGGCGACATCAACTACGCATGGCCGATGGCCGAGATCGCGGTGATGGGCCCCGAAGGCGCGGTCAACATCATCTACCGCCGCGAGCTGGCGGCGGCAGAGGATCCGGACGCTCTGAGGGAGAGGCTGGTGGCCGAATACCGGGAGCAGCTGGCCAATCCCTATGTCGCCGCCAGGTGGGGCTATTTGGACGACGTAATCGAGCCACGGGAGACGCGGCAGCGGCTCATCAGTGCGCTGGAGATGCTCCAGAACAAGCGCGACACCAATCCCCCCAAGAAGCACGGCAACATTCCGCTGTGACCCAGCTCCCAGCTCCTTGTGATTTAGGTCGCAGCCAAAACAGCGGTGAGATGACCACGAAGTAGGAATCAGGAACCATGTTGCGAAAAGTACTGGTCGCCAATCGTGGTGAGATCGCAGTGCGGATCATCCGGGCCTGCCACGAGCTGGGCCTCGGCACGGTGGCGGTATTCTCCGACATCGACCGCACCGGGTTGCACGTGCGGCATGCCAACGAGGCCTACTACCTGGGCCCGGCGCCGGCTGCGGATAGCTACCTCCGTGCCGACAAGATCATCGACATCGCCCAGCGCTGCGGGGCGCACGCGATCCATCCCGGTTACGGCTTCCTGGCGGAGAACGCCGAGTTCGCCCGGGCGGTGGCCGATGCAGGTCTGATCTTCGTGGGCCCACCACCAGGAGCCATCGCGACGATGGGCGACAAGGTCAGGTCCCGCCGGGCGATGCTCGATGCCGGAGTGCCCGTCGTGCCGGGTAGCGAATCGGGCCTCAGTGATGAAGAGGCCATCGCGGAGGCGGCCGAAGTCGGCGTGCCGTTGCTCGTAAAAGCCGCGGCCGGCGGCGGCGGAAAGGGCATGCGGCGGGTGGACGATCTGGCGGCGATGCCGGCGGCCCTGGAGGCGGCGCGGCGTGAGTCGCTGAAGGCCTTCGGCGACGACACGATCTACCTCGAGAAGCTAATCGAAGGGGCACGGCACATCGAGATTCAGGTTCTAGCCGACGCTCACGGAAATGCGATCCATTTGGGTGAGCGGGAGTGCTCGCTCCAGCGCCGCCACCAGAAGGTGCTCGAGGAGTCCCCGTCGGTGACCGTAACGCGGGAGCTGCGCGAAGAGATGGGCGCCGCAGCCGTGGCCGCGGCACAAGCGGTTGGCTACGAAAGCGCCGGAACGGTAGAGTTCCTCCTGGATCCGGACGGTCGCTTCTACTTCCTGGAGATGAACACACGCCTCCAGGTGGAGCATCCCGTCACGGAGATGGTCACCGGGATCGATCTGGCGAAGCAGATGCTCCGCATTGCCAGCGGGCGCCAGCTCAGGTGCCGGCAGGAGGACGTGGAGTGGAACGGCCACGCCATCGAATGCCGGATCAACGCCGAGGATCCATACAACGACTTCCTTCCAAGCACCGGTCGAATCAGCTCCCTGATCGAGCCCACCGGCCCTGGGGTGCGGGTGGACAGCGCACTCTTCGAGGGGGCCGAGGTGTCGCTGTACTACGATTCACTCCTGTCGAAGCTAATCGCGTGGGGTGAGAACCGGGCAGCTGCGATCTTGCGGATGCGGCGCGCTTTGGCCGAGTACCGCATCGTAGGAGTGAAGACGACGATTCCGCTTCACCAGAAGATCGTCAACACGACCCGGTTCGTGGCGGGCAACTACGACACGCAGTATCTGGAGGACACGTTCGTGATGCAGCCGGAGGAGGAGCGTGACCTCCGCCGGGTGGCGGCCATCACGGCCACCCTGATCGCCCATCAGCACCGGGCCGAGGTGATCAACCGCCTGGCGCCGGCGGGCGGGCCCAGTGCTTGGAAACTCCTCGGGCGCCGATTGGGGATGCGCACATGACCTACAGTGCCACGGCAGGTGGGCAAGACTACTCCATCGACATAGAGGGCTCCGGCGGAGTAGTGGTCGATGACCGAGCCTTCGCCGTGGACCTGCGGCCGATCGACGGCGAGCACCTCTACTCGCTGCTAATGGACAACGAGAGCTACGAGCTGTTCGTGGAGCGCCGCGAGGGCATGTACTACGTCCTCGTCGAAGGGGACCGCTACGTCATCGACGTGGAGGACGCACGCCTTAGGCAGCTGAAAGCAGCGGGGGAGCAGGCGCACCAGGTGACCGGGGCCGCCACGGTGGCGGCGCCTATGCCCGGATTGGTGGTGCGCCTGCTGGTTGAGCCCGGGCAGGCGGTCGGTGTGGACCAGGGACTTCTGATCCTGGAAGCCATGAAGATGGAGAACGAGATTCGCAGTCCGCAGGAGGGCGTGGTGAAGTCCATCAATGTGCAGGCCGGGCAGGCCGTGAACCCGGGGGACGTGCTCGCGGTTGTCGAGAGCGAGGAGTGATCAGCCTTGGCCGGTCCGCTGGCCCGCTACGCGGTTGTCTGTGACGGTGGCAGCATCGGGAATCCGGGGCGGGGCTACGGTTCCTTTCGGCTACGTCGGCGGGGAGAGCCCTGGTCCGAGCCGGTGCAGCTCGAGTTCGGTGATGGCATCACCAACAACGAGGCGGAGTACCGGTCGCTCATCGGTGCGCTCCATGCCCTGCTGGAGACCTGTGGCGATCCGGCTCGCGTGGCGGTCGAGGTGTTGACCGACAGTAAGCTCGTGGTCATGCAGCTGCAAGGGCGGTGGAAGGTCCGTGCCGGCAACTTGGCCCCGCTCCACCGGGCGGCGCGGCGGGTGGCCGGCCGTTTCGGGGAGGTCCGCTACGTCTGGCACCCGCGGGAGAAGTCCGTCGAGTTGCTGGGGCACTGAGTCGGCGTCGCGAGGCGTATTGCGCGTGGGTGTCGTCAGTCATCGAACTCGGCAACAACCGGTGCGTGGTCGGAGGGTTTCTTGCCCTTGCGCTCGTCCCGGTCGACGTACGCGTCGGTACAACGATCGCTGAGCGTCCTCGTCGCCAGAATATGGTCGATACGCAGGCCGTCGTTGCGGGGGAAACCTAGCCTGCGGTAATCCCACCAGGAGTAGACCCCGCCCTCAGGGTGGTGCTGCCGCACGGTATCCACGAGGCCCCAATCCAGCAGCCGAGTCAACCGGGCCGACATCTCCTCGTTGAAGAGGACGCTGCCGCGCCACGTGTCGGCCTCCTTGACGTCGCGCTCGTCTCGGGCGATGTTGTAGTCACCGCACAGCGCGACCGATTCGTCGGTCCGCACGTGCTGCTCCAGGTAACGCTCCAGGCGGTCCAGCCACTCGAGCTTGAAGGCGTACTTCTCGGAGCCGACCTCGCTGCCGTTCGGCACATACGCCGAGATAACGCGAACGCCCGCCACCGTGGCGGCGATCAGCCTGGCCTGGGCGTCGTCCACGCCGTCGTCGAACCCGCGGGAGACGTCGGCGATCTCGGAACGGGCCAGGATCGCAACACCGTTGTAGGTGCGCTGGCCGTGCACCGCGCACTGGTAACCGATCGCTTCCAACTCAGCTGCCGGGAAGTGCTCGTCGACGACCTTGGTCTCCTGCAAGCACAAGATGTCCGGCCGGGCGCTCTCCAGCCAGGGAAGCAGCCGCTCCAGCCGGGCGCGAACCGAATTCACGTTCCAGGTTGCGATCTTCATGCGTTGAGTACTGCCTCGAACATCCCGTCCGGTTCCACACCGAGCCCCGGCACATCCGGCACCACCAACAGGCCCTCCCGCGCCGGAGTCGCTGCCGCCACGTCGTCCGCGAGCAAGCCTCCCGACGCCAGGCCGCTGGCAAAGCGTGCGCCGAGATGAGGCAGTGCCGCCGCCAGGTGCAGCGCACCCATGCGACCGACGGCGCTGGTGAGGGCGGCGGTCACGACGACATCGACGTTCCGCCGGCCGGCACGCTCAACGATGTCCCAGGCGACCGATGGCCCACCGATCAGCATCGGCTTGAGGACCAGCACGTCCGCCGCCTCAGCAGCCAAGACTTGATCCAGACCATCTTCGATGGCCAGGCTCTCGTCGGCAGCCACACGCACCGGGCTGGCGCGGCGGAGCCGCGCGAGGGCGGCGATCTCCCGCGCCGGCACGGGCTGCTCGACGTATTTCAGGGCGAATTCCGCCAGGCTCCGCAACACGCCCAGCGCTCCCGACTCGTCCCGCGCGCGCTCAGGCTCGCGTCGGTCCCAG
>CAYYVH010000082.1:0-13671 GCA_964475075.1 uncultured Anaerolineales bacterium | reverse complement strand
GCCGCCGCAGTTTGGGGATTGCGGCCCTGGCGCGCCTTGCGGCGGGCCGTGTCGAATGTGCCGAAGCCGGTAATGGCCACCGAGCGCCCTGCGTCGAGCTCGACGGCGATGATGCCCTGGCCCGGCGCCGTGTCGAACAGTGCGTTGACGACCTTGGCCGACTGGACCTTGGTCATTCCGGTCTTCTTGGCTAGCTTGTCGACGAGGTCGGTCTTGTTCATGAATCTTGCCTCCTTGGCTGCGTTGCGGGATGGTCAACCCTCTATGTAACTCCAATTCTACGAGTCATTGCGGCTGGGTCAAAGCGAAAGATGCCGATTGCCCCTTCCGGTGCGCCGCGGCTGGGCCCCGTCCGGCAGCACCGGGGGGCGCGCCAGGGTTTCAGCGCAAGCGGATGATGTCCCGCTCGGCGAAGAGGTGTCCGACCTCGAGGCCGAGCGTGGGTGCGGCGAACAGCCCGGGTGGCACGCTGATATCGGCCAGGTAGAGCTCGCCCACGAGGTCCTCGACGCCCGGGGCGCGCAGGCCCTCCTTCGGTAGGGCCAGGGTCATCGTTGCCGTAGCGACGACTGCCGGATCGAACACCCTACCCGTCGTCGTATCCACGCCGGAGGGCGCATCGAGCGACAGGACAGCCTGGCCCTGCATGTTCGCCCAGCGGATAAGGACGCCCGCCGCGCCGCGCGGGGCGCCTTTCAGGCTGTACCCGATCAGACCGTCGATGATCAGGTCCGGTGCTCCCGCCAAGCGCACGTCATCGGCCCCGGCGACCGGCACCTTCATGCGACGCAGGATGGCTAGCTGATGAGCCGGGACGGGTGCGAAGTCCGCGTCGGGCTTGGTGACGAACACGCGGACATGGGCGCCGTAGTTGTGCAGACGACGCGCGGATACGAGCGCGCCGCCGCCGTTGCCGCCGGTGCCGGCCAGGACGGCGACCTCCTTGCCCCGTGGATCTCCGTCCAGGAAGCGATCGCGGGCCAGGTGGGCCAGGTTGCACCCGGCGTTCTCCATCATCTGCGTCAGTTCGATCCGGTAGTCCTCGATCATCGCCCGGTCCACTTCGATCATCTGCTCGGTAGTGACGTATGGCACATCAGTGACGTATGGCACATCGCTGCCGTGCTGCCGTTGAGACCTGTTCATCGACGGAGTCCTTTTCGCCGCGCCGCTTGCGCCGGCCCCCGCGTCGGCGTAGTATCTTTCGAGGGCGGAGAACGGTATTGATCCTAGCATACTTTGACAACGGCACGTTGTCGAGTCAATTAGGGCGTGTCAACAAATAAGACCGTGCAACCGAGGGCGCCGATGCGCCGGCAGGGGTGTGCGATGCGACGAGGGCATAGCCGTGGCGCTATTACCGAGGAGCAGCCCTCAGCCCTGCCGGATGCAGCGGTGGCCGAATTGCCAGGGATTATTTGTGAAACGCCCTTAGTGTAATTGCTCGATGATGGCGAAAGGATCTGCAGATGACAATATCACGAAGACTTCCTTTCCCTCTCCGAAAACTGGTTTCGAATATGAGAGCTAGAACTTTGTCACATGGCGAATTTGATCAGCTGGTTTTTGGCCAACAACATGTCGGTACTCAGCAGTTCTTCATGAATAAATACGGCCAATATCATACCATCGAATTGCCACATTTCCCTCATTACATCTTTCTGAATGAGCATCTTGAAGAGCCATTTTCTAAACATATTTATGCTGAGTATCTCGAATGCAGTTGGGACTATCTTTATGGGCAGGATAATACTCGTGAACGTCGGGTAGAAAAGATAAAGAGTTATATCAGTCTGTACCAATCTATCGCCAGAAGAGATGAGCTGAACAAGCGTGCATTTGATTTCCCTATAGAGGTATGTCCAAGGCGGGACGGAAAGCTCGTTATCATCCATGGCAATCACCGTGCGGCTATTGCCTTGAAGTTGGGACTGGATATCAACGCGATTACCATCAGTCCGCGAAAATACCTTAGGAATGTAGCTATGGTCCCTCAAGAATTCTACGGATCTGCAAGATTGGATATGCCCTATCAGAGCATCTTTAATGGCGAAGAGGAGTTAGTTAGAGGCCGTCGCCCCGATGTTCTTGAGAGGATCAGAATGATCGCCGAATGTGATCTGAAGGAAAAAGCCGTCTTGGATCTCGGGTGCAACGTGGGAAGTAACTGTTACCTTGCGGCACAGGCTGGCGCTGCTGCTGTCGTAGGTGTAGATAATAGCCCTAGGCTAATCAGCGCCGCTGTTAGGCTCAATTCGTACTTCGCAGCACCTTGTACCTTTATTGTTCATGACCTCAATACCGAGCTTACAGATTGTGAGGCTGCTCATACCGTAATCTGCTTTTCTCTCGCCCAGCACATCCCGGACAAATCTGGACTGGTCAAAACCATAATCAACAAAACAAAGAACGTTCTCTATTTTGAAGGTCATGCCAATACGAGCCAAAGCAATTACGACTACCTTCTAAACGGGGAGTTCTTTTCCTCTATAGAATTACTGGGATATACGAGAAATGGAATACATACAAATAAGAGAACCAGACCACTCTTTCGATGTCAGATTTCCTGATGAGAGCTGCTATTCGGTCATTTCCCTCAACGCTCGCCGAAACGGGCCGCCATCCGGGCGAAGCGCATGGCGCGGCCGGCCAGTGCCGGGGCGGTGATGACGACGTAGCCGGTGTACACGATTACGGCTACGGTCCCGCAGGCGACGAGCAGAGCCGCCGGACCGAGCGCCTGGCCTAGTGCCGCCTTGCAGATGAGCATCGCTGCGGCCATGATCGCCGTGCCCCCCGCCGGTGTTGCGATCTGCGCCAGGTAGCGCCGCAGGTCCAGGCCGATGAGCTTGTTCAGGGCCCACAGGGGTATGGGTGACACGAGATAACCGCGGATGACGTACGCCGCCGCCACGGCCACGATGCCCCAGTGGACGGCGATGAAGAAGCCGATGACGTTGAGGACCGCGTCAAGGGTGTTGATCCTGAGCTGCCAGTGCGGCTTTCCCAGTGCCATGATGACCGAGGAGTTAAAATAGTAGAGCGAGTGGAGCAGCCCGATGAGCGCGAGGACGCGCATGACGGGAACGCTCGGCAGCCAGACCTCACCAAAAAACACCAGGATGATCTCCGGCGCAAGCACCGCCATGCCGATGAAGGCCGGAAAAGCGATCAAGCTCGACAGCTGCGTCGCCGCGTAGAAACCCGCCCTAAGCCGGTCGGGCTCTCGCTGGAGCCGTGAGAACGTCGGCAGTGCCACCTGCTGCATCACGCCGGTCATGAGCTGCGTCAAGACCAACAGGAAGCGGAAGCCGGTGTCGTAGAAGCCCAAGGCCACGCTGCCGAGGAAGAATAGGATCAGCAGATCGCTGCTCTTGCTTTTCAGAAAGCCGACGAAGTTGAGCCCGAAGATGCTCAGGCTGAAGTCCAGAATGTCGTGGAAATGCTTTCGCGAGAAGCGCCGGCGGGGGCGCCAGTCACTGCGCCACCACAGCATACCGCTGTATGTCACGCCGAAGAACAGCTGCCGCGCGACGAGGCTCCACACGCCGAATCCGGCGAGCGCCATGCCGATCCCGAGCGCGCCGCTGGTGAATGCGGCGGCTAGCGCACATACGGCCACCACGTCGAAGCCGAGCCGGCGCTTCTGAAGCGCTGCCTGGACACTGCTGAAGGCGACGATGACGAAGCTGAGTGCGAGCCACCGCACGACCGGCGCCAGCTCCGGCTCGCGCGACGCCGCGGCGATCAGGTCGGCCCCGAGCGCGGTGGCGATCGACAGGGCGGAGCCCAAGCCGAGCGAGACCCAGAACGCGGCATCGATGTGCTCGTCCTCCAGCACCTCGCGCTGGATCAGCGCGGTGGCGAAGCCGCGCTCGATGAACATGTTGACGAACACCACGACGATGTTGGCCGCCGCCACCAGGCCGAGAGCTTCCGGACCCAACAGGCGCGCCAGCACGACGAACACCGCGACGGTCGCGAGCCGCATTCCCCAGCGCTGGATGAGCAACCACGCCACGCCGCGCGTGGCGTCTTCGGTTATCCGGTCGGTCATGGTGGGCGGCCTGAGTTGGGCCCTGGTCTCCTTACTTGCGCGGAGAATCATGGCGTCCGCTCGGCGGTGGACCGCGCGGTTGTGGTCAGGGGCGCACAATCATACCATGGTGCTCCTGAAATGCCATGACACAGTCTGGTGCGGATCGTGACTTGCTTCCTGGCACCCATCGGAGGTATTCCGTCCGCGTGGTGCAGCCGTGCGCGGCAGGCCCGGAGTGGCAGTTTGGCCGGAGTCAGGACTTGACCACTCCTTCGACGTCGCGGATAATTGGCCTCACGGGCCGCGCCTGCAGGTCGTCGATGGTCTCAGCCCGTGACGCTGGCCCGCGGGTCGGTGTCCTCTGGAGACTGGTGCCGTCCTGGTGATTCAATCCGGAGGTTGATTGACCATGCCACCCAAGTCGAGTGTTGGCCGGGCGCTTGCCGCTACGGTCGTCTTCGTATCCGCAGCCCTGCTCCTTGCCGCTGTGTCCCCCGTCACTGCCCACCCACTCCTAGGTCGAGGGGCCGGGTCCGCACGGGTCGAAGTAGCGGACGGTCCCACCACGGCGGCGGTGCCGCTTCGACGCGGGGCGGTGGTCGCGGCGCTCGACTGGCCAGGACAGCGGGCCAATGCCGGCTGGACCACCTTGATGACGCAGGACTTCGAGGGTGCTTTCCCGGGGGCCGGCTGGCAGAATATGGCTACCGATCCCGACTACGGTTGGGGCAAGCGGGACTGCAACCCGCGCAACGGTTCCTACAGCGCCTGGTCCCACGGTGGAGGCGCCGCGGGGTCGTTGCTGGCGTGCGGGTCGGATTACCCGCCCGATGCGAACCACTGGCTCATCTACGGACCGTTCTCCCTCGAGGGCGCCACGGCGGCCGAGCTGACCCACGCGTGGTGGATCGACTCGGAGGAGGATCTCGACACGCTGGGGATGCGAGTATCGACCGACGGAAACACCTTCTATGGCTGGGAGGCGAGCGGCGATTCGGCTGGTTGGCAGGAGTTCACCATCGACTTCTCCGATGTGCCTGAAATCGGCAGCGTGCTCGGCGAGGGACAGGTGTGGGTCGCCTTCGTGTTCGGGAGCGACGAATCGGTCAACTGGGAAGGCGCCTATGTAGACGACGTAGTCCTTCGGGCGGAGGGTGGCCCCGTCGAGCCGCCCACTACGACGCCGGCGACGCCTCCAACCCGCCGACCACCCAGCGGAACCCCGTTGGCGTACCTGCCGTGGGCCGGCCGGGCTGCCAGACCGGAGTCCGTCCTGAAACCGGTCACCTCGTCGTCCAGCGGCCTGGTCAAGACAAGCTCGGGCTACCAGCTGTACATTCCCCCGGGAGCGGTGCCGCAGACGGCCGGTGGCTCGGACGCGACGGTACAGTTCTCCATCGAGACGGGCGTCCAGCTCGGGCAGCTACCGGCAGCGCTCCCCGCCGACTCGAAGTTGGTGAGCGACGTCGCCAAGTTCGGCCCGGACGGATTCCAGTTTGCCTGGCCGCTCGACGTGGGGTTGCCCGTGTCGAACCTCGGCGCCACCGAACCTTTTAGATTGCTGCGCTACGAACCGGAGCGGCGCGCATGGCTGCGGTTCCCCTACGCCTTCGTGCCGACGGAAGAGGGCGGCCAGTTGTCGGTGTCCACCCACGACCTGGGCTACACCGCCGTGGCCCGATCTCGCTCGGCGGGGCAACTGGTGGGAGACGCGGAGATCGCGCAGTTCGGTTTCCCGTGTCCCAATTGCGACGGCTGCATCAAGTTCCGCGGGCCCAGGCAGAATCAGCTGTGTCCTTTCGGCACACAGGGGAGGGACCGGGAATGCAACTACTACCTCGTCGTGAAGAGCGTGCAGCTGAAGTACCCCGATCAGTCATACTTGTACGGCGACGTCGTCGGCCGGGTGATGAGGACCGGTGGGCAGCCTGACGGCAGCCCGGCCCCCGAGACGACCCTGTTCATGCCCCAGGGCAAGTACGAGTTCTGTGCGACGGCGAGTCAATGGGTCATTCCGGGCGGTTTTCTGCCCTTGCCGGGCAAGTGGACCTTCTCCAAGCTCGTGTCGGTCGACATCACCGAGGCCTGCCACAACGACTCCATCTTCTACAACTGGCAGGGCGTCTCGCCGTTCGCGTGGCCCCAGGGCGGCACGTGGGACGAGCCGCCGACGGAGTGCCCCGGCCTGGCGAATCGTCACGCGACGCGCCCGGTCGGCACCGGGGAGTTCCAAGCTACGCTCACCTGGACGAACACGGGCGTGCGTTCGGCGGATATGGATCTGCACCTCTACGGCCCGAACAACATGCACGTCTACTGGTCGGCTAAGCAAAGCAGGGATGGCAGCCTGGAGCTCGATATCGACCACTGGAAGAAGGAGCCGGGCACGTTCGTCGAGAACATCTACAGCCTGAAGCAGATGCCGAAGGGCGACTACAGGCTGGTGGTAGTACTGTACGACCAGGGCGCCGGTAGGGGAATGGACTTCAACGTCCGGTCCATTCGATCGGGACGCGTCCAGACCGCCTACAGGCACCTGGCGCGCGAGGGTCAGGAGCTCACCGTCGAGCAGTTCACCGTCAGGTAGGCGGTTGACGGTCGACTGGTACATGTCAGCGGGAGTTGTCCGCCGGTTCGGGGCGACCCACCGGGTCGCCCCTACAGAGCGGGTGTAGTTCAGCCACGCCGTGGATGAACCGTGGAGGAATCTCTGCCGAACTGTACTAGGACCCCGCGGTAGGAGTCTTCTGCCGGTTTGCGGCGCTGCCTTGGGTCATCGCTTTGGGGCGGACCATGGGCATGGCCTGCCATGCCCATGCAGGCTTTCTCCCGTCACCTGGTGCTTGGTGCGGTGATCGGACGCGCGCGGACTGTACGCGGATTTGCGCCAGCGTGTACTCGGACCGATGTGGCATCTGTACGTAGTGCGCTGCAGCGACGGCTCGCTCTACGCGGGAATCACAACCGACGTCGAGCGGCGGTTGCGGGCACATAACGAAGGTCGGGCGGCGAAGTACACGCGGGTCCGCTGGCCGGTCACGCTTGTCGGTAGCTGGACCTATCCGGACCGCTCCAGTGCGACCAGGGCGGAACACGCCTTCAAGCGGCTCCGGCGACCCAAGAAGCTCCGGTACGTTCGGCACCCCGAGGAATGGGCGGGGCGCCTGTCCTGAGTCTGGTAAGATCGATGACAGCCCGTTCGGGATTCGGCAGCTTCATCTGCCCAGTGCCACAATTGCTTTCTCTCACGCCACTTCTCTCGGCCGATACTGCAACGCCTCGGCCAAGTGCGGCACCTGGATCTGCTCGCGTCCCTCGAGGTCGGCAATGGTGCGTGCCAGCTTCAGGACCCGGTGGAAGGCCCTCGCCGAAAGGCCCAGTTGCCGCATCGCCGCCCGCAAGAGGTCCGCCCCCTCGGCCGTTACACGGCAGTGCGCCCGCACGTCCTGGGCGGCCATCTCGCCGTTGCAGGTGGGGCGCCGGGATGAGCCGTCGAAGCGGAAGCGGAACCCGTCGAGCGCCGGAGCCGCCGCCTTGGTCGGGCCTGATGCACCTTGGTCACGATTCACGCCCTCGCTTGCACCGGAACTACCCTCGCCCGGAGCCAAGTCCATGCCCAGCCGAATGCGCTGGATCTTCCGCGCCGCAACCACCCGCTCACGCACGGCGGCCGAGGGTTCCGCCTGTCGGTCGTCGATGAGCTTGTGGTACTCGACCCGCGGGACCTCGACGTGCATGTCGATGCGGTCCAGGAGCGGACCGGAGACACGACGCTCGTAGCGGTGTATGGCGGAGAGAGAGCAGGTGCACTCGTGGGTGGGGTCGCCGTAGTGCCCGCAGGGGCAAGCGTTCCGGGCGGCAACGAGGGTGAAGCTGGAGGGGAATGACGCCGTGCCGGCGGCGCGAGCGATGGTGACCACCCGGTCTTCAAGCGGCTGACGGAGGACCTCGATGACACGTGCGTCGAACTCGGGCAACTCGTCCAGGAACAATACGCCATGATGGGCCAGGGAGATCTCGCCCGGGCGGGGCCAGGTGCCGCCGCCGACGAGACCGGCGTTCGAGATGGTGTGGTGCGGACTTCTGAACGGGCGCTGGCGGATGAGGGGCACGCCTGGGGGCAACTGGCCGGCGACGGAGCACACCGCGGTGACCTCCAGTGCCTCCTCGAAGGAGAGCGGCGGCAGGATGGAGGGCATGCAGCGGGCGAGCATCGTCTTGCCTGCGCCCGGCGGCCCGGTGAGAAGGAGGTTGTGTCCGCCAGCAGCGGCGATCTCCAGCGCCCGCCGCGCGTGCTCCTGGCCGCGCACGTGGGCCAGGTCCGCCTCGTAGTCGGTGGCTGGTATCGAAAGATCTGGTGCCTCAACGGGGGGTAGGCGCTGCGCTCCGGAAAGGTGGAGGACGAGATGCATGATGTCGTCCGCCGCCACGACGTCGAGGCCGGGTACCAGGGCTGCCTCGGCGGCGTTGGCGGGGGACACGACGATGCGCCGGAAACCGTGGGCGCGTGCCGTTGCCGCCACGGGGAGAACGCCTTGGGTGGGCCGTAGGGCGCCGTCCAGCGCGATCTCCCCGATGACGACGGCGCCACTGAGATCAGCGGCCAGCTGCTCGCTAGCCGCGAGAATCCCCAGTGCGATGGGAAGGTCGTAGGCTGGTCCGGCCTTGCGGACATTAGCCGGGGCCAGATTGATTGTGATGCGCGCCAGCGGGTACTGGAAGCCGGCGTTGCGCAATGCGGCGTACAGTCGGTCCTTCGACTCTCGTACCGCTGCGTCGGGCAGGCCAACGATAGTGGTGTGCGGCAGACCGCGATGTATGTCCACCTCGACCTGCACCAGCGTACCCTCCAGCCCGGCCAGCGCGCAGCTGAATACTCGTGCCAGCATCGTGCCTTCAGTTTACCTGGCTTTGCGGAGCGGGGGGAGTACCCTGGCGCCGGAAATGCGCCACAAAGGCGACAGGATGTCGGTGCCGAGTACACGCTGGCGCAGATCATCGGACAGTTCGCACCCGTCCGCTCACCGTGCCAGACAACGGCAGAAAGCCTGTAGGGGCGCAGCATGCTGCGCCCATGGTCCGCCAAAGCAATGAACTGTGGCGACACGGATAACCGGCCAATCACTTCTGCCGCGGCGTACGAGAAAGCACTGTGATGGCGCGAAACCGATCGGCGGCGAATTCACGGCTGCCGCAAGATCGGGTATACTACCACCTGCGAGGGGCACACCGGTTGTGCCCCGGTCCCACAGCTGCTGGCAGGTGATGCCGCCTGGTGCATGCGAGGACTGCCATGACAGTGATTGCCCCAACGCCGGTTCAGGTGTCCGAACAATTCGCTCCTACCCGCCAGTGCGCTTACCGCGTCCGCGGCGGTGCTCCGCTGCGTGGAGCCGTCGTTGTCCACGGAGCCAAGAACGCCGCGTTGCCCATCCTCGCTGCCACGCTGCTCACCGACGGCCCGTGCGTGC
This sequence comes from uncultured Anaerolineales bacterium, assembly GCA_964475075.1. Taxonomy (GTDB): domain Bacteria; phylum Chloroflexota; class Anaerolineae; order Epilineales; family Epilineaceae; genus CAYYVH01. Next base: position 4,161 of record CAYYVH010000082.1, on the reverse strand, counting down.
TGGAGAATGTGCCGGACATCGCGGACATCCGCGTGATGGTCTGCGTGTTGCAGCACCTGGGCGCCCGGGTCGAGCTCGAGCCGCCCGGTCGGTTGGTGGTTGAGGCCACGAACATTAGTAGCCGAACGACACCGGAGAGCCTGGCCACGCGACTACGTGCCAGCTTTCTGGTCATGGGTCCGCTCCTGGCCCGCTTCGGCCAAGCCAGCGCACCGCGACCCGGTGGCTGCAAGATCGGCATTCGCCCGGTGGATGTGCCGGTGAAGGGCTTAGGCCAGCTGGGGGCGCAAGTTGCCGTGGTGGACGAGCGTTTCTCGGCCAGTGGCCGACTGCGTGGCGCGAACCTGGTGCTCGACTATCCCAGTCATACCGGCACCGAGAACCTCGTCATGGCCTCAGTGCTGGCCGATGGAATCACCGTGATCGAGAATGCCAGCACCGAGCCGGAAGTGCTGGACCTGGTCACCTTCCTGCGGTCCATGGGTGCTCGCATCGCGTGGACGGGCCCGGGCACGGTTGCCATTCAGGGTGTGCGACGGTTGCACGGGGCGGTCTACCGGGTCATGCCGGACCGTCTCGAGGCGGCGACCTACCTTCTTGCGGGCGCAATCACCGGCGGCGATGTCACCGTGGAGCGCGTCGTGCCGGGGCACCTTCGCGCCGTAATCGCGAAGCTCGACGAGGCCGGGGCCCGCATCGACGAGAGTGAGCATGCCGTTCGGGTACGGGTGCCGGGGCGCCTTTCGGCCGTGGACGTGCGGTCCTATCCCTACCCTGGCTTTCCGACCGATATCCAGCAGCCCTTCGGCGCATTGCTCACTCAGGCCGAGGGCGAGAGTATCATTCAGGAAACGATGTACGAGGATCGGTTGCGCTATGTAGATGAACTGGCTCGGATGGGGGCGCACGTCGAAGTGCAGGGCCAGACGGCGATCATATACGGTCCGACGTCGCTGCGAGGGACCGAGGTCTGCGCGCTGGACATCCGCGCCGGTGCGGCCGTGTTGTTGGCCGGTCTGGCCGCCAACGGGGAGACCGTAATCCACGAGGCGCGCCGGATCGAGCGCGGCTATGCGGATTTCGCGGCCAACCTAGGAGTGCTTGGTGCCGAGTGCGTGGTGGAGACAGTCGAGGTTGCGCCTCAAGAGCGGCTATAATAGTCACGAGTGATTGGCTCGTCGGCTCGTCGACACTCCCTTCTTGACCTCGCCATGCTGGCTTCCGACGATATCCGTGCGCCGTGGAGGAGTCATGTTCACACGCCACATTGGGATTGACCTCGGGACGGTGAACGTCCTGGTCCACGAGAAAGGCCGCGGAATCGTGCTGAAGGAGCCCTCGGTCGTCGCCATCTCCGTAAACGACAGCCGCATCATTGCCGTCGGTGATGAGGCGCTGACCATGTTCGGCCGGACACCGGAGACCATCGAGGTCATCCGGCCCATGAGAGATGGGGTGATAGCCGATTACGTGGTCACCGAGGCGATGCTCCGCTACTTCATCACGAAGGTCTGTGGTCGCATGCCGCTGTTCAAACCGGAGGTCATGATCAGCGTGCCCGTCGGGGTTACCAGCGTAGAGAGCCGCGCGGTACGAGATGCGGCCGAGCAGGCGGGGGCGAAGGAGGCGTACCTCGTCCCGGAACCGATGGCGGCGGCGCTGGGTGCCGGGCTGCCCGTGGCTACTCCGACCGGCAACATGGTCCTGAATCTGGGGGGGGGCACGAGCGAGTCGGCGGTCATTTCGCTCAACGGAATCGTGGTGGCCAGTTCGGCCCGGGTTGGTGGTATCCGGATAGATGAGGCGATCGCGTCCTACGTGCGACGCAAGTACAACCTGATGATTGGCGAACGCACGGCAGAGGAGATCAAGATCCAGATCGGCAGCGCGCTCTTGCCTGACCGACCGGGGGACGATCTGGAGATGGACGTCAGCGGTCGGGATCAGGTAAGCGGGTTGCCCAAGACGATCCGGATGGGAACTAGCGAAGTCACGGAAGCCATCACCGAGATGCTTCGAGCCATCGTAAACGTGTCCCGCGAGGTCTTTGAGCGCACGCCCCCCGAGCTCGTGAGTGACATCATCGATCGTGGCGTGGTCATGACCGGCGGTGGTGCGCTGCTGCGCGACGTGGATGTGCTGTTGACCGAGGACATCGGAGTTCCGTTCTATGTGGCGGACGATCCCATGGCCTGTGTTGCGTTGGGCGCCGGGCGCGCACTGGAGAACTACGCCCTGATCCGCCGCACGCTGCCGGCAGTGGGGGTCTGAGGAGTAGTAAAGAAATAGCTTCCGCCCGCAGGCGCATCGCGGCCGGCTGCCCGCAGCCCCACGAGGCCGGGCGCTTGCTCTCGTTCGCCCGCCCTCACACTCCGGCCCTGCTGGCGGCACTGCTCGTGCTAGCCGGGAACACGGCAGCTGGCCTGGCTGTCCCTTTGGTCCTGGCCAGGCTGCTCGACAGCATCCTGCTGCTCGGCCAGGAGGCGGCGCTGCGCCTCAACCAGACGGTGCTCGTTCTGGTGGGGCTCTTCGTGGCGCGCGGGGTATCGGGCGGGGTCCAGAGTTACCTCATGGCCCGGGTTGGCGAGCGGGTCGTGCTTCGGATACGTCGGATGCTGTACGATCACCTCACATGCCTCGACCCCTCTTTCTACGACGACCGGCGCGTAGGTGAGCTGTTGTCACGCGTCATGAACGATGTGACCTTTGTCCAGTCAGTGGTCACGTCGGATCTGGCCGCTCTCTTGACCAACAGCCTGACGTTCCTGGGGGCACTGGCCATACTCGTGTGGCGGAACTGGCGCCTGACGGCACTGATCGTGCTCGTCGTGCCGCCGTTGGTGCTTCTGGCACGGTTATACGGACGGCGCATGCATCGGTTGAGCATCCGGGTTCAGGATCGAATGGCGGATGCCTCGGCGGCGGTCGAGGAGAGCTTGGGGGCTATCCGGCTGGTGCAGAGCTTCGTTCGCGAGCCCTACGAGCGGGCGCGTTTCAAGAAGGCCGCCTCCGGTATCTACGACGCGGCGCTGGGTAGGGCCCGCTCGCAGGCAGTCTTCGGCTCGACCATCTCGGTGCTCACGTTCGGGGTCCTGGCTGTGGTGCTCTGGTTCGGTGGCCGGGAGGTATTGGCCGGGCGGTTGCAAGTGGGGGACCTCGTTGCCTTCGTCGTCTACAGCGGCATGATGGCGACCTCGGCCTCTGGTCTGGTCAGCCTGTACGGACGGTTGTCTGGCGCCCTGGGGGCCAGCCGGCGGGTGTTCGAGCTGCTCGATCGGCCCCCAGCTGTAGCTGACCGGGTGGGTGCCGGGACCCTGGATGCCGTGGCTGGCCGGGTGACCTTCGAGAACGTTCGCTTCGCATACGACCGGGGCGACGAAGTTCTGAAGGGGATCGACCTCGAGATCGCCCCGGGTGAGACGTTGGCCCTCGTGGGACCTAGCGGGGCGGGGAAATCGACGCTAATGCACCTCATTGCCCGCTTCTACGACCCGGTGAGTGGCCGATTACTCGTTGATGGCGTGGACGTGCGCGAGGTGACGCTGGCCAGTCTGCGGGCTCAAGTCGGTCTCGTGCCGCAGGAGGTCGTGCTCTTCAACGCTACGGTCGCGGTGAACCTCCGGTACGGAAGACTGGATGCCACCGACGACGAAGTGGAGGCGGCTGCACGTGCCGCCAACGCCCATGACTTCATCGCTCGACTTCCGGATGGCTACCAGACATTGGTCGGCGAGCGCGGGGTCAGGGTGAGCGCGGGCGAGCGCCAGCGCATCGCCATTGCCCGTGCCCTGCTGAAAGATCCACGGATCCTGTTGTTGGACGAGGCCACCTCAAGCCTCGATAGCGAAAGCGAGGAACTTGTGCAGAAAGCCCTCGAGCGGTTGATGGCCGGCCGGACTACTATCGCCATCGCCCACCGCCTGAGCACCGTACGCAGTGTGGACCGGATAGCCGTCGTCGACGGGGGCCGTATCGTGGAGCTGGGCACCCACGAGGCGCTGCGGCGCCGTGGAGGACTCTACTCGCGGCTGTGCGCCCTGCAGTTCCGCGAGCCGGAATCGGAGAAGGCGGGTTGAATATCGCCGGCGCCTGCGGAGTGCGACTGACAAGTCACTCACCCGGGCGCAGGGCGCCCAGGAGATTTCGGGTAGAAACTGGTTC
>CAYYVH010000081.1:0-14089 GCA_964475075.1 uncultured Anaerolineales bacterium | reverse complement strand
CCGCCGACTGCTCTCGCGTGTGTTGAGCGACGTCCTCGCCGCCGCCGGATGGAGGCTCGCGCGGCGGGAGCGCACCGTTCTCCTGTGTATGCTGTGGACCGCACTCCTGCTCCTGGCGGCCTATCCGCAGCTCCTCGGACTTCCGATCACGGGGGTGCTCAAGGACTTCACCGTCGTCATCGGGCTATATGTACCGGCCGGTCTGGTTGTCGGCGGTGCGTTGGGGGACGCGGTCGATGCACTGACCGCGCGACGGCCGGCCGCTGCCGCCATGGTCTGGATCGGGTTGGTGGGTCTTGCCGCCCTCCTGGCCTGGAAGGACCGTGCGGTGGTCGTTCCCGATCACGTGTTCGTGACGCCGGCCGACGAGCGGGCCATGGCCTGGATCCGTGGCAACACCCCGTCCGAGTCCGTGTTCCTCGCCAGCAGCCTCCTGGCCTATGGCGACACCGTAGTGGTCGGCGAGGACGCGGGCTGGTGGATTCCGCTGCTGGCGGAGAGGCGGACGACGGTGCCGCCGGCAACGGTGGGTATCGAGCGCAGCTACGATCCGGACTACCGCGAGCGCCTCAACCGCCTGGTCAGCTTGTGGCAGAGCGATCTGGATGCGCCGGCGACACGGGCTGCCCTGGCGGCGGAGGGCGTGACACACGCTTACGTGGGCGTGCGTGCCAACCGGAGCGGGGTGGCCCGGCTGTCGGCCGCGCGCCTCGCTGCCAGCCCCTTCTGGGACTTGGTGTATGATGAGGGGGAAGTGAAGATCTTCGTCTTCCATCCGCCGGGTGGCACGGACTCACCCGGCCCCGAGTCGAGCGCGTCGGCCCGTGACTGAACTCGGACTCGATGCGGCCTTTCTGGACTTCATCCGGGAGCCGGATCCGGAGGTCCACCGGCGCATCCATGGCTTCTATGTGCCCTTTTTCGAGGGATGCGACATGGTGGTGGATCTGGCCTGCGGCGAGGGGGTGTTCGTGCGCCTGCTCGTTGAAGCCGGGCGCGAGGCGCTCGGTGTTGACGCCGATCCGGATTGCGTGGCGCGGGCCCGGGCGGCTGAAGTGCCGGTGGTGGAGGCCGACGTGCTGGCCTGGCTGTCGGCGCAGCCCGATGGGAGTGCGGACGGGCTGTTCAACGCCCATCTCGTTGAGCACCTGCCGTATCCGGCGGTTCTCGAGCTTTTCCGCCAGGCGCACCGTGTCCTCGCCCCAGGCGGTGTGCTGCTCACCGTGACACCGAACGTGCGTGGGCTCTACGGCCATCTGGAGATGTTCTATCAGCACTTCGGCCACGAGACCTTCTACCATCCTCGGCTCCTGAGGTTCCTTGCCCACCGAGCGGGCTTCGAGTGCGTCGAGGAGGGCGAGAACCCACGGCTGGCCGCACCGCTGTTCGGCTCCGGCGATGATCCGGCACCGCCGCCGCTTCTGGATCTGGCGGGGGTCAGTGTCCCGCTGCCGCGCTACACGCCGGAGCTACCCCGGCCGGGTGGGGCCCTCGGCGGGCTCTGGTGGCGGCTGAAGACGGCCCTGGCGCGGCTCCTGGTGCGGCCGTACGTGGATCCCGTTGTGGCCGACCTCCACGCCGCGATGGCCGCGGCGAACGTCGACCGTGTCCGCCTGGCCGCCGCGATCGACCGGGTCGACACACGCGCGGCGGCGACACAGGCTCGGCTGACGGCCGTCCTGGACCGTCTGGACCGCTCGTTCGAGGCATATGTGGTGTGCCGCAAGGATGATCGATGAGTGCCCAGGTGAGACCCCAACTCCCAACCCCCAACTCCCAACTCCCAGCTCCCAGCTCCCAGCTCCCCACCACAACAACCGAGCGCCGACCCACGTTCATCGCAGGAGCGGGAATCAAGCCGTGACTCACACGCTGATCGTCGCCAGCGACGTCATCGGCGAGCGGATGGCCGGACCGGGCATCCGGGCTTGGGAGCTGGCGCGAGCCCTCCACCGCCACGGGTTGGCAGTGACGCTGGCCTCACCGGGGCGGTCTGCCCCCGAAGCTCCCTTTGCCACGTTGGCCTACGGTGTGCGCGGTGACCGTCTGGAACGGGCCGCCTCCGACGCCGAGGCGATCGTCGTCCAGGGACTGGTGCTTGCCCACTACCCGTTTCTGGCGGCGAGAGAAGTGCCGCTGGTAGTCGACGTTTACGACCCATTCGTGCTGGAGAACCTCCAGGCACGGGCCCACCAGACCGCGTCCGGCCGGGAGCGGCATCACCGGACGGACCTCGAGGCGCTTTGCGGCCAGCTGGTCCGAGGGGACTTCTTCGTGTGTGCCGGCGAGCAGCAACGCGACTTCTGGATCGGCATGCTGACGGCGCTGGGGCGGGTGAACCCGGAGAATTACGATGCCGACGCCGGGCTGCGGCGGCTCATCGAAGTGGTGCCGTTCGGGCTGCCCGAAGGGCCGCCGCGCGCGGACGCGCCCGTCCTTCGGGGAGTCGTGCCGGGTATCGGGGCAGACGACTTCGTGATCCTCTGGGGTGGCGGTATCTGGAACTGGTTCGATCCCCTGACCCTGATCCGCGCCGTGGGTGTCGTGGCCCGGGCGCGGCCCGAGGTGCGGCTGTTCTTCATGGGCACGCGGACGCCGAGTCCGTTCGTGCCGGAGATGGCGATGGCATCACGAGCTGAGTCGCTGGCGCGCGAGCTCGGTCTCCTGGACCGTGTCGTGTTCTTCAACCGTGGCTGGGTGCCGTACCGGTCCCGGGCGGGCTACCTGTTGGAGGCGGACATCGGCGCGAGCTGCCACCTCGAGCATATCGAGACGCGCTTCGCCTTCCGCACGCGGCTATTGGACTACATCTGGGCTGGGCTGCCGATGCTGGTCACCGAAGGGGACGTCCTGGCCGGGTTGGTGGCCAGGGAAGGCCTGGGGTACACCGTTCCTCCCGAGGATGTGGATGCCGTGGCGGACGCCCTGCGGGCTCTCATGGACGACCAGGGGGGACGCGCGCGCCGCGCCGAGCGGTTCGAGCGCGTCCGGTCCGAGCTGACCTGGTCGAGAGCGGTGGAGCCGTTGGTGAGGTTCCTGAGGCGGCCGGATCGGGCACCGGATCGGCCTGCGGCGGACGCGCGAGCGGTGCGCGTGACGTCGACGCCCGCGGTGCAGCTTCCGCGGCGAGCGATGGAGATCCTGCGCGACGGTGGCCCGCTGCTGCTGGCCGAGGAGGCGATCCGGTACGTTCGCTGGCTTAGGAGGGGTTGACGGTGAGCGTGGCCGTGCTCATCCTGAACCGCAACGGGAGGCACCATCTCGGGCCCTGCTTGCGCTGCGCGCTATCCCTGGAGGGCCTGACTTCACCCGCGGACGTCGTGGTGGCTGACAACGGGTCGACCGACGGGTCCATGGATTTGGTGCAGGCCGAGTTTCCGGGCGTGCGCGTCCTGGCGTTCGAGACCAACCACGGCTTCGCTGCCGGCAACAACGCGGCGGCCGAGCTGATTGATGCCGAGTACGTGCTCTTCCTGAACAACGACACGCGGATCGCAGCCGGTGCGCTCGAGCGTCTCTGGGCCGTCATCGGGGACGGTGTGGTCTGCGCGGGTGCGCGCTTGGTGAGCTGGGACGGGCGGCGGCTGGACTTCGATGGTGGTGGCGCGGCCTTCACGGGGCACGGCCACGCGCTTGGCTACGGCCGACCGGTCCCCCGGGGGGCGGGTCCGGAACGGGCAACCCTGTTCTGCTCCGGAGCGGCCATGCTCGTCCATCGGGCCACTTTCCTGGCCCTGGGAGGGTTTGATTCCGACTATTTCGCCTACTATGAAGATGTGGATCTCGGCTGGCGCCTGTGGCTGGCCGGCTACCGGGTGCTGCACGTGCCGACAGCCGTGGTGCACCACCGCCACCACGGCACCGCGGACCAGCTGCCGAGCGGTGCGGCGGCACGCCATTACGAGCGGAATGCCATCGCCACGGTGGTGAAGAATTACGAGGACGATCTGTTGCGGAGGGCCCTTCCGGCAGCGCTGGCACTGGCGGCGCACCGGGCCGGGGCCGACCGCGCTGTGATCGAGACCGCCGACCCACCGCCAGGTTCCTGGCTACCCCTGCCCGCGCCGGGTTGGGCCGGCTGGCGCTCCCTGGAGCCGTTGGGGCTGGACTTCGCCGGGCTTGCGGATCGGCGCGGCCAGGTACAGCAGCTGCGGCGCCGACCGGATGGGGAGGTTCTACCTCTCCTGTCCTCTCCCCTCGTGCCGGTTCCGCCCACTCGGGAGGGCTGGGCCGCGCTGAAGCTGGCGGTGGACCACTTCGGACTGACCCCCGTGTTCGGACCACTGACCGGTCCGGCGCGATCGGCCCACCGGCCGAGACAGCTCCTGCGGCGAGCCTCGGCTGCGCTGTGGCGGGGTGGGCCGGCGTGGCTGGCCGACGAGATCCGGGGCTACCGGGTGTGGCGGAGGGGCGGCGGGGGATGAGAAGAGGGCTATCGGCTATCAGCCATCAGCTATCAGTATTCGGATCAGTGGACGACAGGTGCGCGAGCGGTCGAGGCCGGGGGGCGGCATGACGGGCGGGCAGGTGATCGTCATTCTGGTCAACTGGAACGGTCGGGACCATCTGGCCCGGTGCCTGCCGGCGCTGGCTGCTCAGCAGTACTCAGACTTCCACGTTGTAGTGGTGGATAACGGCTCGTCGGACGGCTCCCTGACGTGGCTGCGGGAGGAATGGCCCGCGGTTCGGGTCATCGAGTCCGGTGGGAACATCGGGTTCGCGGCCGCCAACAACCTGGCCATTGCGTCCACCGGCGCGCCCTGGGTGGGGTTGCTGAACAACGACACCGTGCCGGAATCCGGCTGGCTCGCGGCGCTCCTAGCGATGGCGCGGGAGGACGACCGGATCGGCAGCGTGGCCAGCCGGATGCTCTTCGTCGACGACCATGGGACGATCAACTCCGCCGGCATCGCCGTTGACCCGGCCGGCATTGCGTGGGACCGGTTGGGAGGTGCTCCGGCGGCGGTAGGTGATGCACCCGCCGAGGTGTTCGGAGCCTCGGCGGGGGCGGCGTTGTTCCGGCGCGCGGCGCTGGAGGATGTGGCCGAGGGGCCTCCCGGCCAGCGGCGAGAGGTGTTCGACGAGCGGTTCTTCATGTACTTGGAAGATGTGGATCTCGCCTGGCGACTGCGCTTGCGGCGCTGGCGCAGCGTATACGCGCCTGGGGCCCGCGTGCTGCATCAAGGCAGCGCCACCGCCGTTGAGGGCTCGCCCTTCAAGAACCGGCTCTTGGCGCGGAACAAGGTGTGGACAGTTCTCAAGAACTACCCCGGCGGGCCCCTCCTGCGATATGGGCTGATCGTGCTGCTATACGATCTTGCCAGCGCACCCTATCGCTTGTTGGCCCAGGGGCAGACGGCGGCGCTGCTAGGCCGTCTGGAGGCCCTACGGGGCCTGCGCGAGACGCTTCGCCGGCGCCGAGCGGTCCAGGCCCGGCGGACTGCGGCTTGGTCCGCGTTGGCATCCGTGCTGTCACCGCTGGAGCCGCCGTGGGTCGTGCTGCGGCGCTACCGCCACCTGGCGGGTCGGTGAAACGATGAGACGAGCCTCGGGGGGCGGTTTCTTCCAAGCGGTCTATGCGCTCGTACGCCGGGTTCCGCCGGGGCGGGTCACGAGCTACGGGACGATTTCCCGCTTGCTTACCGGGCGGAGCGGTGCCGCCCGGACCGTCGGCTGGGCGCTCCATGGCCTACCGGAGGACATCGTGGACGAGGTGCCATGGTGGCGCGTCATCAACGCCCAGGGACGTATCTCCACAAGCTGCCAGACCCACTCGGCTGCCGAGCAGCGAGCGCGCCTGGAGGATGAGGGTATTGTCGTCGACCCCAACGGGCGGGTGGACCTGGACCGCTTCGGCTGGTGGGGGGACGGTGCCCGCAAGGGGTGAAGGTGTGGCGCCTCACGGGGTGCCGGCAGGTGCGCGCTGGGGCTCGGCACGATACCACGTAGCCTGCCGCAGGACGTATTCCCGCTCCTCGACGTGAGTGCCGCCGGCGGTCTCGACCTCGATCTCCACGATTATGCGGTCGGGCTGCAACATCTCGAAGCGCGTCAGCCGTGACTGGTTCGGCATCGGGGCCGACCGGCTGAAACCCTCGATGAGGCCGCCGCGCCAGGAAGGGTCCGCCTCCGGATCCACCGTCGCCTCGAACAGCTCCAAGTCGCCATCGCGCCACGCCAGGCTCTCCACCTGCAGCTGGTTCTCGATGGCCCGCCGGGGGATGGCGCGGGCTTCGCTCCAGCGCCCGATTGCGAACCCCACAAAGGCGGCGGCGACGAGGGTGATCAGATAGGTGGCCGCCAAGAGTGGCGAGAGGTTTCGGGGCTGACGTTGGGTGGGAGGCGCGCGCCGGTCAAGCCGCTCGTCCGTCGCCTCCTCGCCTCGGGGGCCGATGCGCCAATCCAGGTTGGGCATGGATCAGGATGAACTGCGGCGCCGGGGCACTTCGTTGAGGACGCTCAGAATGAACAGCGCACCGACTGCGCCGATGACGGCCCCGATAAACAAGAACAGCACACCACGCCAGGTTTGTGGAAGGAACTGGAGCGTCACGTAGTAGGCAACGGGCGGGAATTGGTAGGTCTTGTATGCCTCCCGCAGCAGATAGGTGATGCCCAGGCCGATAGCCACTCCGGCGATGGTGACCACCCCGAAGACCCGGAGCAGTTCACCGCGAGTGAGGATCCGCAGGGAAGGGCGCTTTTCGAGGGCTCGCTGGGGACCGTAGGGGAACGGGCCGAGGGCCGCCTCTTGCGCCGCTTCCTCGATCATATAATCCACTGCCGTGGCGAGGTCCAACGCGGCGGCAAAGTCCTTGACCTCGGGATCCTGCGGCCCGAGAGCGTCGTCGAGCGATTGATCGCCAAGGACGAGCACGGGCCGGCAACTCGCGAGCGTCGCGCGCAGGACGTCGCCTGATGAGTGACACACCAGAAACGCCTCGCTGAGTGCTACGTTGGCAGTGGAGGCGGCTGTGATGAGCAATTCGGGTTGCTCGCCCCAGCAGCGGGGATCGTCCGGAGCACAGGAAACCTGCGGGAAACCCCCGGTGGCAACGGTCTCGCCCTCGTTCAGGGAGTGTGGCAGCAGCACAACGGGCCGCAGCCCGGCCTCGTCCAGGCGTTGGAGCTGAGCCAGCCCGTCGGACGCGGTGGCCAGAACGTCGGCGATCAGCAAGGCGGCTCGCATGATCGCAACGATAGCACGGTGCCCGCAGAGGGGGCAATCGCAATCGTCTTTGCGGGCAGCTCTTCCTGCTGGCTGCGGGTCGTGGATTTTCCCCCGCATAATGTGGTAAAATACCTCAGGTGTGCCGAGGCGGCCGGGTTGCGGGCCGACGTGTGGTGGGCGGACAGAGCGTCTATTAGAGCTGCCCGGCGGCTGGCACACTTCTTGCCTGAAGCGGCCCGAGACGCAAAGGTGCTGGGAGTTAGCGACAGAGTGGTCGGTGCCGCTCGACTGAACGGGAACCCCCCCGGCTAACTCCCGGCTCCTGCGTCCGCGATGACGACAAGACGGCAGCTGCACGGGCCCGCCGGCGAAACAACACCGAGAAAACGAATACCGAATTATCGAAGCGAGGCTGCCCCCATGAAAACGCCCGGCCTCTCTGAGTCACAGCCCACGGCGGGTGGACTTCCCCCGCTGCCTGAGGACGTCCCTTCTTTGCGGCTCAGCCTGCCTGATCGCTACATCACGGCGGCGAGCCCAGCCCTGGTCACGCTGACCGGCCGCCCGATCGAGTCCCTTGTCGGCCGTGCGGTATCCGATCTCTGGCACCCGTCGGAGCGTGAGGCCATTGAGCATCGCTTCGACGACGTGGTGCTCCTCGGTCAGGATGTCTTCGGCGCTCTGGCCCTTGCACCCGATGGGGCGCCCGTGGCTTGGGTCGAGGTCGACGCACGCTACCTTTATCAGGGCGGCCAGCGACTCGAGGTGGATCTCTGTCCGTTGGAGGTGAACCCACCGTTGGGCGAGGACGCGACCAAACCGACGGCTACTCCAGCGGCCACGCCTGCGGAAGGAGCTGCGGACCCACCGGCAGGCGGAGCCGCGGCTCCCGCGGTGTCAGCTCACGTCGAGCCACCCTGTCCCCCGGAGTCCGAGGTTCCGACGGAGGTCTTGCCGGCCCCATCAGGGGCGACTGACCGGCCGCCGCAATACGGCGGCCGGTCGTCCGTGGCTATGCTCGTAATGGCTGCCCTCGAGGCGGCCGGCGCGGCCGCGGTGGCGGTGAGACCCGACGGTGCGATCGCCAGTGCCACGCCTGAAGCCGAGCGCGTGCTCGGCACGCCTATCGCCCGGCTGCGGGGTACCCCACTCACGCGGTTGCTCGCGCTGTCCGAGACGGCGGAGGAGGCGGTGGCGGTGGCCCGCTCCGGTCGGTTGCGCCAATCCGTTCTGGCTCACTTGCCGGACGGCGAAGAGGGTGTCGTGCTCGAATGGGTGCCGGGTGACGAGCCCGGCGCGGGCTATGGGGTGTTGGCCACTGACGTGCCGGAGAGCGAGACATCTGAACGGCTGAGGATGCAGGCGCGTCTTGTGTCGTTCGTGGCGCACGACGTGCGGGAGTCGCTGGCGGCGGTGTACTGTGGGCTGCGCACGCTGGCTGACGAGCTACCGGATGATGCTCCCCAGCGTGTGACCCTGGGGCGGGTGATGCATGAGAGCAGTCGCGCCAACCGCATTGTGGACGAGGTGCTTGCCGTGTCCCGTCCGGGGCGCCTGACGCGCGTCGAGCTGGACCTAGCCGACATACTGCGTGAGACGATCGCCCGGCACGGTCGTCGGGCTGCCTCGAGCGGCGTTGAGATACGCGAGAGCTTGCCGCCCGGCATCTGCGTCATGGTTGACCTGTCGAGTCTCGAGCGGGTGTTCGACAATCTCATAGAGAATGCACTGCAGGCGACGCCACACTGCGGGACGCTGACCATCACCGCCCAGTTGGAGGACCGAGCTCGACCTGGGGTGCGTGTGTCCGTTGCCGACACCGGGGTTGGCATCAAGCCCGGCATACGCCCCAATGTCTTCGAGCCTTTTGTCACCGACAAGTCGAATGGCACGGGACTCGGCCTGGCCATCACGCGCCGCGTAGTCTTGGATCACGAGGGGCAGATCGACTTCGAGAGCGAGGAAGGTCGCGGTACGACGTTTCATGTGTGGCTGCCGCGGGTGGCGTCATGACGTGCGGCGCGCCGATCATCCGCACGCCTGACATTTCGCTGAGAGGTGCACCATGACCGGTTCCCACAACATCCTGGTCGTCGAGGACAGCGACGCGATGCGTGTCTACATGGAGCGCGCGCTGACGGCGGAGGGCTACGAGGTCGTCGCGACGTCAAACGTGGCCGACGGGCGCACGCTAATCGAGTCGCAAGCCATCGACCTGGCCCTGATCGACCTCAAGCTGAACGGTGGCGACGGGCGGGAACTCATGGCGCTGCTCCAGAAGGTCGCACCCGACGTGCCCGCAATTATCGTCACCAGCGACAATACGGCGGACAGCGCGTTGGATCTCATTCGCCGCGGTGCGTACGACTACGTTGTAAAACCGGTGGAGACCGAGGACCTCTTGCGGCTGGTGTCTCGCGGCATCGAGCTGTGTACCGCGCGCCGGGCGCTTGTCAATCTGCGCGACGTCCGAGAGCGAGAGGGCCCGACGTGGGACGTGGGGGAGACACCACGGATGAAGATGATCGAGACCCTGGTCGGCAAATTCGCCCCAACGAATGCCGGTGTGCTGATTCAGGGCGAGAGCGGCACGGGCAAGGAGGTCGTGGCCCGCGCGCTGCACAACCGGTCCCGGCGGGCCGACGGACCCTTCATCGCCATCAACTGTGCTGCTCTGCCCGGTCAGCTGCTGGAGAGCGAGTTGTTCGGGCACGAGAAAGGCAGCTTCACCGGGGCGGTGGCGACGCGGCGCGGTCTGCTCGAGCTGGCGCACGGAGGGACCCTGTTCCTGGATGAGGTGACCAGCATGTCACCCGAGATGCAGGCCAAGCTCCTGCGTGCCCTGCAGGAGTTCTGCATCCGGCGCGTGGGTGGCCAAAAGGAGATCAAGGTCGACGTGCGCGTCATCTCGGCCTCGAACCGCAGCGTGGTGGAGGCCATTGCGGCGGGGGATTTCCGCGAGGATCTGTTCTTCAGGCTGTGCGTGGCAACGCTCGAGCTACCGCCACTCCGGGAACGGGTGGTGGACATCCCCTTCTTCGTGGAGCAGTTCGTACGTCAGATGCGCGACGAGGTCGGCTCGACGGTGTCCGGCGTCACTGATGCGGCGATGTGGGCCCTGTGCCGCTATTACTGGCGCGGCAACATCCGCGAGTTGCACAACGTGATCGAGCGGGCGGTTATCCTCGCCAGCGGCGAAGGGAGGATCGATGTGGTTCACCTGCCGGAGATCGTGCGCGCCGTGGAGGCTGATGCCGGGGCGGTGCAACAGTCTGCCGGCAACGGCTTGGGGCATTTGCCGACCGTCCTGCCGGCCGACGGCCTCGCAATGAAGGATCGGGAAGCCGCGTGGGAGATCTCGCTGATCGAACAAGCGCTGGCGCGCACGGACGGCAACCAGAGCGGTGCAGCGCGCCTTCTTGGACTGACGCGGGACGAGCTGCGGTACCGGGTGGACAAGTTTGAGATTGAGTTCTAGGTGCTTGGGGGTGTGATCTGGCTTGGGCTATCGGCTATCAGCTATCAGCTATCAGCCTGGCTGATCCGAGGTCGGCCGGGCTTTGCCACAGTCGATGGACGGGTGAAATCGTGTACTTCTTTGTTCGGGGGGATTTCCCCAGGAGGCGGGGAAAGGGCCGCGGGGCAGGCGGGCTCTGCGGGCCTCCTGGGCCTGCGGCCCCGCCTGGAAAACACCTGGCACGGTCTTTGCATACGTGGCCGCCAACGGGCCTCCCACTGGGGCCTCAATAGCTGAAAAGCCGTCCGACCTTCTGACGCACCTGACTGATAGCTGATAGCCGATAGCCCAAGGAATCAACACATCACCAGTCAACCAGGACCCAAAAAATGCCCATCACACTAACAGACGGAGCGGTGTTCTCAGTTCGTGAAGCCATGGCGACCGTCATGTTCGGCCTGGGCGTGTTGTCGTGCCTGGCGGGCATGTGGACCCTGCTGGCCCGCGAGTACCAGCAGGCGCTGAAGGGTATGTCGGCGCAGTCCAGCCGCCTCCACGCGCGGGCGCTGACCGAGATCGGTGTCGTGCCCGTCATCGACGCGTCGGCGCGCCTCGTCGAGGCGGTCAACCAACTCGTCCGGACCGCCATGGGCGTCGGTGCCTTTCTCTGCATGATTGGTGTGACCCTGTGTCTCATCGCCTACTGGATGCTGATCACCTGACCTCCGATCATCCGGAACGCCCGTCTGTCACCAAGCGCACCCGGGCTCGGACCAGCCTGACTGATAGCTGATAGCTGATAGCCGATAGCCCAAGCCAGATCACACGACCGGATAGCCGATAGCTGATAGCCGATAGCTGATAGCCGATAGCCCAAGCCAGATCACACGACCGAGCAACCGACAGCCCCAATCTAGGAGGAGCCAGTGTCCACGTCCAACCCCCCACACACGCCGCCCGACGCGCTGCCAAGCGACGGATTCGGGGTCACCGGCGCCGATGGACCTGGAGCTTCCGGTCAGGCGGTGAGCGCGTATCTGGCCGCGCTACGCGAGGACCCGGTCATGGCCCGGCTGGTCGCCAGCTTCGTCTCGCTCTCGGTGGCCACGCCTCTCGGTCCCGCGGAAGCGGTCCAGACGGTTCGGGCGGCCGAGCGCCTCGTCCTCGCCGGCCCTCCGGGTGCCGGAAAGACTACCGCCATGCGGATGGCGATGATGCAACTGGCCGGAGAGTATGCTTCCGGCGTCACCCGAGTGCCGGTGTTCGTGGATCTGGCCACAGCTCGGGACGGTGACGGTATCGAGGACCTCGTTGCCCGGGCGCTGGCCGCCGGAGGTGTGCCAGGCACGAACCTGCAGGCGGTTGCCCCGGCGCTGCTGCTGGTGGACAACCTGGACCGGGCGACCGATGTGTACTTGCTGGAGGGTCTCGAGCTCCTGTTGCGCGCCGGGGGCCGCGCCGGGCCGGCCGTGGTGCTGGCCTGCCGGGACGATGAGTGGCCCGCCTACCGGTCGTGGTTTGAAGATGTTCCCACGGCAGAGCTCCTGCCGTTGGCGCCCGGGCTCATCGTAGACGCCTTGCACCAGTTCCTGCCCGCAGCTACCGCCACCAGTGCCGAGCGCTGGCTTGCCCGGGACCGTATCCTGGCCGATGCGGTGAGCTCACCCTTGGCGTTCCGGGCGTTCGTGACCGCGGTCCGCGATCGGTCGCCTGATCACTGGCGGCGCAACCACGTCCTGGATGCGTTGCTCGAGGCGCTGCTGTCCGGCGTTCCGAGCTCTGAACGCCCGGCCTACCGTGCCGCTCTGGCCGATGTGGCGCTGGGCAGCCTCGGGCGGGGACCGCTGATCGAGGTGGACACCGTGGCCATGGGTCTCGGCGTGACGCGTGATCAGATGGTCCGCACCGGCGCGGTGGTGGCCCGTGGGGCGAAGCTGGAGTTCGTGGAGCCGCTCCTCGCCCAGCACTGTGCGGCCGCCAGCTTGGCCGATCGTGCCACCACTGACCCCCGACTGCTGAGCGAGCGGCTGGGGGATCTCAGTGAAGGGCGGTGTGCCGACACCCTGGTTCACGTCTACAGCCTGGCACCGGACCCCGTGGACTTCGTGGCTGGGCTGTTGGGCCTCGATGGCGGACCGGAGATAGCGGCACGCTGCCTGGCCGAACCCGATGCAGCAGATCCAGCCGGCCCTTCTGGCGCCGGCACCGTGGTTGGCGCGCTATGTGAGCGCACGCCGCCGGTGCCGGCACCCGTGCTGTACCGCCTGGGTGAGGCGCTAGCACGGCTCGGTGAGGATGGGGCGGCGGAGATCGCGCTCCAGTCGGCGCTCGAGCATGCTGACGAGTTGCGGGATCTGGACGAGGTCTTCGACCGGCCAGACGTGGATCTGGCCCCGCCCACGGCCGAATGGGTGCGAGACTTCTTGCGGGACCGGAACCGGGGCCTGGCACTGCGCGGAATGCGTCAGGAAGAGGCATCCGCCGGTGCGCTTGGTGATGCAGCCCAATCCCTCGGCCGCCTGGATGCCGACCTGACGTTTGAGCGCGGCCTGGCGTCTGCTGCGGCCGGGGACCTCGAGGTGGCTCGTCGGGCATTCGAGGCGGCGCTGGCGATTGAGCCGGATCGGCCGCGATACCTTTTCCATCTGGGCCGGACTCTCGTTGCCCTGGGCCACCCGTCCGAGGCCACGAGCGCGTTGGAGCGCGCCCGCGACCTTGCCCCCGAGCGTCCGGAGATCGAGGCTGCCTTGGGTGAGGCTTATCGCGCCCAGGGCTGGATCGAGGAAGCTCTCATGAGCTTCGAGGCGGCCAGCAAACATGCCCCTGCGGAGCCCTGCCACGAGCAAGCCGCGGCCGAGCTACTAGCCGAGCTCGGCGACCTCGAAGCTGCGGCGGCGGGCATGACCCACACCGTCGCCGCCGCACCCGATGGGGGCGCGTGGCAAGGAGCGGTTGGCGCGCTGCTGGGGCAGGTGCTGCATCGTAGGCGCCGGCGAGTTTGAAGTCAACGCGGAGGCGAAGCAATTCACCGTGGGCAGCCACACCGTCCGCGGCTCGTTGAACATCATCTCGAGGATGCGGGCCGCGGCCGAGACGTCGCCGTAGGTGAACTCGAAGATGCGGATCACTTCGCCGACGCCGAGGTCGGATTCGAAAATGTCTATCGTGTCCTCGATGTCTGTGACCTTGTTCTCCGGACCGAGCATGACCACGCGGCCGTCGGGGTAGACCTTGATCGAGACGCGGTCCTCTTCGCGGACGCTTTCGGGCAGCTCGTCGTCGCCGGCCGAACCGGCGGCGTAGGTGCTGCGGAGGTACTCGTTGACGCGGGCCTCGATCTCGCTGATCCGGCTAGGCGGCTTGCCGACGACCGGTTCTTCGAACGCGGCGAGCTCCGCATCCACGCCGTCGCCCGGGGCCGCCGCGCGCCGCGCGGCGCCCCACACCTCTGTGTCTCCTCA
>CAYYVH010000080.1:0-14113 GCA_964475075.1 uncultured Anaerolineales bacterium | reverse complement strand
TACCCCGGCGAGCGAGACTGTGTCGCTGACGGTCCACGCCTGGCGGGCGGACGACGTGCAACTCGTCGCCCAACCGATCATGATTACCAGTGGCCATCACGTACCGGGCCACCCGGGGCGAGGGCCCGGGCATCGGCCCGGACCCGGCCAGGGTCACGCGGCGGTCCACTTCTCCGGCAACGTGATTGACGTGGCCACTGCGGACAGCGGTGAGAGTTGGAAGATCGAGTCGGACGGTGAGACACTCGAGGTCCTCATCACAGATCAGACGGCTCTGATCGGGTTCGGCGATGAGGGTGGGCTCGGCCAGGACGTCGAGGGTGTTGCGACCTACGATTCACACGGGAACCTCGTAGCCAGGATGATCCGGGTCAAGTAGGGCCGATGTTGGACACTCCAGCACGTCTCCAAAAAAGGCCGCGGGTCCGGCTCAGAGTCCGGGCCCGCGCCCCACTTCTAGGACTCGGCTTCCTCGTCGTTCTGCTTGCGGTGCCGGGAGCGATCGCCAGTCGGCCCACGGTGCTGGGCGCGGGCCCAGTAAACCTCTCGCAGTCCCCGGGGCGATCCGCGAATCCCACGATTGCGGCTGCCGGCGACTCCACCATGGTTGTCTGGGAAGAGGGCGATGCTCTCTGGTTTGCCCGGAAGTCCAATGCTGGCTGGAGCGCGGCGGCGCCGGTGCCATCAGCTGTCGGATCGTTGCCCGCAGTCGTCGCAACCGGCGAGCGGTACGAGCTTGTGTGGTCGGGCTTCGACGAGATCGGGGGCAACTTCGAGGTATATCACAGCCAGTTCGAGGGCGGCTCGTGGTCCCTTCCGGAGATAATCTCGGCCTCAGCGGAGGACTCGATACAGCCCGACATTGCGGTGGCAGCCGATGGCACGCGCCTCGTTGTGTGGGTCGAAGTGGATGCCGCTGACCGGTTCCTCTATGCCGCCTCCGCTCTGGCCGGTGGACCCTGGACGTACGGGCCCGTGCCGGGCGGTGAGGGCACCTCGCCCGATGCGGCGGCCGGTGGCGGCGTCTGGCATCTGGCCTGGTCGAACGATGTCGACGGCGACGGGGCTGACGACGTGCTCTACATACAGCGTGGTGCTGCCGGTTGGGGCCTTCTGGAGGTCGTAGCTGGTTCCGGCTCCGTCACCGCGACGAATTCGAGCCTTGAGGTGGACTCCTCCAATCGACCAGCGGTCGCGTGGCTGGTGAACCACGATGAGGTGTGGTTCAGCCGGGAAGATGGTGCCGGATGGTCGGAGCCGGTCCGTCTCGATGCCGGCGAGGGCACCACAGACGCTCCAGCCCTCGCTTGGGACGATGCCGGTGCACATGTAGCGTGGGCGCGCGGCACCGAAGTGCTCGTGACCCACGGCGCAGACGAAGTGTGGTCGGCGCCGAAGCCGGCGCTCGGTTTTGCCGTGGCGGCGCACGGCGCCGACCTAGTAGCCGACCGAGGCCGCTTGGCGCTTGTGGCGGAGGGCCGCCCCCAGGGCGGCGAGGGCGACATTTATTACGCCCGGCTCGAGCTGCCGGGGGAACCGACCGCGATACCGTCGATGACACCGCCGTTCGGGGTGAAGGTTTATTTGCCACGGCTGGACAAGTAGCCCTGCGGCGCACCGAAGCCCATCATCACCGTCACCTCCGTGCGTCGTGGCGGAGTTCGCCCACTTTCTTCATTCTCCGGCGGCCGATGCCTCGGCACCGTTCTGTACCGGCCGCAGGCCATCTGTGAACCACGCGCCCACGGCTCCGACATACAGCAGCCACGCGCCGGCCTCGAGCATGGACGGTGTGTCCCGGTAGCCGAACACGGCCTTGGCGAGAAACCCGGCCGTTGAATCCTGTGGGAGCAATGCTGCTGTGCTCCACGCGGCGCCGGTCGTGGGCAGGAGGCCGGCCTCGGCCAGCTCGTGGACACCGGTGGCCAGCAGGCCCCCCGCGAACAGCACGAGCAGGCCGCCGCTGACGGCGAAGAACTGCCGAATGCTCAGGCTTACGATGCCAGTGAACAGCATGTAGGCCGCAATCGCACTGGCGGCAAAGCCGGCTACCGCGGAGAGCGCCAATGCCCCGGGCGCCCTGTCCGGTGCCAGGGCACCCAAGAACAGGGCGGTCTCCAGCCCTTCACGAAGCACCGCGACGAACGCGATGGAGAAGAGGACGAGCGGCCGCCCGGCGCGGACGGCCCGGGTGACATCGCCCCGCAGCACCTCCGTCAAGCGTTGAGTGTGCTGGTACATCCACGCGATCATGTACGTCAGGATCGCAACCGCCAGCAGTGACGCGACGCCCTCGAACACCTCGGCGGAGCCGGTGGATTCATAAATCTCGCGTGCCAGCCGGTCGATGCCGACAGCGGCGAGAACAGATACGACCAAGGCAACGAAGGCGCCGGCATAGAGATGGCGTCTCGTGCGCGGCGCACCGAGCTTGGTGGCCAGGCCGGCGAAGACGCCGATGATGAGAAACGCCTCCAGGCTCTCGCGCAGGGTAACAAGCACAGCGTCGGTGTAGACCATATGATCCTCCCGAATACGCACCAGCGCACCCGCCGAGAGTCGTCGCACCCCTACGGCCTGCCGGAAGCCTCGTCAGCCCGGAGCCAGGGAGGGCAACTCGCTTCTTCGGCCCACCAGCCCCGGCCGATTCAGCACGACTTGGCACCGTCCGTCGGAGGCTCAGACTCCATGAGCCGGGACGGAGCAATTGCTAGCCTCGCTCCCGTCGTCGCGTTCGCGAGCCGGCAGGCGCCCGGTACTCTGGACCACCATGTACGCTCCATCGGTCCGGCCGCCTCCGCGAGATGGGGCTCCGACCCGTCGCCGCTGCTCCTGGCCATCACCTGCACAGCCAACAGCAGTCCTGCCACAACGACGACAAGCAACACTGTAAGAGTCATCCGTCTCCCATTCATGTCGTCCTCCGCAAGCTCTGTAATCTCGACATGCGGTCTCGAGTTGGGCGGAAGCCTACACGCTCAGGGTTACAGGGCGATGAGACTCGGATTAGACTTCTGCCCCTGCGCAGACCTTGCGGTCGGAGACCGGCCGAGAGGCGCGCACTGCAGCGGCCACAACGGCCACACTCAAGCTCATCGCACGCGCACCCCCTCGCCCCTACACCACTACGTTCACCAGCCGGCCCGGCACGTAGATGACCCGCGTCGGCTTCCGGCCTGCGAGGATGCGTTCCACCGCCTCGCTGGCCAAGGCGGCCTTGACCGCCTCCTCCTCGGTGATACTCACCGGCACCCGGATGCGGTCGCGGACCTTGCCGCGCACCTGTATGGCAATCTCGATCGTCTCCTCGGCCGCGATCTCGGGGTTATACTCGGGCCACGGCCGGCTGTGAATCGAGTACGGCCTCCCACGGCGCGCCCACAGCTCCTCGGCGATGTGCGGCGTGAGGGGCGCCATCAGGAGCAGCATGCCATCGATGGCCTCGTCCCAAGCCGGAGTCCCGGCGATCTCGCCCCGCACCTTCTTGAGGGTGTTGCGGAACTCCATCAGCGCTGCGATGGCGGTATTGAAGGCGAAGGCTTCGAGGTCCTCGCCGACTTTCCTGATGGTCTGATGCGTCGCCCGGCGTAGCTCACGCACGATTGCGACATTTCCACCAGCTCCGGCGTCCGCAGGACCGTCCTCCGCGGCATCGGACGGCGGTGCGATCGTGGCCAGCGCCCACGCGTCGTGCAGCCAGCGCACCACCCCTTGGATGCCCCGCGGATCCCACGGCCCGCCCTGGTCCCACGGCCCGATGAACATCAGGTATGCCCGTACCGCGTCCGCGCCGTACTCGGCCACCAGGTTGTCGGGGTCCACCACGTTGCCGCGGCTCTTGGACATCTTTTCCGAATCCTCGCCCAGGATGATTCCCTGGTTGAACAGCCTGAGCATCGGCTCGTCGAAATCGAGCAGTCCCAGGTCGCGCATCACCCGCGTCCAGAACCGTGTGTATAGCAGGTGCATCGTGGCGTGCTCGATGCCGCCGGTGTACTGGTGGACCGGCAGCCAGTCGCTCGCGGCTGGATCGAACGGCCCGTGCTCGTAGTGCGGGCTCAGGTAGCGGTACTGGTACCAGGACGAGTCCACGAAGGTATCCATCGTGTCGGTGTCGCGCTCGGCCGGCCCCCCGCAGCCGGGGCACGCTGTGTTCACCCACTCGGCGGCGAACTTGAGCGGCGACTCGCCGGTGGGCCGGAACTCCACGACCTCGGGCAACTCCACCGGAAGGTCCTCGTAGGGCACCGGTACGGTCCCGCACTCGGGGCAGTGGACGATGGGGATGGGCGTGCCCCAATACCGTTGGCGGCTGATCAGCCAATCGCGCAGGCGCGTGCTCACCGCCGGGCGCCCCATGTCCAGCTGCTCCAGCGCCTCGACGATGATCTGCTTCCCCTCGCGCTCCAGGTCTGCCGGCAGCCCGAATTCTCGAGCCAACTCTCTCGTCCAGTCCTCCAGGGGGTACTTGCCCGTGCTCACCACCCCGTCACACGGCCCGGAGTTCACCATGATCCCCGGGCCCACGTAGGCCGCCTCCAACTTGCCCTCACCACCACCGCCCGGCGGCCGGATCACCTCCAGGATGTCCAGCCCGTACTTCTTGGCGAACGCGAAGTCACGCTCGTCGTGCGCCGGCACCATCATCACCGCGCCGGTGCCGTACGTGGTCAGCACGTAGTCGGCGATCCATATCGGCACGGGCTCGCTGGTGAGCGGATGGGTGGCGTAGCTGCCGGTCCACACGCCCGTCTTCTCGCGCTCCGCCGACAGCCGGTCGATTTCGCTCTGCCGCGCCGCCTGCTCCCGGTAGGCGTCCACCTCCTCGCGGTGCAGCGGCCGGGTGAGCGGATCGACCATGGGGTGCTCCGGTGCGAGCACCAGGGCAGTGGCGCCGTAGAGCGTGTCGGCACGCGTGGTGAAGACCGGGATGGTGACGAGTGGGTCCTCCATCTCGAACTCGATCTCGGACCCCTCGCTACGCCCGATCCAGTTGCGCTGCATCGTCTTCACCCGCTCGGGCCACTCGATGTGCTCCAGCCCGTCGAGGAGCTCGTCGGCGTAGGCGGTGATGCGCAGGAACCACTGCGCAAGTTCCTTCCTGACCACCGGTGTCGTGCAGCGCTCGCAGGCCCGGTGCTCGCCCACGACCTGCTCGCGGGCCAGGGTCGTGTTGCACTGCGGGCAGAAGTCCACCGCGGCCCGCCGGCGATAGGCCAGGCCGGCCTCGAAGAACTTCAAGAAGAACCACTGGTTCCACTTGAAAAACACCGGGTCGCAGGTGACGACCTCGGAAGACCAATCGAACATCGCGCCCATCGAGCGGAGCTGAGCGCGCATGCGCTCGATGTTGTCCATCGTCCACGCCCGGGGATGGATGCCGCGCTCGATGGCCGCATTCTCGGCCGGCAGGCCGAAGGCGTCGAAGCCCATCGGGAAGAAGACGTCGAAGCCCCGCATACGCTTGTAGCGGGCGCGGGCATCCGAGGGCGCCATGGCATACCAGTGGCCGATGTGCATGCTGCCCGACGGGTACGGATACATCGTCAGGGCGTAGTGCGGGTGCTTGGATGTGGATGGCCGCGCGTACAGCCGATCCCTCTCCCAGCGCTTCTGCCACCGCCGCTCAATGGCAGCCGGGTCATAGCGATCGTTCGAAGCGCTCATCTAGGTGGCGACCTCCCGCACGATGGACAGCGACAGGCCATCCCGGAGGGGCACGAGTATCGAGGCCAGCCGTGGGTCCTCCGCCAGGCGGCGATTGAACTCCCGCCTGGCCGCCACCCGCTCGCCCCCGTTGGAGCGGACGATGTCACCGTGCGCGTATACGTTGTGGGCCAGGATCGCGGCTCCGGGCCGCGTCAGGCGAAGGGCCCAATCCAGATAGGCGGGATAGGACTCCTTATCGGCGTCGATGAACACCAGGCCGAACGGTGCGTCTGCCAGGAGCTCGGGCAGCGTCTCGAGAGCCGGCCCGAGGCGGACCTCGACCCTTTCCGCCAACCCGGCTGCCCTGAAGTTCTCTCGGGCCACCTCCGCGTTCCGGGGATCAGATTCCAGTGTCACCAGCTGCCCGTCCTCGCCCAGGCCGCGCGCGATCCAGATGCCGCTATAACCGGCCAGGGTGCCAATCTCGAGTGCCCGGCGCGCGCCGACCGCGGCCGCAACGACCTGGAGGAAGCGCCCCTCCAACGGGCCAACGGCGATCCCGGGCAGACCGGCTTCCGCCGCGACCTCGCCGACATGCTCGAGCACCTGGTCCTCGGCGGCGAAAAGCTCCTGCACGTAGGTCTTGACTTCGGGTGTGTAGTTTTCATTCATGTCAGTTCATCCCCCATCCCCCATCCCCCCGTGACACAGCTCCGTTCTTCCCACCACCCCTCACCTACCCCCTGCCGCCGTACCCATAACAAGGTAGAGCCCCTGCCCGTACGGCCGAATGAGCTCGGTGCCGATGGTGTTGTAGCTCGCGATCGCCGGTTGCACTCCGGTGCCCTGCGATACACCGGTCACCGTACCGTCGGGCTCCACCCGGGCGCGGACGGCGTCGCGCGCCCGCCGCCCGTGCTCCGCCCACCCGGGATCGACCCATCCCGCGTCGGCCGCCCGCAAGAATGCCGCGGCGACGGCCGCGCTGCCCGAGGTCTCCAGATAGTAGTCCGGCTGGTCGATGACCGTATGCCACAGCCCGGACCGGTCCTGATGGGCGATGAGACCCAGCAGCTGCAGCTGCAGCACCCGGATAACCTCGGTCCGCTGGGGATGGTCCAGCGGCAGCCGGGCGAGCAGCTCAGTCATCGCCAGCGCCGCCCAGCCGTTGCCTCGCAACCAGAAGGCGCCCGACATGTGGTCGCGCTGTGTGGCGTGCCAGCCATGATACCACAGCCCGGTGCTCGGGTCCTGCAAGCGACGTGCGTGGGCCAGCACTTCGTCGGCTGCCAGGTCCAAGAGTTCTGGCTCGTCGAACTCCACCCCGTAACGCGCCAGGAGCGGCACGCTGACGATGAGCGTGTCGTCCCACAGCTGATCCGGCACGTGAGCCAGGGCGCCGTCCACGCGGCAGGCATCGTTCACAAGGAAGCGCACCGCCCCGTCCACAATGGCCCGATACGCGGGCTCTGGCCGGTACTTGAAGAGCATGAGTACGGCCCAGGCAGGTGTGGCGTGGTTGGGGTGCCACACCCCTTCCGCCGGCCAAGCGTCAGTGGCGCACGACGGCGCGACCCGGCGCGAACCGACGAAGGTCTCACCGTCGCGGAGCTGGGCCTCGGTCCAGCTCTCGACGTAGTCCAGGATGGCCTCGTCGCCAGTAGCCTCGTAGGCGTGCATCAGGCCAGCCAGGGCCACGCCGCTCTCCCAGCCCCAGCGGTCCATCGACCCGTGCATGGCCATCGTGCGGTTGGCGACCAGGACCAAATACGGATCCAAATACGGATCGGAGCGACCGACATAGGGCATGTGGAGCAGCGACGTGACAGGCTCGACGGGCGCCTGCATCGGCGGCGAGACGGCGGCTATGTCCCGAGCCGCGGGCTGGGCGGCCAGCGCCAGCCACGAGAGCATGCCTGCGGTGAGACAACGAGTGCGCAGCGAAGAGTTCATGCCGTCCTCTCATACGGAACCGCCCACACCCCCCGGCGGAGTGTGGGCGACCTGGTGGAGCAGAGGGGACTCGAACCCCTGACCTCTACAGTGCGATTGTAGCGCTCTCCCAGCTGAGCTACTGCCCCGTGGGAGTCAATTATATGGCAGCCGGACGAAGCGCGTCAATTGTCCTCAGTGAGCGCCTCGGCTTCGGCTCAGGCGTGTGATGGCTCCCTCTGCCATAGGAAACAGGCGGCCGGGCGCCCCGCGTCCTCGCCCCCCTCCACCCACACGAGTCGGCACGTCGGCCGGAGGGCGGCTTCGACCTGCTCGTGGGTGGGGCGCGGCGGCCGGGACCTTCGGGACAACAGCCGCAACAGCTGGAGCAACAGCCGCTTCCATGAGGCTATCGGCCGCCGCCCCGACCCCGACACGGATATGCCCCCCGTCGTGTGGACGTACTGGAGCAGATAACCCCCCGGCTCGAGCATGGCGCTCACCATCTCGGCGTAGGCGGCCCGTTGAGATGCATCCATGCCGTGGAAGCAACCCACGTCCAGGACGAACCGGAAGCGCCCCTCCACCGGGCTTTCCGGTCCGTGCAGTCGGGTCGCGTCGAAGACGTGACAGCGAGCGTCGACGCCGGCGCGGGCTATCCGCGCGCTGGCGCGGCGCACCGCCAGGCGCGATACGTCCACCCCGACGACGTCGAACCCCTGGCGCGCCAAGTACACCACGCTGGTGCCGGTGCCGCAGCCGACGTCAAGGGCACGCGCGGGTGGGGTGACCACCCGGTCCCTCACAAGGCATTTCACCTCCGGCGGTACCACGCCCGTGTCCCACGGGGTGATCCGCAGGGCGTACACCAGATCCCAGAAGGTTGTTGCCATTGTCAATTTGACCGACGAGCCGCGGCAGACACCGCAGTAGGTGCGGTGGCACAGCCCCGGGATGGCGGCCAGCCGCGCTGACAGCCGATTGCGCGAACTGGTGGACCTCGTGACGACCGCTCGGGTCGGCTAGTTGTGCACGAGGCGCAGTAAAAGCAACAGCACGACGGAGCCCACGAACGCCGTTGCCACCGTGGTCAGCAGCTCGTTGCCGAGGTTGATGGTGACACCGGGCTGCTGAACCAGCCAGCCGCCGATGACGGCGCCCACGACGCCCACGAAAACCGTGCCAAGGAGCCCCGTGCGGAAGCCCTTGACGACTTGTCGGGCCAACGACCCGGCCACACCGCCGATGATGGCCCAGGTGATGATGTTCTCCACCGAAAGGTCGGGTATCATGGTCCGCTCCCAGATAGAATATCGCTAACCCAGCCGATATGCCACGTCCCGGCCGGCGGCGCCCAGGCGAGTGGTCCCCCCTCGCCATCTGGCACGCGGTAGACCGACAGCCGGCTGGGCTCGACCGAATACGGCTCGGCCTCCGCCACCAGCAGCACGTCGCCGCTCGGGCTGAACGCCACTGCCTCAGTTCCCTGCCCCTCAAGCTCGAGGCTGAAGAGCGCCTCCCCGTCCAGCCTGCCGCCGATCCGATCTGGCCGGGCAGCCCTGATTACGACCACCTTTCCCGACGCCCCCGCATCGGCGCCGGGCCGCTCCGTCCAGGCCAGCCAGCGTCCTTCAGGTGACCAGACGGGTGTGCCTGGCACCCAGCCGGCAGGTATGGGTGCAACGTCGACGACCACACCACTCGCCTGGTCGAGCAGGCGAACGCGCCGCGGCTCGGCCTCCGCTTCCAGCAGCGCCAGCAGGCGCCCGTCCGGCGAGGCTATTACCCCACGCACAATCACGTTGACGACGAGGCTGGCGACTTCCTCGCCCGTGACCGTGTCGATCACGCGCACGGTGTTACCGAAGCCGGCGTCCCGTGCCAGTTCGAGTACGGCCGCACGGCGCGCGGTGGGCCGCCAGCCGACTAAGATCGGCAGTTGCGACCCCAGGTCCGAGCCCTGCATTTCGCAGAGGATCCGGTCGGCTGCCGGATTGGCCTCCGCGGCGTCGCCTCCGCCCACCCCTCCGGCTGTCACGTCCGCCGCCACCACGTGTAGCTCCCACCCGCGCGCCGAGGCCGCGGCAGGTTCCCGGCTGGACGCAGCGCCAACCTCACGGCCGAAGGCCAGGGCCTTCCCGTCCGGGGACCACACGAACCCCGCCAACCGGGCGTCGGAGATATCCATGACGGCGAGGGTCACCGGAGTAGCCCCGGTCGCCAAGTCGCGCACGACGAGGGCTTCCCGGGCTGAGCCATCGTCCTTTGTCCGCCGATAGGCCACCCGCCGCCCGTCAGGGGACACCCGCCACTCACTCACGGTGGTGCCACGCTCGATCTGCCACAGCTCGGTGGCATGCCCGGAAACCGGGTCGATCGCGTGTGCCACGTTGCCGGCGCCGTCTTCGCCGGCGGCGAGGGCGATGATCCTGCCTTGTAGTTGTGCCGCCGGCAGTGGTGCTTCGACCGGCTCCGCCGGACCGACCCCCGGCCGGCCCTCTCCCGGCGCAAGAGGGGCCCGGGTCGCGGAAGTCCCGTCCGGCCGGCAAGAAGCCGCCCCTAGCACCAATAGGAACCACCCCCCTACTACAAGCCAGGTGGTAACCGCTGCCCGGACCGCCTGTCGTCGCAAAACCGTGCTTTCCGCGATTTTCGTGACGCGATTCTCGTGAACGAAGCGTCTGGCCGCAGGCCATTATACACCGCTTGGCCGCCGTGCAAAGGACGGGTGCGGCCTGACTGTCGCAAACGTGGCGCGAACGTGGCGCCTAGGTGGTTCCCACCGGCCGGGCTTCTGGGTATGCTAACTTGTGCGGTTGCCATCCTTCCCGTTGCACAGCTGGCAGCGGGCAGAATCTGGGAGGAACAGCATGATGCAAACCCATCGACAAGGGGCATCACTGGCTGCCGCGGGCGTGGGCCTGGCGGCAGCGCTGGTGCCCGCAGTGGCCCATGCGCAGTACCCGTCACACGCGTGGGACTACCCGTTCTGCGGCGGCCAACCGGCCATTACCGCCGTTTACGACCACGAGTATCCCACCTACAGTTGGCCGCCCAACGCACAGCCGGGCATCGGGAAGAACGGCATCGTGCGGGTCTTCAACGACACCCTGGACGGCCGCGCCTACGATGGCCACAACGGTTGGGACTACCGCACGCGTGACGAGGGCGGAGGAAATGTGAAACAGCGAGCCTACGCCGTTGCCGATGGCGAGGTAACCTATGCCGGTTGGTACAAGGTCGGCGCGCCAACCGGCAACGGCTGCTCGTCGCAAGTTTCCGCCCACGAAGAGGGTTACGGCTTGATGCTCCGTGTCAGCCACGGGAACCGCGAGACGCTGTACGGTCACTTGAGCGCCATCCTGGTCGAGCAGGGCCACCGGGTGCAGCGAAACCAGATCATCGGTGCCACTGGTGATACTGGCCGGTCGACGGGGCCGCACCTGCACTACGGGGCTTTCACGCCGGATGGGCCGACGCTGTTCAATTCGTTCGACCCCTATGGCTGGAACAAGGACTGGCGCGGCTTGCTCGACTTGCCGCTGGATCCGAGCGATGACCCGTGGTACCGGCACAGCAACAAGGCCAGTGTGAGGATGATGCTGCCTGGGGCGCACGACAACGACGATTGCCCGAGAGCCTGCGGCGCCTCAGTCGTGGTGGACGATCTGGATCCGGGGTTCAGCCTCGGGTGCAGTAGTCCGGAGTGCCCATACTGGTATGAAGCCCAGACAGGTCACCGTGATCACATGTGGTACACGTACCCGAACGGGTACTACGCCGACTACTGGGCACGCTGGACGGCCCCGTTACCGCCGGGGCTCTACGAGGTCGAGGCGTTCGTCCCGGCGTCGGCCGACTATGCCACTACACACGCGGCGCGCTACCTCATCGGCCGCAAGGAGGTCGTCGCCGACCAGCACGAGGAGGGGGACGTCTGGATCAAGCTTGGCATCTACCAGTTCAACACAGCGCCGAGCGTGATGCTGACGGACGCAACGTTTGTGGCCGGCAACTGGTTCTACAAGGGCACCTGCCGGACGACGGGTGCCGATGCCGTGCGCTTCACGCCGATCTGCGGGGTCGAGGGCCGCTCCTACCCCGTTGTCGACGAGGCCGTAGAGTAACCGAGTTAGACACCACTACGATGGAAAGCGAGGACACCGTGTCCAAAGAGACCCGTAATCAAGTTACCGTGAACTGGCCGCGATTGACCGGCGCTACCGCGCTGCTCCTCATGCTCGTAGGGGGGCTCGTGGCGCTTCTGCTGCGGCCCCAATTTGGTGAATCCGACCGCACCGCTGCCGAATCGCGCTCAGGCGCCGCGCGTGCCGATATGCTGTATCAATCCCCCAGTTATCCCGGCCCGAGCCCAACGCCCGTTCTACCGACGCCAACTCCGACACCGGATGCAGAGGGACGCTATCCGCCGCCGGGCGGTGTGATGCACGAAGTCATCGCCCTGGCCGAGTCACCGCATGCACCGATCTTGCTGCTGCTCGACGACGCCTTGATGATGGGCGATTCAGCAACGTTGGCCGAATGGATCGGCGGCAGCGAGGACACGCTCACGTTGGAGTACTACGCCGAGGGCGAGGGCTTCGGGACGCGTCCGTCCGCCGACGAGGTGAGGTCGATTCTTGACTCGCTGTTCGCCGGCAACTCGAGCCCCGCAATCCAGGGCTATTTCGAGCCGGGCTGCATGAGAGGCAGAGGAGCATGTGGCCTGTTCGTGATCCTGACCGGCTTGCGGGGCCAGGTGGCCATGCCGACAGCCGACCCGAACAGCGAGTTGGGACTTCCCGCACCAGCCGATCTTCCCCTCGGTGCTGCTGCGTGGGAGCTCTTCCCCGACGGCGGCGGGGTCTGGTGGCGGGCCTGGTGGCTGGGCGACGGCTACTATGCGTTGGTGGAAGACCTGTACGAGCGGGGCCTGGGCACCTACTACGTAACCCGGTGACCGACCCCGCACGTTCACCGCCGCCTCGTTCCTTAAGAACGCGGCGAACTGCTCGATCAGGGCGAAGAGGCGCAGGATAGCCAGGCCCATCGAGGACACTGCCTACAACACCGCCGGTCCAGCGGATGTGACAGCCGTGGCACGGGTTCTCCGGTAGCGGCGTCGCGCGGTACCGGCACGGGAGCGCTGGGGAAGGGCACCTATTCGAAGAGCGACCCGACGGCGAACTCCAGACCCGGCAACACGTCGCCCCCGGTGAGGATGTCAGCCGTCGTCAGGACTTAAGAGACGCGGCCAGGGGCGTGGGCGGTCACCGTCCGCGCCCCAGGGTCAACGACCCACACGAGCCGCGTGCCCGCATCGAGCCCCCCTGCCGGCGCATCGGCGCCCTAGGTTGCACGGTCTAATCCGTTGACAAGCCCTTGGCCCCCGTTGTACGCCGTCCAATCAGCCATCCCAAACCGCCGCTCTCCAGGGTCAATCCTCGAGAATCCGCACATCGTCGGCCGACCGCAACACGATCTGCGGTGTGCCGCGGTAGAGCTCAATCGTGCCTTGCACGACGATGCACTCGTCGCGGAAGTGGTTCGCCGGTGGTTCCGGGAACTCGTCGTAGTCACCTGGGAACACGGCCACGTAGAAGTGGCCTTGATAAGGATCGTGGCTGTTCAGGAAGGTCACCCGGCCCGTGTCCTTGGTGCGCACTACCCTGAACTCAACCGCTTGAAAGGTGTCCGCGAAGTCCCCCGCCGACTCGGCCGGGATAGCACCCTCGGCGCGAGCCCCGCACGGAGGCTGGGTACCGAGCGGTCCGGGGGCCGCGGCAGCGGGCCATTCGGTGCGAAGGCCTGTCCTCGTCGCCGTGGCCAGAGCGGCACCCGTGCCGGCACTCCTAACTGTCGCCCGCGGTTCAATTGAGCCGACCGGCCCGCCCTGGCCAGTTCCAGGGCCCAAGTCCGCCAGCGCGACCAGCAGGGCGCCGAGCGTTCCCAACGCCAGCACGACCATCCACGGCCGGCGACCAGGCGCCCCCGCGTTCGGCTGTCGGCCACCACTCCCGCCGTCCGGCGTGTCCCCTGCCGCCTCCGGCAGCCGCCCCCGGCGGGCCAATGCCCGCCCAGCCGCCGCGCGGAGTCCGTCCGACCCCACCCCCTCCCTGACGAGGTCCAGGAGGTAGCCCGGGTCCATCACCGCCACCGTCTCCACGCCCTCACCACGGTACGGCCCGAACGGCAGCTGGTGCTCCATGTCCCCACCGGGGACAGCATCATCCGCGCGCACCACCCTCAGCCCCTCCCTCCGCCGTCTCGATACCGGCCGACTCGCCACGCCTGTCACCAAGCTCCGACGACCTCGGATCAGCCGTGCTGATAGCTGATAGCTGATAGCCGATAGCCCGCGCCCGGCCAGGCCCCCAAGTCACCACCATCTACTTCACGCCCTGGAACACCGGTAACGGCGTGGGCCGGGGCAGGCCCCAGACGCCGCGGCGAGCGCGGCGAGCCTCCCTCTCCGCCGCGCGCCACCCGGCCGTGTGGCTGATGTCGGCGCGCGTGCTCTCTCTCCCTGCTG
>CAYYVH010000079.1:0-14181 GCA_964475075.1 uncultured Anaerolineales bacterium | reverse complement strand
GTTGCGGGGGGGGGCGGCGCGCATGTGGGTGCTGCGCGTACAGCAGCCCGATGCGCCTGTAGTCGCCCAGGGTCAGCTTGTGGGCCGCCGGTTTGATCGGCGAGCGCCGCACTCGGGCGTTTCGCCCGATCAGGCTGTCCTGGATGCGCTGCGGGATGCCGGAGATCGATGTGTGCTCAAGCACGATGGAATGTTCGATCTCGCTGTCCTCGATGGTGACGTGGTGGTATACTGAAGTAAACGGGCCGATGTAGCTGTTGACAATACGAGATTGTTCGCCGACAATCGCTGGGCCGCGCACAACGCTGTTCACGATCTCCGCCCCCGCCTCGACGGTTACACGGCCGTCCACCTGGCTGTCCCGGTCCACGATCCCTGACACCGAGTGCGAGAGCTCCTCCAGGACATGGTCGTTGGCATCAAGCATGTCGATAGGTTTACCCGTGTCGATCCACCATCCCCGGTGGAAGTACGGGTGGACCGCGTGACCCTCGTCGACCAACCACTGGATGGCGTCCGTGATCTCGAGCTCTCCCCGCCAGCTCGGCTGGATAGCGTCGCACGCATCGTGGACGAGCCGGTCGAACATGTAGATCCCCACCAGGGCGAGGTTCGATCTGGGCTCGCGCGGCTTCTCCTCCAGCCGCACCACCCGCCGGTCGTCGCCCAACTCGGCCACGCCGTAGTGCTGGGGTTCTTCGACCTCCGTGAGCACGATCTGCGAATTCCAGTCCGAGGCGGCGAACTGAGCGATCAGCTCGCTCACGCCTCCCTGGATGACGTTGTCGCCAAGGAACATGACGAAGTGGTCGTCTCCCAGGAAGTCGCGACTGATCTTGACCGCGTGCGCCAGGCCCTTGGGCGCTTCCTGAACGACATAGTGCACGCGTGCCCCCCAGCGCTTTCCCGTGCCGACGGCCTCGCGGATTTCGGGGCCCGTGTCGCCGATGACGATCCCGATGTCCTCGATGCCCCCGTCGCGCAGGGCCTCGATGACCCGGAAGAGAACCGGTTTGTTGGCCACGGGGATGAGCTGCTTGGCGCGGGTGTAGGTCAACGGGAAGAGACGGGTACCCTTCCCGCCGGCGAGGATCAGGCCTTTCATGGCGTAGCGTCCGTTCCGTAGTGGCCGTATGCAGCCGCGTCACCCTCGACGCCAGTTAGCACGACGCCGATCAGCTTTGCCCCCACCTTGTCCAAGATCTCCCTGGCGCGGACGGTGTGATCGCGCCGGGTTCGACCCGCGGCCATCACGAGCAACACGCCGCCCAATTGCGGTGCAAGCACTGCCGCGTCAGTCACGGCGACCACCGGCGGCGCATCGAACAGCACGAGGTCGGCGTTCTCCGCCAGCCGCTCGATGAGCGTACGCATTCGGCGGGAGCCCAGGAGCTCCGCGGGATTGGGCGGCGTCGGACCACTGGAGAGGACCTTCAGCCCTTCGACGCCGGTCGCTTGCAGCGGCAGGTCAGCCAGCGCGCTCTCGTCCACCAGCGCGGTGGTGACACCGCGGTCGTTGGGTATCCCGAAGAGCGTGTGCTGGGCGGGGCGGCGCAGGTCGCAGTCGACCGCGACGACGCGGCGACCGCTCTGGGCAGTAACCACGGCCAGGTTTGCCAGCGCGGTGGACTTGCCCTCAGCAGGCGCTGGCGACGTCACGAGCAGCGTGGTCAGGACCTCATCGGGCCGGGCGAAGGCCAGATTGGTGCGCAGGCTGCGGTAGGCTTCGGCCACGGGTGAGCGCGGCTCGGTCAGTGTCACCAGTTCGGTCATGGTATCGCTCCTCCTGACGCTCTGCGGCCCTCTGCCGACGGAATCACGCCCAGGAGCGGGACTCCGGCAGCCCGATCGGCGTCGGCGGGCGACAGGACGACGCCCGCCCGCGCCAGATGCAGCAGGAATGCGGCCGCGGCGCCCACGAGCGCCCCCAGCACCGCCCCCGCCAGCGTATTGGGCACACGCTTCGGCGCCCACAACTCGGACTTGGTCTGGTCACGCAGCCGGGTCAGAATCCGGTCCCGTTGGTCCAACTCCAGGTTGGCCCGAGCCCGGTCCTCGACAAACACTTGCGCCCAGGCGCGGCTGATCTCCTTCGCGATTTCCTCGTCGGGATCGCGGATGTCCACATGGATCTCATATACGCCCTCGTCCGACGCCACGTTGAGCTTCTCCAGGAGGGCATCCGGCGGCAGGTCCAGCTCCCCGCGGGCGCTCACCTCGGCGGCCATGCGGCGCGTCTTGATGTCCTCGCTGAAGCCCCGCATGATCTCGCGGATGGCCTGCGTCTGACCCCAGTCGCTGCCGCGGGCGGGTTCTACAGCGATCTTCGTACGTGCCCGGTAGATCGGTGGTCGCACCGAGGACAGCGCGAAGGCACTCGCCGCACCCAGCGCCGTCAGGAAGAACAACGGCCAGGCCAGCCGGAGCAGGCGGCCGGTGGTTCCCACCATATCGCGCAGCCCGGCTCGCACCGCGCTGGACGCGCGCCGGTCCGCTGCGGAAGGCGGCACGCTGCCGAGCACGGACGCGCCGGCCACCGCCTCGGCCTCGCCCCCGTTGCGCACGACGGCGCTCTCGAAGTACTCGAGCAGGAGGAGCAGGAGACCACCCAGCACCACGCCGGCTACGCCGGCGGCGAGAACCAGGAGTCGACGGCGCGGGCGGATGCGGTCCCACCGTGTGTCGTCGCGCTGCTCGGTGATGATGCGGTCCAGCGGGTCGAGCTGGAGATTGGCCTTCTCGCGCCGGTCCACGAAGGCCTCGGCCCACTTCTCGCTCACACACACCGCCTCGGTGGTGTCCGGCGAGCGCGCCTTCACCTGGATGTCGAACACGTTCTCGTCGGTGGAGACGCGAAGAGTGCCCAGGAGCCTACCAGGGTCCAGGTCGTAGCCGGCGCAGCGCGCGTCCCCCGCCAGCCGCTCGCTCACCGCCTGGGCCATGTCCAGTGTGGGAATGTCCGACATGTAGCTGCGCAGGATGTTCTTGATGGCCTGTGTTTGGCCCAGGTCGGCCGACCGCTTGGGCCGCACAGCCACCCGGGTGACGGCCTCGTAGACGGGCGTCTGGGTCACGGCTATCGCGAGTCCCGCCGCTGCCCCCAACGCACCGAGCAGCACGATGATCCAGCCCCGGCGGAGGAGCATGTGGGAGAAGGCGGTGAGGTTCATGAATGACTCCTCAGGGCTCTCCTCCCCCCTTCTGACTGCCGGAAGCGGTCGTGGAGAGCGATTCTCGATCGGATGAGCAGACGGATATGCAGAGCACTGGCATGTAGCGGCGCATTCTAACACGTCCCTGGGGTCGGACCAAAATGAACAGCTCTCGTCCGCAGCTACGTACGCATTCGCCGGTGAGACGACCACCGCCGGCGGTGCGGGATTCGCCCCAGGACTGGCGCACCAGCGGATGCCTCCGCTGCAGCGTCCGTGTGGAGGCGCGGGTCCAGGGTGCTGAGCATCAGGGCCAGTCCGACACCGACGGCCAGCGCCAGGAGGGTGCGCAGGGGGATCTCCAGGCGCGTTCGCAGAGGACGCGGCAGCACATGGGCTTTGGGTCGGTCAGTGATCGTCAGCCGAACCCGGTCTTCGCCCAGCCGGGCGAACCACTCGTTGCCGTTCGTGTCGAGCTCGGTCACGACGGCTCGGGCGACCGCGAGCAGCTCGCCCTCGAGCTCCGCCAGCTGCGCGGCCGATGCCTCAGGCGGCGCTTGGCGCGTAACGGTCACGTCGGCGATGCGATGGCGATCGGTGGCTGACAGTGAGCTCGCGATCTCGCCCGGTCTAACCTCGACATGTGCCGGCACGTGCTCCGCCACGGCGTCAGCGAAGACGTCCCCTCCGATCATCCGGCTCAGGTCGTCGATCAGTGCCTCGCCAATCTTGGCAGCTGTCCCTTCGTCGCTGCCCTCGACAATCGCCGACCGGGGGATGTCCACCGCGAAGGTCAACCGGGCCTGATATATGGGCGGTGGCTCTCGGAAGGTAGCCAGCGAGAGGGCGAGTACGAGCGCCGGCAGGCCCACGACTAGCCACCACCACCGGCGAAGCACGGCCAGCGCCTCGCCCAGCGAGATACCCGCACCGGAACCGGCCGCCATGGAGTCGCCCTCGCAAATCACCCGACCATCTCCACCGGCACCCGTTCCCCCGGGCCCCCGGACGGCCCACGGGAGACCGAGCTGATAGCCTTATCCACCAAGGAAGAACCTCGCACCGGCCGCTCAGCCGCCCGTCGATGCCCCCAACGAGTAGGTCCCACGTTCACCTCCGTTTTCCCTCGGCCACCGCCCGGCGCAGGAATTCGCCCATCCGCGCTTCGAAACCCGTCCGCCCGAATCGTTCGGCATGGGCGCGTATCGCGGCGGGATCCCAGGAGATGGCCTCCGCTCGCTCCACCGCCCGCACCAGGGCATCCACTTCGGGCTCGTCGAAGAACACGCCCGTCCTGCCCTCCACTACCGTATCGAGCACTCCGCCCAACCTCCGGGCGATTACCGGTCGACCGGAGGCCATAACCTCGATTGGTGCCAGCCCGTAGTCCTCGACTCCCGGCCACACCAGGCCTCGGCAGCCGGCCAGCAGGTCAACCACCTCCTCATCCGGCAGCCGCCCCCGGAACGTCACTGCCGGACCCGCCATGGCCTCCAGGCGAGCCCGGTCCCGTCCTTCGCCAACCACCACGAGCCGCCGGCCCAGTCTGGTGAAGGCCCGGACGGCGAGGTCGATGCGCTTGTAGGGCACGAGACGCGCCAGGACCAAATGGTAGTCGCCAACGTCCGAGCTGACCCGGTAGCGTCCGGGGTCGGCTGGCGGATGGATCACCGTGCTCGAACGGCCGTAGAAGCGGCCTATGCGGTCCTGGACAGTCGTGGAGATGGCGATGAAGTAGTCGACCCGATTGGCGGCCCTACGGTCCCAGCGGCGTAGAACAGGCATCAGGCCTCGCACGGCCAGCCGGGCAGCCGCTGGAACGGCCTCGAAGGCCAAGTATTCCCGCAGTTGCCACACGTAGCGAGTCGGTGTCAGGCAATAGCAGACATGCACCGCATTTCCCGCACGCACCCCGTGGCAGAACCCGCTCTTGACAGACAACACCAGGTCATGACCCGTCAGCCGGGTCATCTCCCACGCCAGAGGATAGAGGGGTAGGTAGGGTTGGTGGTGAGCGTGGATCCCCGGCAGACGGTTCATCCAGCCGGCACGCACATCCCATCCATCCGCGGCAGGTACTCGCGCCGGATCGACCAGCGTCGTGAAGATCGGCGCGTCGGGGATCATCTCGTGCAATACCCCGAGCACGACCTCCGCGCCGCCGGCCTGGTTCAACCAGTCATGCACCAGGGCCACCCGCATCGGCCGATCCCCCTGCATGGGGCGATTGTACACGCTGGCGTCAGTCGGAGGAAATCCCCCGCCGCACCGCCGCGGGAAGGACCAATCGCCCCCGATCACCCAGGTGCAACGTGAGGGTCGACCGGCGGTGTCACGGCTTGTCCGCCGCGGTGTGCCCCGACGATTCGGGCGGCATCTAGGTGCAACACGAGAGCCAGGGCACGGAATTCGGCCGGCAGGGAGTCGGCCTCGGTCGTGGTGATGAGCGTCTGCTGGTGGGAATCGACGTGCGTCAGGACGTGGCGCCGCCGGTCGGAATCCAACTCCGACAGGACATCATCGAGCAGCAGGACCGGCCGCTCACCGGTCACGCGCCACATGAACTGCGCCTCGGCCAGCTTCAGGGCCAACGTAACCGTGCGCTGCTGGCCACGCGAGCCGTAGTTGCGCATGTTCACACCACCGACCGAAAAACACAGGTCGTCGCGGTGTGGTCCGACGATGGTCGCTCCGCGGGCGATTTCCTCTCCGCGCCGCTCGGTGAGCAGACGGTCAAACGTCGCCCTCACCTCCGCCTGGTCAGCCGGGACCGCGTCGTCGACTCCACCCGCGGCGAGGCCCTCGACGGTCGGCTGACGGGATTCCGCCATCACCTGCGCGACCTCCGAACGGTAGTCAATCGCCAGAGCCTCGCCGCCACCGACTAACTCGTCGTGCAGGTCACGAGCGAGATCATTCAGTGCCGCCACCGTCGAGCGCCGTCGCGCCACGAGATGCGCCCCTTGCTCAACAAGACGGTCATTCCAGTAGCGAAGCTCCTCTCGGTCGCCACCGCGGTCGCGCAACCGCCGCAGCAAGTGGTTGCGCTGGGTCATCACCCGGTTGTATGCGCTGAGCGCGCGGCAATAGGCCCGATCGACCTGGCACAAGAGCACGTCCAAGTAACGCCGCCGCTGCGTGGGCGCACCGTCCACGATCTGCAGATCGCGCGGACTGAACAGGACCACGTTCAGGTGCCCGATGACTTCGAATGCCCGACGGGGAGCGTTGTTTACACGGGTGCGCTTAGCGTAGCGTTCCTCGCCGCCATCGGCAGACTGAGCAACGTTCAGTACTTCGATGGTCTCGGTGCCGTCGGACCGCGCGATCTCGCCCCACACCCGGCCGAACGGCATGACGTCTGCCGCGGCGTCCCAGTGAACCAGCTCGCGGTCGTTGACGGCGTGCGGGGAGCGCGTCGTGGCCAAGACATAGAGGGCCTCCAGAAGGCTCGTCTTGCCCTGCGCGTTGCCTCCGGAGATGACGACGGTGCCACAGGGCAACGTGAGGTCGAGCTGCCGGTAGCAGCGGAAGTTGGTCAGGCTGAGCCGGCGTACATACACAGATCGATTATACACCGCGCATGGCGCGCGGCCGAGGATGTGTCACGACGACAACAAGGGGCTGTAGCGACCGCTGCATCCGCGCCAATGGGGCTACTGCGCCAGATGCATCGGCATCACGACGTGCGTGAAGTCCAGCTCGCTGACCGGCCTGAACATGCCCGGGCTGGAGGGTGTAGTCACTTCCAGGGCGATCTGTTCGGACCCAACGGCATTCAGGATGTCCAGCATATACTTGGCATTGAAGGCCATCTCCAGAGCCTCACCCTCGATGGCCGCCTCGATCTCGGTTTGGTTTCCGCCAACCTCGGCGGCCTGAGCCGAGACGAGGATTGTGCCGGGCTGCGGGTCGTCGCCCGGTTGGATCTTCAGCCGCACGATGTTGGCGGCGTCGCGGGCGAAGAAGCTGGCCAAGCGAACCGCGTTGTGCATCGCCTTCGTGTTGGCTACGGCCCGCGTGCCGTAGCCGGCGGGTACGATCTTCTCGTAATCGGGAAACGTGCCGTCGATGAGCTGGGACACCAGATCCACGTTGTTGTGCCGGAAGAGAATCTGGTTCCGGCTGTCAGTGATCGCCACCTCGACCTGCTCGTCCTCGCCGGTGCTGATACGACTCAACTCGAGCAGCGCCCGAGCCGGAATGATCACGCTGATCTTCCCTTCCAGCGGCACATCGAACTCGGCCCGACGGACCGAGAGGCGGAATCCGTCAGCCGCAGCCATTGTGACCCGGCCGGAATCCGGATCCAGAATGGTCAGCACTCCGGTGAGGATGGGCCGGGACTCGTCGGTGGCCGCGGCGATCGTGACCTGGCCGATCATGTCCCGCAAGGTGGCCGCGTCGAGGGCGAAGCTCACGCCCTGATCCACCGCGGGAAGGATGGGGAAGTCGCTGGCGTCGATACCCTTGATCTCGGCCTGGAAGCGATCGGACCTGACGTCAAGGGTCTGGGTCTTGTCGTCGAGCTCCAGGGCGATCTCGTCCGTCGGCAGGGAGTTCACGAAGTCAGTGAGCAATCGAGCCGGCACCGTGACGGCGCCGTCCTCCTCGATGCGCGCGTCCATCCAGCAGCTGACACCGATCTCGAGGTTGGTCGCCGAGAGCTTCAGACGGGGGCTATCGGTCTCGATGAGGATGTTGGACAGAATGGGCAGCGTGGTGCGCGTCGCGACGGCGCGGTTGACAATGGCCAGGCCGCGCGCCAGATTCTCCTGATGGCAAGTCACTTTCATCTTGAGCCTCCGCGACCGGCTGGCACCGGCGGATATCGCCGAGGGCCAGCCGAAGTCAACAATCCGTGTGCAACCCGCCCGCAGCCCCAAGACAGCACGCCACGGGGCCGCCGCCCAGCTGGGGCACAGATCGCAGTCACAACGAGCAGACGGCAGTATACGGCAGAGTGTGCCCGGGCGCAAGGCTCGCCCGGGCTCGGCCGGGCTCACCCCTTGCCCCCAAGGCACGGAGGGAGTATCCTCTCTCGCCGTGGGAATTGAAACGGCGCACGTTCTGGCCATCGTGAACCAAAAGGGCGGCGTGGGCAAGACCACTACTGCCGTGAACCTCGGTGCCAGCCTCGCGACGGCCGGTCACGCTTCCCTCGTTGTAGATTGC
The DNA here is from genome assembly GCA_964475075.1 of uncultured Anaerolineales bacterium. GTDB lineage: Bacteria > Chloroflexota > Anaerolineae > Epilineales > Epilineaceae > CAYYVH01. The sequence goes on along the minus strand of CAYYVH010000079.1, from coordinate 5,854 downwards.
GACGCGCAGTCGAACGCCACGCGCTCCCTGGGCATCCACGAAGGCCAGCGTCAGACGCTCTATGATGCCCTTGTGCCCGAGCCCCCTACCCCTCTGGCCGATGTGATAACGCGAACGAACCTGCCAAAGCTGGACGTCGTGCCCGCCTCGTCGAACTTAGCCGGAGCCGAGGTCGAGTTGGTCAGCGTCATCGGCCGCGAGTCTCGCCTTCGCCGGGCTCTGGCGCCGATTCGGGAACGCTACGCCTTCGTGTTGCTCGACTGCCCGCCTAGCCTCGGCCTACTGTCCGTGAACGCCCTCGTCGCCGCCGACGGCGTGATCGTTCCCGTACAGTGCGAGTACCTCTCCCTGGAGGGCCTGGGGCTCCTCATGCGTACGCTGCAACTCGTACGCAACCGCCTCAACCCGGATCTTGCTCTGGCCGGACTGGTCATGACCATGTTCGACTCTCGGACCAACCTCGCCGCTCAGGTCGTCGAGGAGGTGGCCAGGCACTTCCCACAGCAGAAGTTCAGCACCGTGATCCCGCGCTCGGTGCGACTTGGCGAGGCGCCCAGCTACGGAGAGACGATCGGCCACTACGCCCCGGAGTCGCCGGGCGCGTTGGCCTACGATTCCCTGGCAAGTGAAGTGGTGCGGCGGCTCGATGACGGCCACCTTCAAGGAGCAACGATATGACGCGCCGCGGACTGGGGCGCGGGCTGGACGCCCTTCTGACCGGCACGGAGGGCGAGCCGTCGGGCCTGCGTGACGTACCGATCGACTCCATCGAACCCAACCCCTATCAGCCACGTCACAGCATTGACGAGACCGAGTTGGAGGACCTCACCGCGTCTATCCGCGTCCACGGCCTCATCCAGCCACTAGTCGTCAGCGCGGCGGATGGCGGCTACCAGCTCATCGTGGGCGAGCGCCGTTGGCGCGCCGCCCAGGCTGCCGGGCTCAATCGAGTCCCGGTGGTCGTTCGTACGGCCAGCCGCCGGGAGATGCTGGCCCTGGCCATCATCGAGAACGTGCAGCGAACCGACTTGGACCCCATCGAGTCCGCCGAGGCATACCGTCAGCTCATGGTTGAGTTCGATCTCACCCAGAGCGAGGTGGCCGAAATGGTGGGCAAGTCACGCGTTGCGATTGCCAACACGATTCGCCTCCTCGGCCTGAGCGATGACGTTCGCCACCTGGTGTCCGCTGGCCACCTCTCCGAGGGTCATGCCCGGGCACTCCTGGCCATTGAGGACGGCACCCAGCAGCTCGAGATGGCACAGCGGGTCATTGCCGGGGGTTGGACAGTGCGGCGTGCTGAGCATGAAGTGCGCTCACTGGCCAAGCGGGGGGCCCCGCGCCCGGAGAGGCACGTACAGCCGTCTCCAGACCCGGACACAGCCTTCGCCGCGCGCGAGCTCGAGGGATCCCTCGGTACGCGTGTGGAGATCCGCCGGCGAGGGGAGGGCGGCCAGATCGTGATACATTTCTACTCGGAGGAAGAGCTGGCGGCGCTCTACGATCGCCTTCTCGGTAGCCTTTGAGCTGTTTCACGTGAAACAAACCCCGCGCATTTGCAGCTACGAGGGCAGCCCCTACCGTCGTGCCTTCTGGGAGGACGCCGACCGCGGCTACGAGGATGCGGCCGAGCGCTTGGCCCTCCGGAGCCTCCTACCTAGCGGCGGGGGAAGGTTGCTGGAGATCGGCGCCGGGTTCGGCCGACTGGCGAGTGAGTACGCCCATTACGAACAGGTGATCCTCCTCGACTACGCGAGGTCAATGCTCCACGAAGCGCGCTCACGCCTGGGCGGCGCCTACACCTACGTCTGCGCCGATCTCTACCACCTACCCGTAGCCACTGCGGCCATAGACACCGTGACCCAGGTCCGGGTGCTACATCATGTCGAAGACCCTCCAAGTGCCTTCGCCGAGGTTGCACGGGTGCTCCGTCCCGGAGGCTCCTACATTCTGGAATATGCGAACAAGCGTCACCTAAAAGCCGTCATCCGGTATCTGACCAGCAGGCAGGCCGAGAACCCCCTTCATGAGACGCCGCACGAGTTCGCTTCACTCCACTGGAACTTCCACCCGAGGTTCGTCGAGCACACTCTCGCTGATGCCGGCCTAGTAGTACGAGAACGCCGGGCCGTCTCCCACTTCCGCCTGCCCCTCGTGAAGCGTCTCGTCCCCCCTGGCCTGCTAGCACGGCTGGACGGAATTATCGGGGCACCGCTGTCCGGCCTCGCACTGGGCCCCAGTCAGTTCCTGCGAGCGGCGAAGCTCACTGGCGCCCCAACGGCTTCCCCCCTCTGGCGCTGCCCGGCCTGCGGCTGTGAGCCTCTGGTAGAGACCGCCAGCGGCGTGCCCTGTCCGGCGTGTGGCCACCACTGGCCGATGGTGGACGGCGTATTGGTGTTCCGCGACGATCACGCCCCAAGGTCCGGGGCGGTAGGCCACCAACGCGGTCGTGCCACCCGCGCAACCACCCCGTAACCGCCGCGTAGAATAGACTGCATACATCCCCGCGCTTGAGGCCGATCATGAAGAGCGTAGACAACTTCGAGTCTGCATCGAGCGGTCCGGATGGCGAGCGTTCTCGTCCCTCTGCCCGCTGCCCGAACTGCGGCACCGAGTACCCCCGACCCGCTGGCGGCTCGGCCCCGGCTGGCGGTGACGCCGCCGGCGCGTGCCCCCACTGCGGGTACATACAGAAAGGCGGGGACCGAAGCCCCTCAGCGGTGGCCTACGAGGACAAGACCGCCCTGTGCCTGCCCTATGAGCTCGAGCGCGTGGCTCGGGCCGAGGCGGTCGACGGCTGGCAGTTACTCGAGACGACGGTCTCCGAAGCCGTGCCCGGCATGATCGAGGCCCATTTCCGCCGCCCCGTACGCGTCACGCACTCGCCTCCGGAGCGGACATCGACGCAGAAGCCCAAGTCGGCGCAGGCGCGGCGGACGAGGGCATCGGCGTCGCCGTCGCACGGGCCGCCGGTCCGGAAGCGCGGACCGGCACGCCATACCGCGGGGTTGGACCAGCTCGTCTTCCTCCTCCTGCTGTTCCTTGGCGTGATGTGGGCCGCCGACAACCTCGGTTTAGTGGGATTCCTGCTTGCGCTCTGGCTCCTGCCGCAGTTCCTCCGGCGCCTCTTGGGCATGCGGCGCCGCTCAAGGCGGTCGAGGGAGAAAAAGAACAAATCAGGCGCCTGCTGCTGAAGCAGGCGCTGGGCACCGGCAGGGTTCAGGGCGAATCGTTACGTCACAGCTCCGGCAGCAGTTGGTCCTTACGGCGCACAGTGACCTTGCGGGAATCTCCCGTTCCGATGCTCTGCGTTGCCACACCGGGGTGGTCCCGCAGCGCGAGATGCACCACTCTCCGCTCGTAGGCCGTCATCGGTGGCAGCGAAACCGGGCGGCCGTCGCGCTCAACGAGGACGGCAGACTGCTCGGCCAACTGGAAGAGCTCTTTCATCCGCCGAGCACGGTCTCCATCGACATCCAAGAGCAGGTTGGCCCAGTGCTCCGTGCGCCGGCCGATGATCAACCGCACAATGAACTGCATCGCCTGCAGCGCCCGAGCCTCGTTCGCCAACAACCGTTCAGTGCCCGGCCCCCGAACGGTAAGGACCAACGACTGCTCGCCCTCGATCTTCACCGGTAGCAGCGAATCGGACGTTTCGAGAACGAGGTCTTCGAAGCCTAGCAGCCCTAGAAGCGTCTCAACCGCCTCGCGCGCCAACGCTTCTGCCTCCGCTTGGTCCTCCGGTCGTGGTGGGGCCGGTTCGGCCGGCTCGACGGGCGCCTCGGCGGGCGGTGCGGCCGGTTTGACCGGCTCCACGGGCACATCGGCAGGCCGTGCGGCCGGAGCCGTTGCACCAGGCTCGGGCTCACGGGAGGGCACGTCCTCCGGCTTCTCGCCAGGCAAGACCTCGGTCAGACGCACTCGGGCCGACTCGGCGCCGAAGCCCAGAAGCCCCCCCCGGCCCTCGTTCAATACCTCGATCTTGACTTCCGCCCGGCTCAACCCGCCCAACCGTACGAGGCCGCGTGCTACCGCCTCGTCGACCGTTCGGGCCTCTACCTCAACGATTCTTCTTTCGCCGTCGGCGACGGCGTGGGACTCGTTCATCGGTCTTCTGCTCCTCTCGCTCCGTCACATCCTCCGCGTCAGACGTCTCCTCTCCCTCTGTGCGGCCGTCGCCACTCGCCTCCGGTGGCGACGACGCCGACGTGCCCGCTCCACGGACCATCAGAGCCTGCTGGGCAACACTCGCAACGTTGAACATCGCGTAGTACAAGACCAGACCCGCTGCCAGCTTGGCGAAGATGAAGGCGAAGAAGATGGGCATGAGCTTCATCGACTGGTTCATCGCCTGTGCCTGCGCGTCGGCCGAGGGTGGCGTCGCGTATTTCTGATAGGCGAATTGCGACACGACCAGCAGGATGAGCAAGATCGGGATCGGGATCGGCAGCACGCTCGCCACGTCCGCACAAAGAGGGTTGGGCTCGCATTTGGCCAGGTTCGGGATCCACAGGAACCGCTGGCCGTCCAGCAAACCGTTCGTGCTCAGCTGTCGGATCGCGCTGTACATCCCGAATAGCACCACCATCTGGATGATGAGCGGCAGGCAGCCACCAAACGGGTTCACACCGTGCTCTTTATAGAGCTCCATCTGGGCCTGGGACAGTTTCTCGCGATCATTCTTGTACCGTTTCTGAAGCTCCTGGAGCTTGGGCTGTAACGCCTGCGTGGCGCGCATGGAGCGCGTCTGCGTGGCGGTCAGCGGATATGTCAGGAGCTTGATGACAACGGACACCAAAATGATGGCAACCGCCCAGGACGAAATCGCGTCAGGCAGGCCCAGCCCCGCCACCAGACCGTTGAGCCACATCATCAACTGGATCAGCGGCTCCTTAAGCGGATTGGTCAGAGCGAAAACCAACGGTTACTTCCTCTCCATGGGAACCAGGCCGGCCACCATTGCCGATCCGGCAACCTACCGCAACGGATCGTAGCCCCCGGGATTGAACGGATGGCAGCGGCCGATTCGCCGCAGGGCAAGCCACCCACCCCGCACCAGGCCGTATTCCTCGATGGCCTGATATGCATACTCCGAGCAGGAGGGCGTGAAGCGACAGCTCGACGGAAGCGCCCGACTGAGCGTGAGTTGGTAGAACCGAATCAGACTCAAGCCGAGCCCGCGCACAACTCCTCCACCGGAAGCAAGCCGGCACGGCTCAAGAGCGCCGCCACGGCCCCGTCGATGGCCTGGAACGTCACCTCCGCGGCCGCCGGGCGCACGACAAACACCACATCCCAGCCCGGTGCCAGATGCCGGTAGCGCAGCCGCACCGCCTCGCGCACCCGCCGCCTGGCCCGATTACGAACCACCGCACCGCCGACCCGCCGACCCACGCTCACCCCAACCCGCGGTCGCCGACCTTCCGACGAACGTGGTGCAGCAAACAGGATCAGCAGAGGATGAGCCCACGAACGCCCCCCGCCGCGCACGCGCCGGAAGTCCTCCCTGGCGCGCAGTCGCTGCTGGCGCTGCATGGCGTGGGTCAGCCGTGCGGATTACTTCCGGTACCTTACGACCGTGAGACTGCGTCGCCGACGTGCCCGCCGGCTCTGCAACACCCGGCGCCCATCAGCCGTCGACATACGGTGGCGGAAACCGTGTTTCCGCATTCGCTTGCGCTTTTTCGGCTGCCACGTTCGTTTCATCATACCGCTCCAAGTGCCCGCAATGAGTGCGGCCTGCAATTATACCGATCAACCGAGACATGGCAAAGCGACCGCCACTCCGGATTGCCGCAACACTCTCTCAAGAAACAGCTGCTACAAGCGCCGGCTCCGAGCCGTTAGAAACCAG
>CAYYVH010000078.1:0-14480 GCA_964475075.1 uncultured Anaerolineales bacterium | reverse complement strand
GCCTGCAACAGAGCGTGCGCGACCTGCAGGAGGTCATGTGCCGCGGGGTAGAAGTCCAGGACCCCAGCAGCGCCGGGGAAGCGTTCGCGGTAGACACGCCCCAGCCCGCGGGCGCCGTCGCTGATCCACACGACGCGCTCGGCATCGCCGATGCGCACCCGCAGCGCCTCCAGGGCGAGGAGCGGACCCAGCTCTTCGACGCTGCCGAGCACCTCGACCAGTCGGCGATACACCAGCCGGCACACTCGCTCTCCGGCAGCATTGAACCTTGAACCGCTCACTGGCCAGCACACGCCGGCACGAGCGAACAAGGCCGTTGTTGACCCACGCCTCCTGCGGTATACTCCGCCCGCCGTGCATGCCCGATCCGAATGCCTGTCAGTCCCGAGCCGCCGAACGATGCCGTGGGTTCGCTCGCGCCGCGATGCCGGTCCGGGCCAACGCGCTGGCCCGTACGGTGCTCTGTGTGGCGCTGGTTGCCTGTCTCGACCGCGGACCGACTGCGCCAACGGACTCGGCTTCCGCCGCCGACGCCCCGCCGTCGCTCCGCTCCACCCCCGACGCGCTGGTGTACGGCCACGCGGCCAACGTGTACCTCCAGATCCTTGCGGCCGGCTATCTCGACGGTGACGGCTCGGCGGACCTCATCGTCGGCGAGTTGCCGACGGGGACGAGAGGCGACGAGCGGACGGAGTCGAACGTTCTCCTCGGCCGGGCGGGCTGGCCAGCGCGGCGACGACGTCCTCGTTTCCGATTCGTCGGCGAGCGTCCGGGGACGCCGCGGGGCCGGGACGATCGCCATCTTCCTTTCGCCGCTGTTCACCCCCGGCCCAGGAACACCGGTGCGGCCAAGCGCGACGCCCACACTGCCGGGCGGATCGCCGACGCCGACCTCCACCGCCGATCCCCCTACGTCCACGCCCACCTCCGTCGCTTCTCCGTCGACGAATCCGACGGGCACGCCGGGGGCATCGCCGACGCCGCTCGACACGCGCGTGCCCGGCGACGATGATTTTCGACTCTGGCTGCCGGTTGCCTGGGCGGGGCCGTGAGCAGATTTGGGATGCGTGCTGGGTCGGCCCCGGTACGCTGAGCCTTCCCATCGAGGAGCTCCTGGGATCGCACATCGGCAAGGCTCAATCTACACGCCAGAGCCTGAACCTCAGGTACCGGCAATGAACGTGGTGCACCTCGAGCGCCTCACCGCTGCCGGGCACGGTGGGAAGATCCTGCTGTCGACGGTCGCGCAGCAGCTGGTCCGCCACCACCTGCCGCCCGGTGCAACGGTTCGCGACTGGCGCGAGCGGCGGCCGCGGCGTGTGGAAAGGAAGGGCGCCGCTATGCCTATGGCGACGAGTTCGATATGGGTCAAGCCGGACGGCCCAGTTCGCTACCACACTACGGTGATATCGTATCGGGCCATGTGTGCGTCGCCGGTCACTATCGGGATGCGTTCGAGTTGACTCTGCGCTACCAGAAGACGGTCGAACGGGTCACTGTGGTAATGAGGAAGGTCGTGGACGTGCAGCGCATGTGCGAGCTGGATCGGCAGCGGTTCGATGTGGTGCTGCTCCATGCGGCTCGCTACGTACCGCGGCGGTGCCTCCGGCAGGATCAACCGGCCGCGCGCGTACTTGATGGCGATTTCCCATGCACTGGCGGCACTCAACAACAACGTGTTGCCGCCGTCGGCGATGAGGTCATGCGCCGCTGGCGACAGGCGGGAATCGTCGGTGTTCCACCACAGAAAAACGTGCGTGTCGAGTATGGCCCTCACAGTGCGTCGAACTCCGGAAGGGGCTCATCGAAGTCGTCCCTGATGACCACCTGCCCGGCGTCGTTGCCAGGCTTGCGCTGGGCCGCGGCGCACCTGAACGGCAACAGGCGAGCCACGGGCTTCCCGGCCCTGGCAATGATGATCTCTTCGCCCTGCATCACGCGTTCCAGCAGCTTCGACAAGTGCGTCTTGGCCTCGTGAACGTTCACCTGGCTTACCACTCGATCCTCCCCGACTCCGACGCAGGCGGATCATAGACTAAGTCACAGACTAAGTCAAGCGGTCAGGGCGATAGCTGTCCTTTGTCCTACAATCTCCACGATGCACCGCTGTCGGTCAGCACCAACCCTTGAGCTGCCGCTGCCCTCTGGACGCGACTGGCGGGGGAGTGAGGACGTGGTATAGTCTTGACCTGAAGGGCCGTGTGATGTGGCGCAGCAAGGGGTGAAGGTCATGAAGGGGCTCTTGGTCATCTTCGGAACGACGGTGATCCTATTGACCTTCACCTACATCGCCGCCTTCGGGCTAGCCGGTGTCATTGACGCGCTCGAGAAACGCAGTACTGAGGACGGTCAGCCATGACCGCCTCACCCCCGCCGAGGTGGCGCCGCCGGCTCGTGATCATCGGCGCGATCGCGGTGGTGGACGCGGTCATCCTCGCTTCGTGCGGCGCAACCGTCCCGCCCGCAGCAGGAAGCGATTCGGCCAATCTCGACCTGCCGGCGGCAGCGCCTGACCTGGTGGTCACGCACGTCAGCCGCGCTCGCGTCACCGGCGACTGGCAGACCCTGGACGCCGGCGGAATGATCGAGGCGACCGTGGCTAACGTCGGCGACGTGCCGGTGGGGCGCGCCTTCGACGTCACGTTCTTCGAGGATACGGACGGCGACCGCCTACTCGACCGCTCCGTCGATACCGTCTTGGGCGAGACGACCGTGACCGACCTGGTTGCCGCTTCGACCACCACCGCCCGTGCGCCGGTGTCCGGAGCCGTTTCGTTTCGTGACAACCTGATCCTGGCCTACGCGGACCCGCTCGACGTGGTCGCCGAGGCCAACGAGTGGAACAACGTTCGAGACACGGGCCAGGAATGCGTGCGCCAGCCGGTGGCCAAGCTCGACCCAGTCCTCGAGTGGCAGTGGACCGAGAGTCCGGTCCTTCCCGAGTCCAGGCAGGTGATGATGATGCCCGTGGTGATCGACCTGACGGCCGATGGTGTGCCCGAGGTAGTGTTCAGCACCTACGAGTCGGGAGAGCACGAGCGGGACAGTCACTTGCGTGCCGTGCGCGGCTCCGATGGCAGCGAGGTCTTCACGGTCGACGATCCGCGGTATGATGTGGCAGGGGACGCCAGTATCGCCGCCGGCGACATCGACGTCGACGGGTACCCGGAGATCCTCGCAGTGGACGAGTCGTGGGAGCGGGTGATCGCCTTCGAGCACGACGGCCGGTTCAAGTGGCGCAGTCCCAGGGTATCTCCACGAATCCGCTGGGGCGGGCCGGCGATCGCTGATATTGACACGGATGGTGTGCCCGAGATCATCGTCGGCCGCACCGTCCTCAACAACGATGGCACACTGCGCTGGGCGGGCACTGGCGGCAGCGGCAACCAGGTGAACGCCGGCACGCTGTCGCTGGTGGCCGATCTGGACCTCGACGGACGGCCCGATGTCGTGGCCGGTAGCACGGCATATCGCGCCGCTGGCTCGACCCTCTGGTCGGCACCGGCGCCGGACGGGTTCAACGCCGTGGGGAACTTCGACGGTGATCCCCAATCCGAGGTCGTGCTCGTCGCAAGCGGGAGCGTCTACCTCCTGGAACACGACGGCAGGATACGTTGGGGGCCCAAGAAACTGCCCGGTAGCGGTGGCACGCCCTACAACTTCGGGGGTCCGCCGACGGTCGCGGATGTGGATGCCGATGGACAGCCCGAGATCGGGGTGGCGGGGGCGTACATGTTCACGGTGTTCGAGACGGATGGCACCGTGAAGTGGAGCGCCGACACGGAGGACTTCAGCTCGTCCCGGACGGGCTCTTCGGTGTTCGACTTCGAGGGCGATGGTTCGGCGGAGGTGATCTACAGCGACCAGGAGCGTCTGTACATCTACCGCGGCAGCGACGGCGCGCTGCTCTGGCAGACACCGAGCACGAGCAGCACGACCTTCGAGTTGCCGGTGATCGCCGACGTGGATGCCGACGGCCATGCGGAGATCGTGGTGGCGAGCAACTACCGGAGTGGGCGCCCGGAGTCCACCAACGGCATTCGGGTGTACGGCGGTGCCGAGGATACCTGGATGGCGACCCGCCGGCTGTGGAACCAGCACACCTACCACATCACCAACGTGAACGACGACGGCACGATTCCGCGTGTGGAGATCCCGAGTTGGCTGGCGCACAACACGTACCGGCTGAACCTGCCGGGCAGCCTGATGCCGGCTGCGTCATCTGACCTGACGGCGTCGTTCATCCAGTTCAGCGCCGGCGCCGCGCCCGGTACGGTCGACGTGCGGGCGCGAATCGGCAACGGGGGTGCCGTCTTCGCCCCGGTAGGTATACCCGTGGCGTTCTATGACGGTGACCCTGCGGCGGGTGGTTCCCTGCTGCACGTCGCGCAGCTGGCGCGCCCGTTGGTTCCGGGCAAGTGGATCGATGTCGGGTTCACGTGGTCCGGACCCGGTGGGCGCCGAGCCGACGTTCACGCCGTAGCCGATGACGACGGCGCCGGAACTGGCACGGTAGCTGAGTGCGACGAGACGAACAATCATCACGACCGCATGATCGAGATGCCCACGCCCACGTCGACCGCCACTCCGACAGCCACGCAGACACCAACGCCCGCGTCAACGCCCATGCCCATGCCCCGGATGCTCTACCTGCCTATCCTGCTCCGTGAGACCTTGGTGCCGAAGTACAAGAAGGCTGACGTCGTGCTGGTGATCGATGCTTCCAGCAGCATGGCCGGTGCGAAGATCGGCGCCGCGAAGAGCGCGGCACGAGCATTCGTCGAGGCCATGAACCTACCCGATGACCGCGTGGCGCTGGTGTCGTTCAATACTGGGGTTGACCTCGAGCATCCCATCAGCGGAGACGCGGTTGCGCTCGAGCGGGCGATCGATAGGATCACCACCGCGCGCGGCACGCGGATCGACAGAGGTCTGCGGGTGGCCCTCGATGAGCTCGGGCGGTTGCCGCGGGCGGATGACCGTGTGTCGGCGATCGTGCTATTCACAGACGGACGGCAGTACGAAGAGCCGGAGACGACGCAGGATCTGGCGCGTAGGGCACACGACGACGACATCGGGCTGTACGTGATCGGGCTAGGTGGCAACGTGGACGAGGCGTATCTCGTACGCATGGCCGGCACACGTGATCGGTACTTCTTTGCCCCGGACGCTACGAAGCTGGAGGCCATCTACCGCACCATCGCCGTGCAGATCCCGTGCGACCCGGTGCAGTTCTGGGGCAGGCGCTGCAGGTAGGGGCGAGATTCGGCACAGGTGTGCTACAGAGACTTGGGGGGGCGCATCCGTCGGGGCGTCCGCATCGGCCGTGACCCGTCGCACGTGCCAGCGCGACCGGCTCTCATGGGCCACGTACCCGTGTGCTTCGCCCGGCATGCCTGTCGACGGCAGGCGTAGGCGCATGCGGATTGCCACTGGCGCGCCGACGATCGCAGAGGCCCTCAGTACCCCAATCGCCGGTCCAGCTTGGCGAGGAACCGCTTCGCCGTGGCGTAGTCCGGGTGGCGACGCTCGGCGACCCGGAACCGCCGCGAATGGGTGACCCGGCGGCCGCCCCCCGGTGGCCCGTCCAGCTCGCGGTGCAAAAGCTCGTGGTATACGATGAAGTCAATGACGCTGGCCGGCACCCGTTCATCGTCCAGCGTGATGCTCACCACCACCCGGTCACGCGCCGCGTCGTAGTGAGCCAGCTTGCGCACCGTGTGGGTCCGGGTCCAGCCCAGCTTGGGGCACTGGAGGCGACTACCAAAGCACGCGGCGTTGACGCGGTCGAAGGCGGCCGCCAGATCATGGTGTACGCCTCGGGCGTCGGAACCACCACCTGTCTGCTCCAGCTCAGACATCACCGTGGCGAAGGCCTCGCTCCGGGCGTAGTCCCGCAACTGGGCCCGGTGGCTGTCCCGATCGGCGCCCGTCGCCGCCCCGACCACCGCCGCCAGCACCGCCGCCGGCGCCCCCACGAAGCACTCGCTTGCGGTGATCTCCACGCCGTCCTCAAACGCGCGCGCCCGATAGAGGTGGCTCATGTGGTAGAGCGCCACATCGACGGGCAGGTGGCGCGTGGCGGCCGGGCGTGCGGGGCTGCCGACGCTGCTGGCGCCGAGGCGACGCATCTGCATGATGGTATCCAGATGCCGCCGCAAGTTGGCCTCGACGCTCAGGAAGCGTAGCCACTGGTACGCGCGGCGGGATGCGGTCGGCAGTGCACCCGGGCTTTGGCCGTGCTCGGCCGCGATGGCCTCGATCTGCTGCGCCGCTTCGGCGATGTCGGAGCGCAGGTCCGCCAGCGACCCCGGTCTCGCACTGTCTGCCCCAGGCTCCAGTGTCGCGTCGGCGATGGCACCGATTGCGTCGTGAAAGCGGTGGGCAGAGGCAACGACGTTCTTGATCCGTAGCGGCCGTGGTGCGGCGCGTTCCCCCTCCCGGCGTAGCGGAATGTCGGTCAGATCCAAGTCCTTGAGGAAGCGATAGGCCCGGTAGCTGGGACGGGGCAGGTCCTCCGGGCGGGCACCGTGGTCGCGGCAGATACGCTCGACGTCGGCCACCGTCCTGGCGACGTGGGCGCGGAACGCCGCGACCTCAGAGGGGGCCAGCCCGTCGGCGAGCTGCCGTCGGACCCCATTCATGATGCGCACCAGACCGCGAATCCGTGGTGAAGCCATCGAGCAGATAGGATAGCACAACGCGAAGGTCCCGTTCCTGGTCGAGCACCGCCATAGCGGTAGAGCCTCAATCTGCGTCGTCGATGGCGGGTGATGGTCATGGGCCAAGTCATCGCGCGTACCACCCGCTGGCATGCGAGAAGGCGGGCCAGTCGGTTGCCTCTGCCACTCCGGGTCCGGTATACTGCGCGAGGGAAGGCAATCGCGGCCACACACAACTGCGCCGCCGCGTTGCGCTGGGTGCACCCTTGCATCGCCTACAGTGAACAACGGAGTGTCGAACCGTGTCTGACGAAATGTCGGGCCTGACCGAGGCCGACGTGCGCCGCTACATCTCCGGCACCTACTTCGAGCGAGGCGAGCACTACTACTGCGACGGGCGAATCCTCGATACGATCCGCCGCGGTACCGAGATCCAAGCTTGCTGCGAGGGGTCGCAGTACGAGCCGTACCGGGTCAGCGCGACGTTGGGCTCCACCGGTATCCTCTCCGATGACTGCTCATGCCCGATCGGCGGGGGCTGCAAGCACGTGGTGGCGCTGCTCCTGACCTGGGCGAACGAGCCGGAGTCGTTCACCGAGCGCCCTACGCTGGACGCGGCCCTCGCCGCCAAGAGCAAGGACGAGTTGATCGCGCTGGTGCTGCAGATGCTCAAACGTTCGCCCGATCTTGAGCCCCTGCTGGATCTGCCGCTGATGACGCCATCGCTGGAGTCGGCGGGGCACGATGCCGGTCCGTTGCCGCCCGTGGACCCCGAACCCTACCGCCGGCTGGTCCGCCGTGCGATGTACAAGGCCGACAACTGGGACGCCGTGTGGGGCTCCGCTCTGGAGATCGGCTCGGTCGTCGACGTCGCCGACGGCTTGGCCGCACAGGGCGACTGGTCCAACGCCCGGAGCCTCTACGAGGTGGTGATCGACGAGGTGCTGTCGGAGTACGAGACGACCCACGACGAGGGCCAGATCAGCATGGGGGTCGACAGGTCCGTGGAGGGTCTGGGGCAATGCCTGGCGAACGCGGACGATCCAGCCGTGCGAGGCGACATCCTGGGGTCGCTGTTCGAGGTCGTGGCCTGGAACGTCACGGCCGGCGGGCTCGGCGTCGGCGAAAGCGTGCCTGCCATCCTCCTAGACCGGGCCACGCCCGAGGAGCGCCAGGAGGTGCGGCGGTGGATTCTCGCAGAGCTCGAGGCCCTGCCGGAGGAGGAGACGCGGAGCCGGAGGTGGCGACCCGAAGCGTGGGCGGGTTTGCTCTTGCGGATCGATGAGCTGGATGGCGACATCGAGGGCTTCCTGGAGCGGGCGCAGAGGCATGGGCTCTACAGGTCGGCCTTCGGCAAGCTGACCGAGCTGGGGCGCTTGGACGAGGCCGTGCAACTGGCACGGGACCACATGACGTCCTCCGCGGCGGACCGGCTGTGGGCGGCCGATGGGCTGGAGGCCGTGGGTCGCGGCGACGAGGCCATGGAGCTCGTCGAGGCCGGGCTGTCCGCGGGCGAGGACGTGCGATTGGCCGCGTGGGTGGGCGAGCGCTACGAGCAGCGCGGCGACGTGGAGCGGGCGCTGGCGATGAACTTGATCACGTTCGGGCCCAGGCCCTCACTGGAAGTCTACAAGACGCTCGAACGGCTGGCAACAGCCACCGGCCGGTGGCCGACGTTGCGCGCGGAGCTACTGGCCCAGCTCGACGCGGATGCCAACCTCTCGGTTTTGGCCGAAGTTCACCTGTACGAGGGGACCTGGAACGCGGCGTGGGAAGTGGCGGACAGGGACAGACGGGGGCGGATCCGGTTGCACGTCGCCTTGGCGTCGGAAGCGCATCGGCCGGACCGGGCGATGCGGGCCTATCTGGATGCGGTCGAGGGGTTGATCGAGTCCCGGGGCCGGGACAACTACGCCGAGGCCGCCAGGTGGCTGCTCAGGGTGCGCGGTCTTCATCGCATGACCGGGCGCCAAGACGAGTGGCAGCACCTGATCGGCGATCTTCGAACACGGCACAAAAGGCTACCGGCACTTCAAGACGAGCTGAATCAGGCCGGGCTGTAGCCGCGATGAGGCGCATCATGGCGCGGTTTCGGTCCGCCGCCCCAACTCAGGCACGCCGGACCCTCGGCGTGTTTCGCCAGTCCCACGGCGACGCCTGCTACCGAACTCTCGCCGGACCGGTCCCGTCGTTACGTGTCCTTGTCCTACAATCTCCCCCCGGCACCGCCGCTCGACCGTGGATGGCCTGCCTGCCGGGGAAGCGCAGGCTGGTCCGTCCAGTTCACGACTTCTTCGCGACATCCGCAATCCGGCCATCCTCATTGATCGCCCACCAGCCACGATCGGCACCAGCAGGCGCGTGTGGTGGCGCCAGGTTGATCTCGGCCGCGGTGCGGTCTGTTCTGCGGTCGATCTCGAAGGAGGCAACACGGGCGTCAAGATGGTGATTGAACTGCGCGACCCGGACGGAGCCCAGACCGTGGTCCAGGCACTTGAGGTCTACAAGGTGCGTCTACGGGCAGCCATTGAACGAACGAAGCGGCGTCTGACAGAATTCGAGAACCGCCTCAAGGACTACATGGAGTCGGGATCCTTCGCGCGAGGCAAGGAGGAGATCCCGGCGGAGGCTTCGTTGGTGTTCCTCGGCAACACACGCAAGCCGACACAAGAGCTCGTACGCACGGCGCACCTGTTCGCCGACCTGCCCAAGGCGATGATCGATCCGGCGTTCCTCGACCGGCTGCATTTCTACTCACATCTCAACGCTCGCGACGAGAAGGCGGTGCGCAAGACCATCTCCGGCCTGCTGAAGCTGCTCCACCCGCACGGTGAGTGGACGAGGGGAGATCTGCGCGAGTACCTGGAGTTCGCGGTGGAGGGTCGGCGACGAGGAAAGGAGCAGCTGAAGAAACTCGCGGCCTACGACTACGCTAAGACATCTTTCTCCTACGTCGAGCGCGATCCGGGTCGTGAGTACTGGGTGGAAGTGCCCGAGCAGCCGGAGGACGCGTTTGCGGATGCACTCGTCGGTGATGCCGGGGAGGAGCAGGCATCCGACGCGGCCACTGCGGAAGGTGTTGGGCTCGAGGATCTGATTGCGGGTGGCGAGAGTTCTCGGGTGGTGTTCAAATCATCCGCGCGCTGGCACTACTACGCCAGTCGTCTCGACGACACCATCGAGCTCGAGGTGGCCAAGACAATCGCCGGCTTCATGAACGCACACGGTGCGACGCTCGTGATTGGCGTCGACGACGCCGGAAAGCCCATTGGCCTGGAGCGTGATTTCGGCTCCGTGAAGGGGCACACCCGAGACGGATTCGAGAACTGGCTCACGAACCTGCTGGAGGCCACTATCGGCAAGCCTGCGTTGGCAAACGTGTCGCTCGAATGGGCGGAACTCGAAGGCAATGACGTGTGCCGAGTGGACGCGGCGGCAAGCGGCACACCTGTCTTCGTGCATGGCAAGGGAGCCGCCGCGGCTGATCTCTACGTGCGGACCGGTAACTCAACGCGCCTGTTCAATACTTCAATACCGAGGAGGCGCTGAAATACGTGGGGGCCCGGTGGCGCCCCCCTGGTCTTTGACGCGCTCCACGATGTGAGTGAGGTCCGTGGCATATCCGTGGCATAGATGATCACGAGCGGGCCGCCGGGCGCCACGGCGTCCTGCTTGCCCACCGCCGGTAGGTAAACCGCGCCTGGGTCCTCCACCTTCGTGGGCTCAGGCGTCTCTGTGGGCAGCGGTGTGGCCGTCGGTGTACCTGGCGTTGGTGTGCCCGTCAACGGGCCGGGCGTTCGCGTGATCGTCGGCGTAGCCGGAGTGGGGCTGTACTGCGGCGTCGGGGACGGTGGGAGCGTGGGCGGTGGTGTGGGTGAGGGTTCCGGGCCGGAAACCATGCGATACACTAGCATTCCGGCCTCCGGGCCAATGACGTAAACATAGTCGCCCGCCGCCGCCACGCCGGCCGGCACCTCCGGCAGCTGCCGCTCCAACTCGCCACCAACCAGGGGGTGCCGGACCTTGAGGGCCGTCCCGTAGTAGCGAGCGAATCCCGACGCGGCAAAGACCCGGCCGTTGGCCGCTGCCAGCCCCTTCGGCCAACCGACGGGCCCCAGATCCTCGGCAATGCGCGGCGTGCTGGGGTCCGCCACGTCGATCCGGATGAGGTGCTCCTCGGGCGGCGGTGGTGGCGGCGGCAGCAGCTCGTCACCGGGCCGTGGCACCACCGGAACTTGCGCGTCGACGTGGTGTGCCGTGCGGTTGGTGTTGCCATCCTGCCACCACCACGGGTCCCCGTAGCGTACATCCTCGGAACTCACTTCACGGGTGCTGCTCCGAGACCACGGATACCCCCCTCGCAGCGCATAGACGTCGCTCCCGGACAGCGCCAGGCCCTCCGAGTAGTCCGGGCCATCGTAGCCGGCCAGTGCTATTGGCACGATGTGGCGCGGATCGGTGGCATCCACGACCCGCAGGCCCGAGCGCCGGTCGGCGACGTAGACATGGCCGCCGTCGGCGATCAGATCGGTCACCTCCCAGTTGGGCGCGCTCAAGGCGTCAAGTTCGCCAGGTGAGCCGGGATCGGTGACGTCCACCACCCGCAACTGCTGCGCCGCCGCCTCGGCCACATACAGCAGTCCGTCGGCGGCATGCAGACGTGTCGTCGGCTCAGAGGGTATCGTCGCGACGAGAGTCAGCGAGAGGGGATCGCTGACATCAACCGCGGCAACCTGGCCCTCGCCTGTCACTACGAACGCCGTTCCGTCAGCTACGGTCAGGTGCCCGACGTCCTCCCCGAGGGGCAGGGTGCCGATGGTGACCGGTTCATCCGAGCTGGTTATGTCCACCGCAACGAGTCCCGATCTGCCCGCGGCAACGTAGGCGCGGCCATTCGCCAACGCGATGTCGCTGGCTGACGACCACGTGGCAAACGTGCCGGCGATCGAACCGGCATCGGCGGCGACGTGGAGTCCCACTTGCGGCACGGCAACGTACGCGCGGCCGTTCGCCACGGCCAGGTCGGCCACCCGCTCGGCCGTGGCCAGTCGCGCCACCTCCGTTGGCCGCCGGGGATCCGTGACGTCCAGCGCCACCACGCCACCTTGTGGCTCGGCTACGAAGGCGACGCCCCCACCGACCTCGATCAGCCGCCCGTCGACAGCTGCCGAGCCGACGACCTCCGGCTGACCGCGGTCCGATATGTCGACGACCCGCAATCCGTCACGCGTCGCCACGTAGGCGTAGTCGCCCGCCGCGGCGACGGCGTACGTGCTCGAGGCCAGATCCACTTCGGCCGTCATGTTCAGTGCCGCCGGGTCGCGTACGTCAACGATGCGCAGCTGCCTGTTTCCGGCGGCATACAGGTATCCGTCCGCCACGGCAATGTCGTTGGCGTTCACCAGGAACCAAAACGGCACGTCCATCCGCCGCGGCCGTCGGGGATTACGCACGTCGACGATGGCCAAGCCCTCAGGCGACAAGGCATCCAGCAGCACGTAGGCGATTCCGTCGTCAACCACGACGCGCCGAGCCGTGTCCGATGCCTGCAGCCAGCCGTGGCTGATCACGCGCAGGTTACTGGGATCGGAGACGTCGGCGATCAGCAGGTTGTATCCGTAGACGGCGTAGGCCAGGTCGCCCGCCAGGTCCACGTCGGCCACCACCGCCGGCTGCGGGTCGCTCCGCGCCATCGAGCGGGGCGCGCCGGGGTCGGACACGTCCAGGACCACGAGCCGTGTGCCCTGACCGATGACCGCCCGGTCGCCACCCACTGCCACGGCGTTCACACTGCCGCCCAGTTGGCCGACGAGGGCCAGGTGCTCCTCGGCCTGGGCACTGGTAAAAGGCACCGGCACGCTCAACGGGTACTGCAATCCCAAAACCAGAGTGGCGACCAGCACGGCAACAAGCCCCACACACGGAGTGAAGGTCCTGCACCAAGTCGGCATTCGCGGCTTCATGTTGTGGTGGCCCTCCCTTGGCGGCTGGGCGCGGCGCCAAGCAGTACTTACGAGCGAAATGGGGCAGCTGTGACAGACGACTACGGAAACCGCACCAGGGGTGCCCGTATTTGTACTCTGTCAGGGAAGATCCTCCGCTTTCGGCCACCGCTGCATCCCCGCCGGCAGCCATGTGACGCCGGTTACCTGTGCCAGATACTGGGGAGAGATCGCGTGACGCTGTAAGTACTGAATCCCCGGGTTGTACGCGAGAACCCGGGTACGGGGTCTTGCCCGTTGGGTGTATCGGCCAGCTCGGCCTACGAACCGGGCAGTTAGGGCGTTCATCGCGTGTCGGCCGTGCCTCAGTACTCCGCGGGCGATGCCAGCCTCGCGGCCGCTGGCGGCATCGTGGTGGTGACCCGCATCACCGAAGGAACCATCATCGTCGATGCTTCCGACGTAGGACGGATGCGCGAACTGACCCGGGTCGGCACTGAGCTACCCGGGATCAGCTATCGCCTTGCCGCCGCTGAGCATCGCGCCTACGTGTCGGACGGGCGCGTCCTCCGCGTGGTCGATGTATCGGACCCGGCTAACCCGGCGGTGGCCGGCAGCCATTCCGTGGCCGGCAGCTATTCGCCACCGACGGCCGGTCGCCGGATCGCCGATGTCGCGGTGCAGGGAGCCCGGCTCTATCTGCTCGCTGAGTTCGGCAATCGCCACGAGCTGCACGTCCTGGATGTCACGAACGCATCGGCCCCGCGCCGCATCGCGCTCTTCGACCTCGGGGAAGAGACGCCGGGCGGACTGGTGGTCCGCGGGGACTACGCGTATATCGCGGCGCAGTTCCATGACGCCGCCACGTCCACGCCCAAGCGGCGCCTGCACGTCCTGGATGTCTCGACGCCCAGCGCGCCGCGACTGGTGGGTGACCTCGAGATGGCCAAGGTCACCCGGGGCGGTGAGGGCTATCCTGAGCTGGCCCAGCTGGACAAGCATCTGCTGCTCCGGATCCACCGCGGCCTGTTGGTCGTCGATGTCTCGGACCTAACACACCCTACAGTGATGGGTCGTCTGGATACCAGCTATGACGTTGGAGCCGTAGCGGCGTCGGGCACCCGCGGCTACATCGCCTTCAGTGCTCCCGGCGGCCTCGAGACACTCAGCATCGTTGATATCTCCGACCCCACGACGCCCCGTATTACGGTGACGGAGGCATCCAATTGACCGGCGCGCAGCCTGGCTCTGAGCGCGAACCACCTGTTCAGCGGTGGCGCGGAGGGTGTGCAGATGTTCGACAACAGCCAGCCATCCTTCATGCGGAGGGTTCGGTCGGCCGGCCGTGGAGACGTAGCACGGTGGCGAGGAGCGCTCCAGCGAGACCGGGTTGTGGGTGCAGTGCCGGGCCAGGCGCATGTGGCTGGCGCAGCCAGCACCTCAGTCCCACTGCGCAGCCGGCAGGTACACCGCGCTCAGGTCCGCGGTCCTCGCCCAGGTCAGGCGCACCGCGCCGCTCTTCGCCGAAGTGTGGTATTCGACCAGCAGGTCGTGCCGCGCGGCCCCCAGCGGCACCGCCACGGTCGCCGCCACGTCCCGCCCGCTCCACGCGTCCACGACCAGCCGGTCGTCGACCCAGAACCGGGCGCTGCCTTGAGTGGTCAATGTGAACCGGTACAGGCCTGGCGGCACCGTCACGAAGCGGCGGAAGCGGGCCGACAGCCCGTCCGACGGCATGTCGAGTACCGGTGCCGAATCGTCCCACGTCAGATCCAATCGGGATCGGTACTCGATCAAGAGCGGCCGCTCTGCCAGCCACGCGTTGCCGTAGAATTCCGCCCGCCAGTTGTGTGGCGGTCCGCTGCCGTCACCGGGC
>CAYYVH010000077.1:0-14752 GCA_964475075.1 uncultured Anaerolineales bacterium | reverse complement strand
GGCTCTGCCGGGGTTCCCTTAGCGTAATAAATTTCTCCGTTACTACGGGAACCCCAGATCGAGCTCGATCGGATCGGTGACCGACTCCACCCGCATGTAGCTCCGCTCGATCGCTTGGTCCAGCGATGGGCGCTGATCGGAGTAACGTATCTCGGCCACGACGTCCTCCGGAACTATGAACTCGAAGCCCGAGAGCGACTTCAGAAGCTCGAGACGCTTCGCGATGATCAGGTTGATCGGAACGTTGGCGTCCATAACGACGACGCGCCTGGGGCATTACAGGACGGATACGGGTCGCCGTCAGGAGTACGATGACCTGGACGATCTGGCTGGCACCTGGTCAGATGACGAGGCCGAGGTCTTCGACCGGGCAATTGCCGACCAGCGTGCGATCGAGGAGCAGCTGTGGCAGCCGGTCAGTTGATGCTGGACACCAGTGCGTATAGTGCCTTCAGACGGGGTCATGGCGAGGTGCTCGCGCTCGTGCGCCGCCATCCAACCATTCTCATGCCGGCGATCGCTGTCGGCGAGTTGTTGGCGGGATTATCGCTTGGCAGTCACCGCCACGAGATGCGGCGCGAGCTGTGGGAGTTCCTCGGCCGCCCGCGTGTCACGGTGGCGCCGACAACCTCGCCGACGGCGGAGCGATATGCCGTCATCTATGCCCATCTGAGGGCTGCCGGCCTGCAGGTAGAGCATGAATGAGAGCAAGCATACAGAAACCACAGCAGCAGGTTGATCATTCCCAGCACGGCTTCCAGGCTGGGCAGCGCCCAAATCGGCAGGCTGCGCCCAAGGCCGGCCACGATCACCGCGAATGCGACCGCGGCCAAGGCCCAGAAAACGAGCGTGAAGATCACCGGCCCGGTGCCTGTGCCGTTTGGGAAGAGGCGTGAATTGGGTGAAGGTCAGAGAAGTGGTTGTCGTTGAGGTCACGCCGCGCGTGGGGCGGCCGCCGGGTTACTCCTCGGCCGTCAGGCCCAGCGTCGTTCGTAACACGTCGAAGTCCTGCCACTCCATCGACTCCGCCTGCCCGCCCACCATGTGCTCCAAGCCCTTGATCAGCTCGATCACCTTCTTGCGGCCCTCCGGCGTCTTCACCGCCTCGCGCGGGGTCACGTTACCGAGCGCCGGGATGGTGTCATCGGCCCAGGCCAGGAACTTGTCGCGCATGACGCCGATCAGCGCCGCGCGGTCGTCGGGGGGCAACTTCGCCTCGAGCTCGGGGGCGATCCCGCTCCGAGGCCGGGGCTGCGGCGCCCCCGCCTCGCGCTGCATCTCCTCCAAGTCGAGTTCCTGCGTCTCGGTGGTCTCGTACGTCAGGCGGTCGCCACAGGCGGCCTCGAGCAGCTGGCGCATGGCCTCGTCGCGCTCCACACTGTTGCACGCGGTGGTCAGCACGCCGTCGCCGATCAGCACGCGCCCCTTCGAGACGTTGGGCATCATGCGGTTTCCCGGCTGGTCGACCACCAGCCCGAAGTCGGTTTCGCCGTCCTCCGTCTCCCCGTGGGCGTGCATGTCCTCGATCGACGCCACGCACCCGTTCACCTCATCGCGGCTGCCCGGATCGAAGGCGTAGCGCGAGGTCGTCCATACCAACTCCTGTCCGTCTGTGTTCTGGAGCACCGGCGCCCGACTCGCCGCCTCGAAAAGGCCATCGAGCACCTGGCCCATGATCATGAGCATGTCGAGGTCGTAGGCCAACAGGTCCGTCTTATTCTGCACCTGCCGGCCCATGAAGCGAGCTGTGGCCGTCTCGACAGGCGCCCGCACGTGGGGTGGGAACGCGACGGGCAGCGACGCGTGCAGGACGCTCAGGTCGTCGATCTCGACGACCTGGCCGAACATGATCGTCCAGGGCCGCATGTTGGAGGACCCCGAGCTCTCGACTACCCGCACCTCCCGATCGAGCAGGAGGTCCTTGAGCCGCATCCCCCCGCCCGGCTCGACGTCGAGGACCTCCCAGAAGGTGAACGGCTCGCGCCGCGCGGCATCTACATAGCGATCCAGGAACTTGCCGCGCTGCCTGAGCGACTGCAGGAAGCGCGCGGCGATCGTGTGCTCGCTGGGCCAGTCGTCGCCCGCGGGCGCCTCGTCGGGCAGCCAGTGGAAGAGAAACCACGGCACGAACAGGGCCATGCGGGGGTCGTCGCCCGAAATCCGGTCCTCGTCAATTTCGAAATCGACCAGGCCGACCGCCGCGAGAAACTGGCTGAGCGCGTCGTTCAGCCCGATTTCGCCGAACTCCCGTCGCCCCGTTGAAAGGAGCCGATCGGCCGCCCGATCACGCGTGCGCCAGAAGCGACGCATGGCTCGCTTCACCTCCCAATCGCTGGACTTGCGCATACCACCCTCCGGATTAATCGTCCGGCCAATGTACCACACCCGGACATGGTGCGCCAGGCGCGATCGTGGCGCCCTTCCGTTTGTGGCCGCTGCGCCTCATCCCGCCCAGGTGCGTCCTGGCGGTGCATGTGGGCTACGGTCCATAGGCTCTTTTTCTGTAACCGATCAGCCGGGCTAGTACACGCTGGCGCAAATCCGCGTACAGTCCGCGCGCGTCCGTCGCTGCGCATGCGCTCGTACACCCTCGTCCACCGCGTCCGCGTGTGGAAGTCGGGGGCCCCGACCGCACCGTCGGCCGGCCGGTAACGTCGTGGCCGCCGTTCCGTATGGGGCTGCGCGCTCGTTCGACGGGGATGGACGTGGGCGAGGCTTTCGAGCCGCCTACAGAGCCCTCACGAAGTGCCAGAAGCTGTTGCCGGCGCTGGCTGGTTGCGCGCTGCGAGATGCAGGCCCTGCTTCCTGTTCTGTGATGCGCAGCTGCGGTTCCGCCTGACCCAGAAGAAGCCCAGCGGCACGAATCGCCGCGTTAATAGCCGTCGGCAGCCCGGCACCAACCGCGACGGTGCAACCGGCGGCGGTGGACACCGTCTACGTGCCCGCCGCTATATAGCCGGCGCCACCGGTGCTATCGTGTGGTGTATGAGCGACACGAGACTCGATAACGGGGATATCACGCAGAAGTCGGACGGATCACAGCGCGAGCAACCGCACAGACGCAGGTTTTCGCGGAGAGGCGTGATCGCCGGCGCCTTGGCGATCGGTGCCGTGGCCGGCTACTGGCTGGTGGCGAGACAAAGCCGGTCGCACCGCATGCCGAACGAGGACCTGTGGTGCGGCCTCCTGAGCGACTCGCGCGGTGCGCACGACGCCACCCGGATCATGGGGCTGGCTCGGGACTGGTACGACGCGCTGGTGCCCGAGCGGCCGCCTGCACCGCGCCGCGCGTTGGACTTCCACCAAACCCAGTTCATCCTGCCCGCCCTTGCCCTGTACCAGGCCCTGGTCGACGAGCACGGCGACCGCGAGCAGGCCATTGCCGAGACCGACGCGGTGCTGACGGCCCAAGCGGAGCGCTCGCCGTTGCGGCGGACGATGCCGGTCCTGGCACGCATTCCGTCGCCCATTGGCATCGTGGCCGCGATCAACCGCGTGGTCATGCGCCTGGGCTTTCCGTCGCCGGGCTTCGAGGTGACGTTCGTGGACGAGGGCGACACCATAACTGGCTTCGATGTCCACCGCTGCTTCTACCTGGACACGCTCACCCACTACGGCGTGCCGGAGCTGACACCCGTGTTCTGCAAGATGGACGACGTGATCTACGGCCAACACAAGCAAGGGCTCGTGTTCGAGCGCAGCGGCACGCTGGGGCGTGGCGACTCGCGCTGCGACTTCCGCTGGCGTCGGGTCGCGGCTGATTCGGGTACTTGACCGGCGCACTGCGCGGCGCGGCTGCCGCTATCGGCGGGGCGTCAACTCCGGCGGTTCCGGCTCTACGGGCCCACCCACTTGGCCGTGCCGGCCGCCTCATCGATCTTCCCTTCGAGCTCGCGCAGTGGTGCGGGCGGCGACCAGTAATCCACCACCCGCTTCTCGTATTTGCCGATCTTGATCGTGACGATCTGCGAGGGCAGGTCGGTGACTTGCTGCATCCACTCGCTTACGGTTCCGTCGGGTTCAACATTGACGCCGCGCTGCGTGAGGTAGCGGTTCATCAGGTCGAAGAAGTCGGCCTCGTAGAAGTCCTCCAGCAATTCAACGACGGCATCGCGCTTGATGCGGTCCTCGCGGACGCCGACCTCGCGCACGAACCGCCGGCCCTCGTAGTGCACGAGCCCGTCGCCGTGGACCTCGACCGTGTATGCCGGGCACGTGCCGAAGCAAACGGTCCGTTCCAGCGTCATGACCACGTCGTGGAGCGGGTACTCCTTCGGCGGGGGCACGGGTGTCCCCGGCGACGGGGTCGGGCACGTGGGTGCGGGCGGGCACGTGGGCTGCGGCGTGAGTTGAGGTGCCGGAGTCGGCGTGTCGCCGGGCGGCGCGGTCGGCGCGACCGTGGCCGTGGCGTACGGCGCGCTTGCCCCGCCGTTGGGCACGAGCGGCAAGTTGACGATGCTGTCGCCCATCTCCTGGGAAAGGACGGTGGAGGCCATCAACACGAACAGCAGCGCCGCGACGCCGATGAGGAGCCTGGCTTTGTTTCTGGGCATCATAGCCTCTCCTTCGAGCCAGTGTGGTCGGAACACGCTTTGTATATCACGATCCGTATCTTCGTGCGAACCGACACCGGCCTTTCGTGGTAGCGCCAGAGGGTTCATTGCCTTGCGCTGCTCCGCGGCGCTCAGGTATAATGCGAACCGGAAGCGAGCGTAGCGCGCGCGGTAGTCGTGCGGGCCGGTCGCGTACGCTTCCCGGATTGGGATGCCACCCACGAATACGTTTCATTCAGCTCGGTGCCCCGCGGGCGGCGCATCGACGCGCACGCCGGTGCGTTGCTCCACGCGCCGCGGCACCCGCTTGGCGCTGCCGCTCATGTTTGTGCTCGTCCTGGTCGGCATGTGGTCCGCGGCCACCCACGCGAGCCAGGGTCCGAATGAGCAGATCAAACCCCTCTTTCCCATGCCGCCCGCAGACGCAGGTGGAGGGGACTTTGTACGAGCCGATGAGGAGTTCACCGCGCTCGCAACCGCGGCCACGGATTCCATCGACATCGCCATGTACGGCGTCAACCGCAAGTCCGTACGGCATGCGCTTAGGGCGTGTCAACAAATAATCCCGGCAATTCGGCCGCCGCTGCATCCGGCAGCGCTGCGCAGCTGCGGCTCCGCCTGACCCAGCAGTAGCCCGGCGGCGCGTATGGCATTGCCACCAAGTCGCGACATGACTGCAATCCAGGCGACGCGCTGCTGAGGTACAATTGGGGCGCGATGCCGTTTGACAAACCGTTGACCCTCGCTGAGCCCTTTGACTCGCGCGATCGAGTGGCGCCGGGTGTTCGACGCCGTGTGAGTCGGCGGGCCGGTGGGCGGCTCGTGAGGAGCCGATGAGCGCTCGGGTGGACCTGGAGCCATCGGCACGGATCGTCGTTGCGGAAGCCGACCCCGCCTCGGCGGAGCGGTTGGCTCGGGTCCTGACCGATGCCGGCTGTGAGGTCGCTATCGCACAGCCCGGAAAGGACACCGAGGGCGTTCCCATTTTGTCGACCGCGGACCCCCGGGACCTGCCTGACGTGGCCGTGCTGGCCAAGTCGGGCTCCGACGGCAACGGCCTGCAGTTGCTCCGGCAGATCCGCGTGCACGACCGGTCCTCACGCACGCGGGTGCTCATCCTCGTTGACGAGGGCGCGCGCGCCGATGCCGTCGTGGCATTTGGGGCGGGGGCGGACGATTGCCTCTGCCGCCCGTTTGGAGACGAGGAGTTGATCGCACGCGTCGGCAATCTCGTGCGGGCGCGTCGCACCGAACTGCGGAACGCCGAACTGCTATCTCAGCTGCATGACACGGCGGAGAAGCTGGATGGCCTGATCGCCAGCTCGTTCGACGCCGTCATCGCCATCGATGCCGACGATGGCGTCATCGTGTTCAACACCCGTGCCGAGGACATGCTGGGGTACCGCGAGCATGAGATGCGCGGTCACACCGTCGCCAAGCTCCACCCCGATATCGAGGTGGCGAAGTTCATCCGCAAGACTGTGGATGAAAGGGGTTTCATCTCCGACTTTCCGGTCACGCTGCACGACAACGATGGACACGCGGTGCCGATTCTCCTGTCCGCGAGGCTGATCAAGGGCAAGCAGGGCAACGTGATCGGTCAGGCCGGCTTCATGAGGGACATGCGCAGTATGCGGCTGCTCGAGGATCGGCTGCACGCGCTCATCGAAGCCTCCACAGCTATTGCCAGCGCGCGCGATCTCGATGAGGTCCTGGATGAAGTGGTCAGGTCGGCAGTTGGGGCGTTCCCGTCCGCCAAGTGGGGGGGGCTCTTCCTTCTTGACGCGAGCCGCGACGCTCTGGCGGTCGCGGCAAGCACCGGCCGCCACACGCCTGGTGCGGAGGAAGCTCTTCGATGCACCGTCGGTGAAGGCTTGGCCGGGTGGACGTTCGAGAACAACGAGACCGTGATGATCAACGATGTCCTCGCTGACGGTCGCTACCGGCGATGGTCTCACCCCGACATCCCCGAGCCCCGATCCGCGCGCCCCTCAGGGCCAAAGGTGAGGCTGTCGGTGTGTTGATCCTCACGAACCCCGATGCAACGGGCGCGTTCTCGCGCGATGACCTAAGCCTGCTGGACACTTTCGCCGAGCAGGCGGCGATCTGCATCGCCGATGCGATTAATCTCGAGGAGCTCCAGAAGGAGGCGGAGAGCAGGACCCTTCTCCAGAACATCAGCACCGGCATCAGCGCCCAGACGGAGATCGACGAGATTCTGCAATCTGTCGTGGAGGGGGCAGCACGCCTGCTCGGCATTGAGATGGCCGTCGTCCATCTGGTCACCGATGGGGCCGACGGCGTCTCCAGGTCGATTGCCGTGCCGTCCGAGCTGGCGACGCTGATGACGCCACCTCGAATGACGGAGGGCCTGACGGCCGAGGTGTTGGAGTCGGGGGAGGTGGTCGTCATACCGGACACGTGCCGGGACGAGCGCGTCAACCCCGAGGTCATCAAGGTGGGGATACGCTCGCTCGTCGGCTTCCCGTTGACCGTTCGCGGGGAGGCCAGCGGCGCCCTGTTCCTGAACAGCACCGAGCGGCATTCCTTCGGCAAGCGCGAGATCGGTCTTGTGTCGCTGCTCGTCAACCAGGCCGGTATCGCGATCGAGAACGCGGAGCTCATTGCGGCCGACCGGCGCAGGTTGGCGAAGCTGGAGTCCCTGTCGGTCGCCAGCAACGAGATCATGAAGAACTTCCACTCGATTTCGCCCCAAGACCGCCTGGATCTGATCTTGAAGCACCTGGCCCGGATCCTGGAGGCCGAGGCGACCTCCTTGTTCCTGGTCAAGGAACCGGGCTTCGTCACGAAGGCGGCCTGTTACGGGCATGTGGAGCAGCACTACCAGGTGGGCCGGCGGTACGAGATCACCACGGGCGAGGGTACCGGGTTGACGGGTCACATCGCCGCGGAAGGGAAGATCTTCAGGGCCCACGGCGATGAGCTCGAGTCTCATCCAGCCGTGGCGCACAAACAGGTCACTCACCTTCCGTCAGCGAGGTGCACCTCCATCCTCGCCCTACCCTTGTGGAAGAGCGTGGATGGCCACGAGAGCCTCGTTGGCGTCATCGAAGCCGAGAACAAGCTCGACATCAGCGGCCGGCCGAACGTGGACGTCGGATTCACGGGCGAGGACGTCTGGATTCTCACCATCTTCGCCGAGAGTGTCGCCACGTGCCTCGAAAACGCGGAGCTGTTCGCCCGGACGAGCGAGGAGCTGGAGCGGAGGGTGGATGCACTTGGGGCACTTTACGAAGCGGGGAAGGCGATCTCCAGCTCGCTCGCGCTTGACCAGATCCTGCGCCGCATTCTGGAACAGGCCCGAACGCTCACCGGCGTCACCGGAGAGGAAGCCGGTTCCGTATACCTCGGGCTGGTACAGAACAACAAGCTCCGGTTCGAGGTGACGCTCCCCGCGTCGCATCTCGAGGACCTCCATCGCCAGATCGGCGAGATCGACCTGAGCAGCGACCGGCAAATCGGGGTGACGGGGCGCGTGGCGAAGACGAGGACCAGCCAACTCGTGCACGATGTTGCCAGCGATCCCGATTACATTGAGTTCGTGAAATCGGTCCGGTCGGCCTGTGCGGTGCCGATGATGATCGGCGACGAGCTGATCGGCGTTATCGATGTGGAACATACGGAGCCGGAGGCTTTCGACGAGGATGACTGCCGGGTTCTGGAGCTCCTCGCATCCGAGGCTGCGCTTGCGATACGAAACGCGCGGCAGTACCAGCTGCTGGAGGGACTCCTGCAAGCGGGGCATATCGTGACGGCGGGGGGCGAGCTCTTCCCGGCCCTAAACGCCATCGCGGACACGGTGCGGCAGGTTACGGCGAGTGATGTGGTGACGATCCACACTTACAGCGACGAGGACGACGAAATCAGCTACCCGTCGTTTGTCTCAGGCGACTTGTGGGAGCCGGACCGTCGAGCCGATTGGGAGCTCGTGCGATTGGAGCAGAGGCTCAAGACTTCCCAACTCGAAGACCGGTCGGTCATCCGCCGCCTGATCGAAGCCGGCGAGTCACGATTCGCCCAGGACGCCGCCGCGGATCCCATTCTGGGGGGCGGCGAGTTCGTGGCGCGGGAGGGCATCCGGTCCTCGGCCGGGATCATGCTCCGCATCGAGGACCGCATCGTGGGGCTTCTCTTCCTGAACTACCGGGCGCCGCGCGGTTTCAACAGGGAGGAGAGGACTGCCCTCGAGCTCTTCGCGACGGAAGCGGCGCTGGCCATTGACAACGCTCGGCGGTACGAGGAGCTGAGGCGAGCGAAAGGACTGGTGGGGTCCCGGACCGCGCTGGCCTGGATGGGTATGGCGAGTGCCGTCTGGCGCCACTCGATCTCCAAGCACGCCGTTACGATCAAGGATCAGGCGGCGCTTCTTGGTCGCGATCTGGGGCGGAGCGCGTCGCCGGTGCCGCTCGGCGATTCGGTGGCCGACCGAATCGATACTATCCGGCGCCTGGCTGACCAGATCGTCAGGAAACCGATTACGCTGCCTCTGTCGGCTGAGGAGGGTGCTGAGTCGGTGCAGGTCAACGGATTGGTCGGCGAGCGCGCCCGTCAGCTGTGGCAGAGCGAACCCTACAACCTGGCGAAACTGCAACTGGATCTCCAACTGCCCGACTCTGGCACCGTGTGGGCGAGCCGGGAGTGGCTGCGCCGAGCGCTCGACGTGTTGGTTGACAACGCGGTGAACGCCGTTCGCCACCGGGAGGTCAAGGAGATCGTCATCGGCACTCGGCTGCGGCATGGCGCGTGCGAGGTGTTCGTATCTGACACCGGTGCGGGTATCCCCGGAGAGGTCTTGCGGCAAATCGGTTGGCAGCCTGTGAGCAAATCGAAGGCCGCGTCGGGATTGGGGCATGGCCTGCTGATGGCCCAGGCGATCCTCGAGACATATGGCGGCGAGATCGGAGTAGATGAAACCGGGCCGACGGGTACGACCATGGTGGCCCGCTTGCCCTTGGAAAGGCTGGCGAGTGACGAATGACAACCTCGGAGTCGAGGCCGCCCCGTACGGTTACGACAGGACCGCGTCCAAACGATGCCGGGTCCGCGGCCGGATCGGCCGAGGATGACGCACGTGGCCGATAGATACGAGTTTTTGCTCGTGTGTAGCCCCGGGGCGTGGCACTGGCGGAAGGCTCTGCAAGAGGTTCTGGCCTCGATGGGTACCCTCGACGAGGCAACCGAGAATGAGGCGCTGGCGCAAATCGTGGAACGTGACTATGATATGATTATCATTGACGCGGGTCGGGTCGGTGACGACGTCCGGTTGACGCGTCAGCTGCGGGCACGCCGGCCAGGTGCGCGCATCGTCGTCGCTACCGATTCGCCGACGTGGCAACGGGCGCGGAGTGCGTTCGAGGCCGGCGCGGCCGACTACATCACCAAATCTCTGGACCGAGCAGCGCTCCGCTCTGACCTCGAAGCGGTGCTGGAGGTGCCGGCGCCGCCGCCTTCGCCGTAGCAAGGAGCCCCGGCCATGCTAAACGCCACTGTCCTTCTGGCGGACAACGACCCGGACTTCGTGCGGGCCAGAGCCGAGTTGTTGGAGCAACGGGGCATCCGTGTCGTCGCGGCCGCCAACCCGTTCCAGGCCCGGGAGCTGCTCGACAAAGGTGGGATCGACCTGGCGGTCCTTGACATCCGGCTGATCGACGACGACGATGAGAAAGACCTGAGCGGCCTGCTCCTGGCCAAGGAAGCCTGCCAGTCGATTCCGAAGATCTTCCTCACCCGCTTCCCGAGTGTCGAGTACGTGCGTTCCGCGCTGAGAACGCAGATCGACGGGTCACCTCTCGCGGTCGGCTTCGTGGACAAGGCCGAGGACCCCGAAGCGCTCGTGGAGGCCATTTTGAACGCACTGGGTCTCCACGCTGGCTAGGTCGACCGGTCGCAGTGAACCGGCGCGGCGCCCCACCGGCTGGTGCAATTGGATAGGTGCAACTGGTCAAGGAGGAGGAGTGGGATGAGGACAGTCCTTCTTGCCGATAACGACCCCGACTTTCTCAGTACCCGGGCGGAGTTCCTTGAGGAAGCCGGTTATCGTGTGCTGCAGGCGGACTCCCCTGAGCTCGCGCGGAAGATCCTGGACACCACTCACGTCCACTTGGCGATTCTCGATGTGCGGCTGGTGGATGACGAAGACGACCGGGACACGACCGGTATCAGCATTGCCTCCGAACTTCGGTACCGACCCGTGCCCAAGATCATCCTGACCGAGCATCCATCAGTTGAACTCACCCGGCAAGCCCTGCGACCGCGGGCGGACGGCCCGCCGTTCGCCTTCAACTTCGTGAAGAAGATCGAGGGCCCCGACAAGATGATCGAGGCCGCCGAGCAGGCGATTGCTGAACACGCCGGGGTCAATTGGGATCTGACCATCGCTCGTGACAGGCGGGGCGGCGTCTCGCTGCTCCAGCTCGTGGACGCCGTCGATTCCCCTCTCGGACTCGAGGAGCTTCCGGACCGCATCGGCGAGATGGAGGACCTCTTCAGGGGGCTGTTCTACGATTGCCGGCAGGTCACGCTGTCTCGCCTCTTCTGGAGCATGGACGGCCGGGCAGCGATTGCGGTGTTCGCCTTCCAAGAGAAGAACGTAGGCGAGTACGTCGTCTGTTGCGGCGGCCGGCAGGTTATCGAAGCGGAGCTCTCCCGGCGCCGCCGGTTTGCGCCCCCGCTGTACAACATGCACGGCTCGACGAGCGCCCACACCGTCCACTACGCTGGGGCGGCTTGGCCGTTCCCGGGCACGGATCTCCAGCATGCGAGGACCTTCGCCCGGTTCTTCCGCGAGCGTCCGGACCGGGAGATCGGATCGGTATGGAAGGGGCTCTACGGGTCGACCCTCGTCGATTGGCACGGCGCGGATCTGCACGCCGGCGGGGAGAGGAGCGCGGCGCAGTCGTACCGGGAACGGCTGGGCTTGAACGGTGATGGCCAGACGCGCGCCGACTTGGAGCGGCGGATCGACTACGTGGTTGGCCTGGCGATCTCGTCGGGTCTCGCCTCGATCAGTCGTTCACCCGGGCGGCTAGTCTACGAGTTGCCTCGCTGGCCGCCCGAAGAGTGCCCGGATCCCGTGTCGTGCTTGTTCGACGACGGCGGCCTGCCCGACTGCCGGGCGGTCCACGCTACCGCGCCCGGGGGCATCGACGTGAGAACGCTGCTGGTCGATGCCGACCGCCGACCCTGGCTCACTGACCTGGCTCACGCGGGAACAGCACCCGTGTGCCAGGACTTCGTGTCTCTGGAGGCGGGCATTCGCTTCGACCTGATGGAAGCGTGCAATCTGGTCACGCTGCTGGATTTCGAAAAGGCGCTTTCGGGCACGGCCCGACTCGGCGAGATGGTGCCCCTGGCAGACGTCGAGCCCGAGTGCAGGCGCGCTCTGCGGGCGATTCTGGCCATACGGGCCCGTGCGGTCGACGTCACGGGCGACGATCCGTTGCCGTACTACATCGGGCTCCTGTTCTGGACGGCGGCCGGTCTGGCGTGGGTCGATCCGGAAGTAAGGCAAACCAAGGCGGAGACCGTATCCCTGGTTCACCGGCTGTTGCTCAGCGCACTGCTGTGCCGCAAGATCGCCGAGTTGGGCACGACTGCTCGCGAACCGCAAGTCCTCAGGCCGACCGGAGGGCTCCGGATCGATGAGGATAGCCACGAGGTCCAGGTGGGTGGGAAGCCCGTAGCACTGACGCCAACGGAGTACGAGTTGCTGCTGTACTTCTCTCGGCACAGCGGGAAACTGTGTCGCCGCCGCGATATCTTGCACGAGGTGTTCAGTATCGCGGAGCCGACTGATCAACAAGTGAAGTCTCTGGTCAACTCGCCCATGTCGCGGCTGCGCTCCAAGATAGAGCTCGATCCCGCCCACACGTACATCGTCACCGTCCGGGGCGAGGGGTACCGGTTCGTTCCCCGCCCGCCAACTGCGTGACCTTTCCCCACTGCGGCCATACCGGCTGCAACGGTTCAGCAACATTCCGCCCGCTGCCGCAACGGAGCTGCAAGCGGACAGCGAGCGCCCGACTGACCCCGGTCGTGGTAACCTGTGATCACGTCAGCGCTTAATCAATCGGGCCAACGGCTATGACGCTAAAACGGCGTCCGCGCCGTTGGCAGGGGTGAGAACAGGGGAAACAAGACCATGAAGGCGTCGGCGTCGTTCTTCTTTATCGTCCTGGTGATCGTGACGATGTGCTGGGCCCTCGGTTGGACGTCCTTCGGTTGGTGGAACGAACGGGTCGAGATCCGGGCGATGGTCGGAAAGCTCCGGCAAAGCGAGGCCCAGTCAGAGCTGGACCGGGCGACCATCGAGCAGCAGATGGCGGAGGTTGAGGAGTGCCAACGACGGTTCGTTGGCGCTCAAGAAGACCTGGCGGGCGAGCACGCCGCGAAGGAGGCCGCACTGGCACAGACCCACGTTCTGGAGTTGGAGAACAAGGATCTCAAGCAGAGGCTGGCGAACGCGGAGCAGGAGCCGAAGTCACCCCTGACGAGAGGGCAGCCCACGTGGGCTCACGGCGACCGGCAGGCGTTGCAGCTCAGCCGTGGCGACCTCGCGCAACCGTGGACGGCAGCGCAGCCGACGGGCACGCCTGGATGGCCGGGTCCGGTTCCGGTCTACTTCTTTGCGTTCGCGATCGCTGGAACCGTCAGCGGCCTCGGGATCGCCGGATTCTCGAAGAGGGTCACGCGCGGCACGGGCGCGCCGGTCTCGCGCCTGCGAGAGACGGACCTCGAGGCATCCGAGCGGCTGGCCGACGTGCCTGCGTTGCCGTCCAGCGACCTCATCGTGCGCATGTCCCGCGCAGAACGATTGCGGTTTCTCGAGTGGCTCGAATCACTCGCGCACCAACAGTCCGGCGGCGAGGGGGGAAACGCAGCAAATTGAAACGTCACTGTAACCAAAGATCGGGGCAAAACCTGATACGATGTGTCAGGGAGTACATGCGAATCGCCGCAGCATTCACCACAAGGAGGAAAACCGTGAACAGCAAGACCGCCCTGGTATTAGCAATCGTCTTCAGCGTGCTCCTGTTCGGCACAGCCGGTGCCCGGACCGCCCACGCGATGCCTGCCGATGCCGAACCGGCACAAGCCGTGATCGGCTATCACGTCGTCCAACCCACGGAGACGATCTTCTGCATCGCCCGGGCTTACCGGGTTGATCCGTGGGTAATCGCCTATTCGAACGGGCTCGTGAACCCCAACTACATCTATCCGGGCATGTCGCTGCGCATCCCGGCCGGTCCTCCCTGGTGGTACCCCGGTCGAGTGTGCCCGGCGCAACCCCAGGTGAGCATTCAGTCCGTGCCGGCGCCACGCTGCCAGTGCGTGGCGAATCATACCGTTGTACCTGGCGACACCCTCTTCCGGATGTCCGTGACGTACGGCGGAGTCAGCCCGTGGGACATCGCCGAGTGCAACGGCCTCTACAACCTGAACTACGTGCCGGCCTACACGACGCTGTGCATTCCGGCCGCGTCGATGCTGGCTCCGCCCGGCCCGTGACGCGTCCCGTGTAGGCCGACGCGGCCGTACGTCTTGGGGTACTCCACACGCGATTTGCCTCGACAGAACAAGTGTTCTATACTTCTCTCACCCGGTTTTCAAAGGAGGAGTGTGCTTGTGAGGCAATCGAGTTTGGTCGTACCCCTTTTCGGCCTGGCGCTTGGCCTGGCCGTTTCGCACGGGTTGCGTCAATCCGCGGGCAGTGCTGTGGAAGCGCAGCAGGCTCCGGTGAACATCCAACCCGCTGCCCAACCGATGGCGGCGGCCGGGGGAGGCGAGTGGGTCGCCACTGGGCTGTGCGGACCCAGCATGGTGACTCCGCAGATGCTGCGGCTGGTGTTCGACCCGAACGTCGTGCTGGCCCCGGAACCCGGTGTGTCTCCCCTCGACGTGCTGGAACAAACCAGTGCCGTCGTGTTCGGCGACTACGAGGTGTCACTGAACCCCGTGACGCATTCGGTAGACGTGACGGGCCCCGACGGCGCAGCGGTTCTGAAGCGCGACATCGACCGTTGCATCGGCCCGAACGACGGCACCGGCTTCAACGAGGCAGGCGCTTGGCGTTGGTCGCCGATACCCCCGGCCTGACCCGGGACCGCCGCCAGGGCGATGCCGATCTCGGCGGGCTGGCGCTCACCCTGTTCGGTACGGCCGGCCTCGCGGACACCGGC
>CAYYVH010000076.1:0-14913 GCA_964475075.1 uncultured Anaerolineales bacterium | reverse complement strand
GCCCGGACACGACCGCCGGGGGGCCCCGACCCGGCGCGGCCGGCCGCCCGACCCCACCTGGCCCCCCCCCGACGCACCAAGCTGGAGCGGCTGCGTGCGGCCGGGATCGACCCCTATCCCACCCGCGCCGAGCGCACTCACACCACCGCCGAGGCCATCGCAGCGTTCGAGGCCGCGGAAGGATCGGGCGCCGAGGGCCCGCACGACGTCGCCGTGGCCGGGCGCTTGGTGGGTGCAGTGCGGCGGATGGGCGGGTCAGCTTTCGTTCACCTCGAAGACCAATCGGGCCGGTTGCAGCTGCACGTAAGGCGTGACCGGACAGGGGAAGAGACCTTCGAGCGCTTCAGGTCGGACTTCGATCCCGGTGACCTCGTGGGTGCCCGGGGCTCTATGTTCCGCACCCGGCGTGGGGAGATCAGCCTGGCCGTCGATGCGCTCACGATGCTCGCCAAAAGCCTACTGCCCCTGCCAGAAAAGTGGCACGGCCTGCGGGATCTCGAAACCCGCTTCCGGCAACGGTACCTGGATCTCGTGAGCAACCCCGAAACGCGGGCGCGGTTTGCGAAACGGACCGAGATCCTGCGAGCGATGCGGGCGTTCCTCGACGGGCGGGGCTTCCTCGAGGTCGAGACGCCGGTGCTTCAGCCCATCTACGGCGGGGGCGCGGCCCAACCCTTCACCACGGAGTACGGCGCCCTCGAGCAGACGATGTACCTCCGCATAGCCGACGAGCTCTACCTGAAGCGCCTCCTGGTCGGTGGGTACGAGCGCGTCTATGAGATCGCCAAAGACTTCCGCAACGAGGGCATCGACCGGACGCACGTGCCCGAGTTTACGCAGATGGAGTGCTACTGGGCGTACGCCGACTACGCCGACATGATGGCGCTCACCGAGGACATGGTCTCGACGATCGCCCAGGAGGTCAACGGAACGACGGTGATCGAGTACGAGGGCCG
This sequence comes from uncultured Anaerolineales bacterium, assembly GCA_964475075.1. Classification (GTDB taxonomy): domain Bacteria; phylum Chloroflexota; class Anaerolineae; order Epilineales; family Epilineaceae; genus CAYYVH01. The sequence goes on along the minus strand of CAYYVH010000076.1, from coordinate 13,957 downwards.
GACGGTGGACCTGGCCCCACCTTGGCGTCGGCTTGCCGTGCGCGACGCGATCCGCGAGTTCGCCGCCCTCGATGTCGACGCCCATGCGGACCTGGCGAGCTTGCGCCGGGCAGTCAAGGATGCCAAGCTCGAGGTCGATCCCCAACCCACCTGGGCCAAGTTGGTAGATGAGCTCCTGAGCGAGAAGGTGGAGCCCCAACTGTGGGAGCCGACCTTCATTATGGACTACCCGGTGGCGCTGAGCCCGTTGGCGAAGCGAAAATCAGAAGACTCGCGTTATGTCGAGCGCTTCGAGCCTTTTGTGGTCGGCTTGGAGTTGGGCAACGCCTTCACCGAGTTGAACGATCCGCTGGATCAGCACCGGCGGTTCGAGGAGATGGCCTCCGCCCGCGCGGCGGGCGACGAAGAGGCTCATCCTCTGGACGAGGACTTCCTAGAGGCTCTGATGCACGGCATGCCACCTGCCGGCGGGCTCGGCATCGGCGTGGACCGGTTGGTCATGCTCCTTACCGGTCAGGCCAACATCCGGGAGGTCGTGCTCTTCCCTCAGCTCCGGACCGGTCGCCAGGACAGTTAGGGCGTGTCAACGAATAATCCGGGCAATTCCGACCGGTGGCCGGGGCCGCCCCCTGCGGGGCGTGCCCGGGTCAGGCGTCTTCCTCCGTTGGCGCCTGATCCCCGCCATCCGGCAACGGCTGCGCCAGCGCGTGGTCCCAAACCTCGTCGATCATGTCGACCAAGACGAACGTCATTGCCTCGCGCACCTCGTCCGGCACGTCCCTGAGGTCCTTCTCGTTCCGCCGGGGTAGGATGACGGTGCCCAGGCCGGCACGGTGGGCTGCGAGTATCTTCTCCTTGACGCCGCCGACCGGAAGGACCTTGCCCCGCAAGGTGATCTCGCCTGTCATGCCAACGTCGGAACGCACCGGGATGGCGGTCAGGAGCGAGGCTAGCGCCGTCGCCATGGCCACACCGGCCGACGGGCCGTCCTTGGGTGTCGCACCGGCGGGAACGTGGAGGTGCGTATCGTGTTTGCCGAAGAACCCGCGGTCGATGCCCAGCTGCTTGTACTTCGCCCGCACGTACGACAGCGCCGCCTGGGCGCTCTCCTTCATCACGTCCCCGAGCTGCCCCGTGACGGTGAAGCCGTTCGAGCCCGGGAAAGAGCTGGCCTCAATGAACAGGACATCGCCGCCATAGGACGTGTACGCCAGACCAGTCGCCACACCCGGCAGCTCGGTGCGCTCGGCAGCCTCGAACTCGAACACGGCCGGGCCAAGGTACTCGCGCACCTGATCCGAATCCACAGCGACCTGTTCCACCACACCCTCGGCGACCCCAACGGCCACCTTCCGGGCGACCTTACCGATCTGGCGCTCCAGGTTGCGCACCCCCGCCTCGCGGGTGTAGTCGCGGATGATGCAGCGGACGGCCTCCTCGTTGAAGGTCACCTCCTCCGGCCGCAACCCATTCTCACGAGTCTGGCGCGGGATCAGATAGCCCTGGGCGATGTGCACCTTGTCCGTCTCGGTATAGCCCGACAGCTCGATGATCTCGAGGCGATCCCGCAATGGGGGTGAAATCTGGCCGAGGACATTGCCGGTGGTAATGAACAGCACGTCCGACAGGTCGAACGGCACGTCGAGGTATAGGTCCCGGAACTCGTTGTTCTGTTGCGGGTCCAACACCTCGAGCAGGGCGCTCTCCGGATCGCCGCGGAAGCTGGCACCCACCTTGTCGATCTCGTCCATCATGAAAACCGGGTTGCGAGTGCCCACCCGCTTGACACCCTGTATGATCCGGCCGGGCATCGCCCCGATGTATGTCCGACGGTGACCTCGGATCTCCGCTTCGTCGCGTAACCCACCCAGGCTCATCCGGATGAACTCACGACCGAGGGCGCGCGCAATGGATCGCCCCAGGCTGGTCTTGCCCGTCCCCGGTGGCCCCACGAAGGCGAGGATCCCGCCGCCGGCCTCGGCCGGGTGCTCCGCCACCGCGCGCTCGCGCCGCAGCTTCTGCACGGCCAGGAACTCGAGGATGCGCTCCTTGATATCGTCAAGGTCGTAGTGATCCTCGTCGAGTACCTGGCGCGCATGGACGATGTCGAGGTTGTCCTCGGTCCTGACGCTCCAGGGCAGGCTGACCATCCAGTCCAAATACGTGCGAATGACCCCGTACTCCGCCGACGCCTCGGGGAGGGACTTCAGCCTTCCGAGCTCCCGGATGGCCTCCGTCTCCGCCTCCTCGGGCATCCCGGCGGCGGTGATCCGCTCCTCCAGCTGCTCCAGCTCCGCCAGGCTCTCGTCAGTCTCCCCGAGTTCCTTTTGAATAGCTTTCAGCTGCTGGCGCAGGAAGTACTCGCGTTGGACCTGCTCCATCTCTCCGCGCGCTTCCTGTTGGATCTGCCGCCCGAGCTCCAGGACCTCGAGCTCCCGATTCAGCAGCGTCACGAGAGCCCGCAGCCGCATCTCGACCGTCTCCATCTCAAGGAAGTCCTGGGCGTCGGGAACCTCCATTCGCGTGTTGCTGGCGACGAAGTAGACCAGCGCCCGCGGGTCATCCATGCTCTCGATGGCCCCGATGAGCTCTTCCGGCAGGTGGGCCACAAGGTTGACCAGCCGCCCGAACAGCTCGATCACATTGCGCATCAGGGCCTCGGTCTCGATGGTCTGCTCCACGCGATCGGAGAGGACCCTCACGCGCGCCTTCAGATAGGGCTCTTCGGCCACCCATTCGTCGATCTGGATCCGCCGGAGGCCCTGGACGAAGAGCCCGATGTTGCCGTCGCTGCCCTTGACCATGCGGTGCACATAGGCGGCCGTACCAACGGTGTAGACACCTTCCGGGTCGGGCTCGGGCACCTCCGGGTCCTTCATGGCCACCAGCCCAATCACCCGATCCGCAACCGCCACGTCGTCCACCAAGCGTACCGAGCGCGGCTGGCCGACCGACAGGGGTAGGAAGCTCAGCGGGAAGACGACGACGTTGCGCAACGGGAGTATGGGCAGGACGTCGGGGATCGCAGGCCCCTCGTGCTCCTCCTCTCCGGAGGACTCATCGTTGGCTTCTGCGGGCGCTTCGTCCGGTGCTTCGGCAGGCAACGCTTCGGCCGGCGCATCCGGGCCGCTCTCGGACGGCGCGTCGGTCGTCTCGCCATTCTGGCCGTTGTGCTGGCCGTTCCGGGCATCGCCCTGATCGGAATCACGCTGAGTCATGGCTCTATCCGGTGCTGTCTGTATCGCCGGCGGCGGTGCGCAAGCCGCGACGCAGCAGGTAGACGAACAGGAAGCCGTCGCGGTAGTCTACCCGGATCCGCTCGGCCTCGACGGGCCAGGACACGTCAACCCTGGTCAGAAACCGTCCGCTGGCGATCTCCATCTGCTGACAGGCCACCGTCTGACCTTCCGCAGGCACGCGGCGCACACCGACGATCGTCAGCTGCGCGTCGGCGTAGGCCACGCGGAAGTCCCCTGGTTGAAGGCCGGCGATCTCAACCTGCACGATGCCGCCACCCTCGGTCTCGTAGACATTCGTCGGCGGCCGCCAGGTGTAGGATCCGGCCCGCCGGTCGTCGCCCGACAGCCAGAGCCGCCGCCACATGCGGACCTCGACGCGGCGACCGGGGCTTCGTCTTGCGCTTTGGATGCAAGGTTGAACCGTCACCTCATCACTCCTCAATCCGCTGGCTCGAACACAGCGGCCAGTCTACCACAGCCAGCTCAAGCCCACAAGCAATCGAACGGCGGGTGCCCGTCGTTGACGAAAAGCCGCTTCTGTGGCAAGAATCCTGCACGCCAAAGGAGCGCAACCTGAGGCCACGTGGAGTGTTATAAACTGTGACCGCCAGCGAATCTGATCTGATCGAGTGCGCTAAGACCGATCCCGCGGCCTTCGGGGATCTGTACGGCCAACACGTTGATCGGATCTACAATTTCATTTACCATCGCGTCGGAAACGCCGCCGATGCCGAAGATCTAACCGCACGTACGTTTTACCGGGCACTGCTGAGCATGTCCTCCTACGTGGATCGGGGGGCGCCATTCTCGGCGTGGCTGTATCGGATAGCGCACAACCTGGTCGCCAACTGGCACCGCGATCGGGTGCGGCACGAGACCGTGTCACTGGACAGCCCGGACGTCGGCCTGGCGACCGACGGCTCGCAGGAAGGGACAGCGGCAAGGATGTTGACGAACGAGATGGTGGCAGCGGCCGTCGGCCAGTTGGACCCCGACCGCCGCGACCTGCTGGTCCTGAAGTTCCACGGCCTATCGAACGCCGAGATCGCGGAGGTCCTGGGCCGGACAGAGGGCGCCGTCAAGAGCCTCTACCACCGCACGCTGGTCGACCTACGCGATGAGTTGGAAGCAGACGATAGGGAAACTGCACCGCCCACCGGGTCAAATCGAGAGGATGGATAGCGAAGATGGCCGAGTCGATAGAGGAATTGCTGGACCGTCACGCCGAGTTGATGGCTCACGGGCAGAGCCAGCACGCCGCCGACCTGGCTGCCGCCGCCGGTGACGAGGCTCTGGGCGCTCTACTCACGCTGGCGACCCAGATTCAGGAGGTCCTGCGGCCGGTGCGCCCGAACCCGGCCTTCCCGGCACGCCTGCGCGAGGGTCTGATGGCCTTCGGAGCAGCGCACGTGTCGCCTGGGCGACGCGTGCGACGCTACGCGCGCCTGGTCAGCCTCGCTCCCAGCCGATGGCCACGTCATCTCGCTCGGCTCCGACACCCGGCAACCAGGAACGACCTCGTGCCGCTCCTGGGCAAGAGTGCGGCCGTTGCCCTGGTCGGTCTGGCCACAATGTGGTGGTTGGAGCGCTCTGGCTGGCCCCGGAGCTGACAGCCGGCCCCAACACGCTCAGATGTCCAGGTTCTGGACCTCACGGGCGTGCGTCTGGATGAAACGGCGTCGCGGCGGTACCTCTGAGCCCATGAGCATGTCGAAGGTCCGGTCTGCCGTCGCGGCGTCCTCGACGGTCACGCGGAGCACCTTGCGGATGGCCGGGTCCATGGTCGTATCCCACAGCTGATCGGGGTTCATCTCACCCAAGCCCTTGTATCGCTGCAGGCTCGCGTTTTTGCTGTTCATACGCTTGAGCACGCGGTCCTTCTCGCCCTCCGAATAAACGTACTCCCGCTGCCGCCCGTTCTTGACAAGGTACAGCGGCGGCTGGGCGATGAACAGGTGGCCGTGCTCGATGAGGTCGGGCATATAACGGAAGAAGAACGTGAGCAGCAGCGTACGGATGTGGCTGCCATCCACGTCGGCATCGGTCATGATGATGACGCGGCCGTAGCGCAGGTTCTCCAGGTCCATCTCATCGCCGATGCCGATACCCAAAGCCTGAACGAGAGACCTGATCTCGTTGTTGTTGAGGATCTTGTCCAGGCGGGCCTTCTCCACGTTCAGGATCTTGCCGCGCAACGGCAGTACCGCCTGGAAACGCCGATCACGGCCTTGCTTGGCGCTGCCCCCAGCGCTGTCCCCCTCGACGATGTATAGCTCCGCCTCCTCGGCGTTGCGCGTCGAGCAGTCCGCGAGCTTGCCCGGAAGCGAGGAGCTCTCCAAGGCGCTCTTGCGGATGACCAGCTCTCTGGCCTGGCGCGCCGCACGGCGCGCCCGGGCCGCAGTGAGGCACTTCTCGACGATGGACTTCCCTTCGCGCGGGTTCTCCTCGAGCCACTGGCTGAACCCCTCGGCGACCACGCTCTCAACGTGGAAACGCACCTCCGCGTTGAGAAGCTTAACCTTCGTCTGGCTTTCGAACTGCGGATCGGGCACCTTGACGCTGATGATGGCGGTAATGCCCTCGCGTGTGTCGTCGCCGCCGAAGTTCCCCTCGCCATCCTTGAGCAGGCCCTGCTTGCGGGCATAGTCATTCACGACGCGCGTGATTGCTGACCGGAAGCCGGTCAGGTGCACTCCGCCATCGGATGTGATGATCGTGTTGGCGAAGCAATGGGTGTTGTCGGCAAATGAGTCCGTATATTGCCAGGCCGCCTCAACCTGCGTGCCCTCGACCTCCCGCTCGACGTAGATGACCGGATGACGGACCGCACGGCCGCGGTTCAAGTACCGTACGAAGCTCCGCACGCCCCCCTCGAAGTAGAACGTCCGCTCGCGGGGCGGCTGCTTCCGCTCATCACGAAGGCGGACCTGGACGCCCCGGGTGAGGAACGCCATCTCGCGCAGCCGTTGCTGGAGCGCCTCGAAACCGTATCCAAGATCGCCGAAGATCTCCGCATCGCGCAGAAAGGTCACCGCCGTACCGGTTTCCTCACCCTTGCGCATGCGTCGCGTCTTCTTCACATCCGCCTGGGGAATACCCCGCTCGTAGCGTTGGGAGTAGACCCAGCCGCCAATGCGCACCTCGGCTACCATCCACGCACTCAGGGCGTTCACCGCCGACACGCCTACCCCATGCAGCCCGCCGGAGACCTTGTAGCCACCGCCACCGAACTTCCCACCGGCGTGCAGCTTGACCATAACCGTCTCGAGCGCGCTCCGCCCGGTCTGCTTGTGGACCGCGACCGGAATGCCGTGTCCGTTGTCCCAAACGGTCACCGATTCGTCAACATGGATCGTCACCGTAATCAGGCTGCACCGGCCGGCCATGGCCTCGTCCACGGAGTTGTCCACCACCTCGTGGATCATGTGGTGAAGGGCCTTGACATCCGTGCCGCCGATGTACATGCCGGGCCGGCGCCGGACGGCCTCCAGACCCTCGAGGACCTGGATGGTGTCGGCCGTGTATTTCAGTTCCTTCTTGGCCCGCTTCCCCTGTGTCTGCTTCGCCATCTGCTCCCCGCTTCGCCCTGCTCTACGAGTCTAACAGATTATAGCTGAACAGCCGTTCGAGAGCAAGGTATCGGACCTAGCGGAAGTGTTGACCAAACGCACTACACATGTCCAATACGGCGATATGTTCAGTTATACTTGAGTAACTATCTGGTAGCATTGGGCCCTGGGCTCCGTCGTCGTGCCAGCACGGTCCGGCGCAGGCGGGCCAGCCTTCCGAAGAGCGCGAAAAGGACGGGCCTGACGGGGAAATCCCAAGCACCCAGCTGCTCGACCCACGCGGCGCCGAAGCCGCGCTTGAAGCGGTAGACACCCCAAAGGGGATCACGCTCGTCCAGGACTGTGGGTCCCCCCCACCAATCATAGTGCCGACACCCTCGCGACACCGCCCAGCGCAGGCTCTCCCACTGGGCGGCGTAGGCGGGCATGTGCTCTCGCCCAGCGGTGGCCGATGCGCCGTATAGGAACCAGGTCGTTGGGCCGAAGGCGACCGGAATCACACCTGCTAGCGGCACCCCCTCTCGTTCGGCCAGAATGACTGTGGCCCGACCGGCCTTCAGGAAGGTGGACCAGGCATCTACGTAGTAAGGACGCGCACGAATGGCGAACCCGCCACGCACGCCCGTCTCGGCGTAGAGCGCATAGAACGCATCCAGGTCGGCGTGACTGCCATGGCGCACGACGACCCCACGTCGACCGGCCAGGCGGATGTTATAGCGTGCCTTGGGTTTCATCGCTTCCGACAGGGCGTCCTCGCCGAGTGAGAGGTCGCTCACCATCGTGTTGGGGAACTGAATCTGCTCCGCCGAGGGACGCCAGCCGCGCTCTGACCAAGCGCGGCGCACCGACTCGGCGCCGGCAGGCACGTCGGGGTCGATCTTCAGGAGGACCAGACGCTCGCGCCGCGCCCATGCCTCCAGGTCCGCCAGCACCAGGCTCCAGCGGTCGGGGTCCTCGGGCCGGGCAAGCAAAGGACCCTTAGCCACATACCCGACGCGCACAGGAAGCCCGCCGACGGGGCGCACCAGCACCTGGGCCGCCGCGGCCAACCTGCCTGCTGGCACCCACTTGAAACGGGCCACGGACCAGCCCCAGCGTGCCTTGAGGGCGCCCCAGTCATAGCACTGCAGAACGTGGGGCGCGGGCAGGTCCAGAACGACACGGTCCCACGCCTCGCGGCCCCGAACCGGCCTCACCGTCCGCTCGCCCTGCCCCCCGACAGGCGGCTGGCGAGCAGCCCCAGCCGGTAGCGCAGCGGCGCGTAGACCTCATCCCAGGCGGCCACGGTACGGGAGACCTCTCCACCAAAACCGCGCTTGAAGCCCCACACGCCCCACAGCCCGCCCTGTCCGGGCGGGATGTCCTCTGGCCGGGTTCCACCGACCACGACTCGGCCGATCTCGTCGGGGATGCCCCAGAAGTCATACCACCGCCGCCCGTCGGCGCGGGCACGGCGAATAGCCTCCCACTGAAGGAGGTGGTTGGGCATATGACGGCGGGCGTGGCTGGCGCTGGCGCCGTAGAGGTAAGTGGCGGTGTCGCCGAAGTGGAAGACCATTATCGCCGCCAGCGCGTCGCCCCCAGCTACCGCCACGTAGAGCCGCGCATCCCCGCCAAAGGCCCGCCAGGCACCTGCGAAGTACTCCGTGGGGCGGGCGTGGAACCGGTCCCGGGCGGCCGTCTCGGCCATCAGTCGGCCAAAGGTCGGTAGATCCGCCTCGCCCCCCTCGACGACCTCGACGCCGTGCCGGCCAGCCAGGCGAATGTTGTAGCGCCACTTGTGCTTCATGGCTGCCAGGAGATCATCTTCTGACGGAGATAGACACAGCCGCACGGTGCTCGGGGGTTGGATGGGTGGCGCCTCGCGCAGGCCCTGGTCCGCGAGCCAGGACCTAGTCGCGGGTTCGTCGGCCCAATTGGGCTCGAGCCGCAGGGCAACGCCATTACCGGCAAGATCCCTGAGCGCAGCGTGCAGCGCGGGCCAGGCTGGATCACCGGGCGCACAAACCGGACCGCGGGGCACGTAGGTAATTGCGCCCGCGCGCGTCGGGCGCACCAGAGCTTGCGCACCGGCCGCCAAGCGCCCATCCCGGTGGCAGACGACCACGCGCTCCACCTTCCAACCCCAGGCGCTACGGAAGCGCCCCCAGGCAGATGCCTGCAGCAGGTGCCCCCTCGGATGTCCGGTCACGAAGGCATCCCAGGCGGCATCCTCTTCGGGCGGGGAGTGGCGCGCAGCGAACACGCCGGCCAGCGTACCACAGGAGCGGGGCGAACGTGAAACCGGTGGCGCACCTCGATTCGGCCCACAATTGCCTCCGCGGCAGATTGTGTTATAATCGCGCGCGTTCTGGCCCCGGCACTCATGGAGGAGTCCGCGTGTCCGACAACTGGGGTTTCATCGTCGTCATGGGGTTGATTGCCCTCGTTTTTCCCGTGCTCGGTTTTGGCTCTGCATGGCTGCTCCGCCCGCACCGGCCAGGTCCCATCAAGCGGGTTACCTACGAGTGCGGCTTGGAGACGATCGGCGAGACGTGGGTGCAGTTCAAGGTTCAGTACTACCTCTACGCCCTGATCTTCGTGATCTTCGACGTGGAGACGATGTTCCTCTACCCCTGGGCAGTGGCATATAACAAGCTGCCGCTTTTCGCTCTATTTGAGATGTTCGTGTTCCTGTTCATGCTGGTTGTCGGTCTCGCCTACGCCTGGCGCAAGGGCGCGCTGGCCTGGACGTGAGCGACACCTGGCCGACGAGTTCCGGAGCTCCGCCTATGATTCCCGGCACAGCTTACGCCCAGAGCATTGGCGAGATAATCCGACAGGGGCTCACGACCTTCCTGCAGGGCAACCTTCCGGGCTTCCTGCCGCAGGGCATCGTTCCTCTGGCGGTCGACTTGATCGTGTGGCTTCTCATCGCCGTGGTGATCGTCGTCGTTGTCCTCCTCTCGATGCTGTACGCGACCTGGGTGGAGCGCAAGTTCATTGGGCGCATTCAGGACCGGATCGGCCCCAACCGGGTTGGCGCGTACGGGCTGCTGCAGCCCTTCGCCGACATGATCAAGATCCTGACCAAGGAGGACATCACCCCGGCAGCCACCCACAGGTGGGTTTACAACCTCGGTTCCGCCTTGGTCGTCCCGCCGTCGATGCTGCTGTTTGCTGTCATCCCCGTGGGAATCGGATACGTTGCCACCGACCTTTCGGTGGGCTTCCTCTTCTTCGTCGCCGTGGCCTCGACAGCGGTCATCCCCATCTTCATGGCCGGCTGGGGATCGCGCAATAAGTATGCCCTGTTGGGCGCCATGCGCGCCGTGGCGCAGATCGTCTCGTACGAGATCCCGCAAGTCTTGTCCGTCGTGGGTGTGTTGCTCATGGCGGGCACGTTGTCCATGCAGGGCCTCGTGTCGAGCCAGGGCCCCTTGACCGTCGAAGGCCACCTGCAGTTCCCGGGCGTGTGGTACATCCTCATCCAGCCCATTGCGTTTGTGATCTTCCTCCTTGCCACGGCGGCGGAGATCGAGCGCACCCCATTCGACATCCCAGATGCCGAGAGCGAGATCATTGCCGGCTACTACATCGAGTACTCCGGCATCAAGTTCGGCATGTTCTACCTCGCACTGTACTTCGCGACGCTGGCCGCCGCGGCTCTCGGCACGGTGGTGTTCCTGGGAGGATGGCAACCGCCCCACTCAAGCCTCGGCTTCGTGCCCGGACCCATCTGGTTCGGCCTGAAGACGGGCGCCCTGGTGCTCACCTTCATGTGGTTCCGCGCCACGCTGCCGCGCCTCCGGGTGGACCAGCTCATGAGCTTCGCTTGGAAGATACTGGTACCGCTCTCGATAGCAAATCTCCTAGTCGCCGCCCTCGTGGGCAAGATCACCTACCAAATCCGGCAAGCGAACCCCGACAGCTTCCAGGCTACACCGCTGTTCGTTCTGCTCGGTTTCACGCTAGCCAACGTACTGCTCGTCATACTGACGCTGGCTCTGGTCAATTGGTGGCAGGGCCGGCGGGGTGAGCACGACTTCCGGTTCGTCGAGCCGGAGCCCGCGGAGGTGCAAGCATGATCCAGCAAGCCGTCTTTCTCGTGCTGGCGGCCGTTTCCCTGGGCGGCGCGCTGGGCGTCGTGACCTCCCGCTCGGTGTTCGTCAGTGCCCTGTGGTTGATCTTCTCGTTCATCGGCGTAGCCGGGCTGTACGTGCTGCTGCAGGCCGGCTTCCTGGCCGTCGTCCAGCTGCTGATCTACGTGGGCGCCATCAGCGTGCTCATCCTGTTCGTCGTCATGCTCACCCGCCAGGTCATGGGTGGTGAAAGGCTGAACAACAGCCAGTGGTACTTGGCCGCGGTGGTTAGCGCGGTAGTGTTCGTCGTCCTGGGTGTGTTGAACTTCCGGACCGACTGGCCACTCCAGCCTGGGCAGGTCCTCCCGGCCAGCGGCGGCAGCGTCGTGATCGCGACCACGGAGGGCGGTGAGGGCCTCAGCCGAGGCGAGGCTGCGATGCTGCCGGGGGCCGTCGTGGAGAAGGATGAGTCCGGCCAAGCGGTCATTCGCGTACCGGGTACGATCGCCATGCTGGGCCGGGCCTTCGTGACCGACTACATGCTGCCGTTCGAGGTCATCTCGGCGATCCTATTGGTGGCTCTGGTGGGTGCCGTGATAATCGCCCGCGAGTAGAGGGAGCCTGCTTTATGCCTGCAATCCCGGTGTGGTGGTATCTTCTGGTCGCCGCTGGCATGTTCGCCGTCGGCCTATTCGGCGCACTGTCGCGGCGGAACGCTGTGAACGTGCTCATGGGTATCGAGCTCATGCTGAACGCCGTCAACCTCCAAGCGGTGGCTCTGTGGCGATACGTGACGCCCTCCCATGCGGTGGAGGTGGCAGGCCAGACGGGTCAGTACCTGGTGGGGGTTGACGGCCAAGTCTTCGCCGTTTTCATTATTGCCCTGGCGGCGGGGGAGGCGGCGGTGGGCCTGGCCCTGATCCTTGCCCTCTATCGCTTGCGCCGCACCGTCGAGCTCGACATGGCCAACCTGCTCAGCGGGTAGGGCCATCCGGGCGATACGCCAGATCAACGTTTCGGGCGAGAGATAGCCATGTTCGAACTTGAAACCATCGGCGCATGGGCCTGGCTGATTCCGGCCTTCACCGCAGCGGCCTTCGTGATTAACGTGGTCATCGTCGCCACGGGCCGGAGTGGCCGGCTGGCCGCCCGCGTGACGGTGCTGGCCACCGCCGCGAGCACCGTCGTCGCGCTGGCCGTCCTCGCGGCAGCGTTGGGGGCCGGCGGCGAGCACCTTGCCCATGAGCCGTTCGTGAGGCAGATCGCCTGGGCCCCAATGGGCGTGCAGGATGGTGCGCTCAATGTCGGGGTGATGATCGACCCCCTGTCGGCCGCGACGGTGGCCATGGTCACCTTCGTTTGCCTGATGATCTTCGTCTTCTCGACGGCCTACATGGGGGGCGAGTTCGGGGCCTACCGTGACCCGCGGACGGGCGAGGTCGATCGGGACCTCGGCAACGCGCGCTACGGTCGCTTCTTCGCCTTCGTCGCCCTCTTCGCCACGGGCATGCTGGGCTTCGTCCTGTCCAGCAACCTGCTGGAGGCGCTCGTCTTCTGGGAGATCATGGGCTTGTGCTCGTTCCTGCTCATCGGCTTCTGGTACTACAAGCCCTCGGCGGCAGCGGCGTCGATCAAGGCCTTTCTGACGACGCGGGTGGGGGACATCTTCTTCCTGGCCGGCGTCCTGGTGCTCTACGGCATCTTCGGCACGGTGGACTTCTACGCCCCGCACGACGGGGTGGCGCTGCTGTCCGGGGACTCGGTGCTGCGCCTGAGGGAGCTGGGCTCGGTGCCGGGGACCTCGCTGCCTTGGGCCAGCCTCATCGCATTGCTCGTGTTCGGCGGAGCGGTGGGTAAGAGCGCCCAGTTCCCGCTCCACGTCTGGCTGCCGGACGCCATGGAGGGCCCCACGCCCGTCTCGGCCCTGATCCACGCCGCCACGATGGTCGCCGCGGGCGTGTTCCTCGTGGCGCGCATGTATCCGCTGTTCAGCGCCAACTCGGTTGACTCACCGGGCGACATCTCGGGGGCGATGTTCGTCGTGGCGGCCGTCGGCGCCTTCACTGCCCTCTTCGCCGCTACGATCGGCGTGGCGCAGTTCGACATCAAGCGGGTGCTGGCCTACTCCACCGTCAGCCAGCTGGGCTACATGATCATGGCCCTGGGGATCGGCGCCTACGTGGCTGCCGTGTTCCACCTGATCACGCACGCTTTCTTCAAGGGGCTCTTGTTCCTCGGCAGCGGGTCGGTGATCCACGGCATCGAGCACGGCCACCACCACGCCGAGGATCACGCCGAGGACGGTGGCCCAAAGGAGGATCTGGGGGGGCACACGCCGGCTCCGGGCTGGATTGCCGACGTCAAGGACGCGGCGCAGGACATGCGCAACATGGGTGGCCTGCGCGAGCGGATGCCCTTCACCTTTCTGGCCTTTTTGGCCGGCACGCTGGCCCTGACGGGCATCCCCGTCTTCGCCGGCTTCTGGAGCAAGGACGAGATCCTTGCCGAGGCCTTCCACAAGGCCTTCCACGAGGGGATCTTCGACGGCGTCGCCATCGCCGGCTTCGTCTGGGTCCTGGGCACGCTCGGTGCGTTCCTGACCGCCTTCTACATGGCCCGGCAGGTCTTCATGGTGTTCGGCGGCAAGCCGCAGACGGAGGCCGCCCAGCACGCGCCGGAAGGCGAGCCGGCAATGGTCTACCCCCTCCTGGTACTGGCCTTCTTCGCCACGTTCCTCGGCTTCGTGGCTGTCCCCGAGACGCTGCCGGGGCTGGGCGGGCTCCTCGGCAACAACCCGTTTCACCGCTTCATGGGAGCCGTGACGGCCACCGGCGCCCATTTCCCGCCCCTGGACTTCAACGCACTGCCGGCCTTGATCTCGATCGTGATGGCTGTCTCCGGCTGGGGCCTCGGCTGGTGGCTTTACGGCCGCGCGCCGGAGGAAGCCCGCGCCCACGACCCGCTCCAGCGACTGGGTTTGCTGTGGGTCGTAGTGAACCGCAAGTACTTCATCGACGAGATCTACACGGCTACGGTGATTCGGGCCTCGATCATGTTCTCCCAGCTCAACGCCCGTTTCGACGCCACT
>CAYYVH010000075.1:0-15037 GCA_964475075.1 uncultured Anaerolineales bacterium | reverse complement strand
TGGTCCTCCTGTTCGACATGGACGACGCAGGCCAGGCCGCGGCGGAGGAGTGCGCTCAGCTACTCTCCCCCGGCAAGGCCCTGATCGGCCAGCTGCCCCGCAAGGACGCGGGCCAGGTGCTGGTGGAGCTGGGGGCTGGCGCCCTGTACGACGCCCCCTTCAAGGCCAAGCCGTGGTCCCCTGCTGGGATCGTCGAGGGCTCGACCCTCCTGGACGAGGTGCTCCACGTCCCCGAGATGGGCATGGGGTACCCCTTCCCTGACCTGAACCTGAAGACGCACGGCCAGCGCACCGGTGAGATGGTGGTGTGGGTGGCCGGCACCGGCGTGGGCAAGAGCGCCCTGGTGCGCGAGGTCGCCTTCCACAACTGGAAGGCCAACGGCCAGCGCGTCGGGGTCATCGCCCTGGAGGAGGCCACCTCGGCCTCGGCCAAGGCCATGGTCTCGCTGGAGATGAACCAACGCCTCCACATCCCGGAGGTGCGGGCGACCGTAGCGGACGAGGACATCGCCGAGGCCTCCAAGGTGCTCGACGGCTTCGCCTTCTACGATCACTGGGGGAGCTGCGAGGCTGACGAGCTGCTCCCGAAGATCCGCTTCATGGCGGTGAGCATGGGCATCAAGTGGTTCGTCCTGGACCACCTGAGCATCATGGTCTCCGGCCAGGCGGCGGAAGGGGACGAGCGGAAGCGGCTGGACCAGCTGGTCACGCAGCTCCGCACCCTGATCTCTGAGCTGGACCTCCACATCGACGTAGTGTCGCACCTTCGGAAGGCGAAGGGCACGGCGCACGAGGAGGGGGGACAGATCAGCTTGCAGGACATCAGAAGTTCTGGTGCCCCTGCGCAGCTCAGTGACATCGTCATCGCAGCCGAGCGTGACCTCCAGGCGGAGGGCGGCGCGGCGAACCTGACGACGTTGCGAGTACTGAAGAACCGCTTCAGCGGCGAGACCGGGATAGCCGGCGCCGTGCGGTACGACAACAGCACCGGCAGGCTGACGTCTGCTGATGCCTATGGAGATGATGATGGCACGAGTTACTTCTGAGCAGCTGCTGGCCGCGGTGGTCGCCACCGTGGACAACGTGGACGACGTGGGCGCCGCCTTCAAGGCAGTGGCCGACCTGTCCGCGGACGAGTTGCAGTTTGAGATCGCGGGCCGCACCCTGTGCCAGCGCGACGCTGAGTTCGCGAAGCAGGTTGAGCTGACCGAGGCCCGCGAGGCCTCCGGCGCAGCCACCCTGGGCAACATCGGCCAGTACAACTAGGAGACCCCCATGAAGTTCATCGTGTTCGACGTCGAAGGCACTGACCTCGACACCGCACTCAGTGGCCTGCACTGCATCGCCACCCGAGTGAACGGCCAGGAGGGGTCCGACCTGCTCTTCGAGCCGGACAGGCTGGACGCGGGGATCGACTACCTGAACGAGCAGCTGGAGGAGGGGGCCGTACTCGTAGGCCTAAACGTCGTGGAGTACGACGTCCCCCTCCTCCGCCGCTTCGGACTGAACGAGCCGGGCGAGGGCCAGCTGTACGACCTGAAGCTGGCGAGCCGGACCATCTACCCCGGCAAGACGCTGGCCCAGAAGGACATGGCCCACCGCCGGGTCCACCCCGAGTTCCCCTCGAACCTGGTGGGCTGGCACAGCCTGGCAGCCTGGGGCCTGCGCCTCGGCGAGAACAAGGGCGACTATGAGGGGGGCTGGGAGAACTACTCCCAGGCCATGGGTGAGTACTGCGTCCAGGACGTGGTGGTCACGGACAAGGTGTTGACCTTGTTCCGCACCCGCCTCCCCGATGAGGCCGCCCTCACCGAGACCGAGGTGGGCCGGGTCTGCCGGGACATGCGGCTGAACGGCGTGGGCTTCGACACGGCCAAGGCCGAGGCCCTGACCATCGAGCTGGCCCAGCGCCGGGCCGAGCTGACTACACTTCTGCGTGACGCATTCGCGCCCCGCTACCAACCGGCGGACTGGGAGACCGAGATGGTCACCCTGAAGGACCGGGCAGTGCGGCAGCGCACGGGCCTGGGCCGCACCTTCACCCCGAAGCGGGACAACGCCACCCTGGGCTACGCCGCCGGCGCCACCATGACCAAGGTGGTGCTGGAGGAGTTCAACCCGGCCAGCACGCAGCACGCCATCGACCGCCTGAAGGCGGCGGGGTGGGTGCCGCGGGAGTTCACGGGCACGGGCCAGCCGCAGCTGACGGGTGACATACTCCGGGACATCGACCCCGCCCGCTTCCCGCAGGCCGCACTGCTCGGCGAGTACCACGACCTGAAGAAGATCATCGGGTACCTGGCCGAGGGCGACAACGCCTGGCTCAAGCTGGAGCAGGAGGGGAAGCTGCACGGGCGCATCAACCCGGTCGGCACCTCCACCCTGCGGGCCAGCCACTTCGACCCCAACACGGGCCAGGTCCCCTCCCGCTCTGAGTACGGGAAGCAGTGCCGGGCCATGTTCGGGCCGACCCGCCCGGACTACGTGATCGTGGGGGCGGACGCCTCGGGGCTCCAGCTCCGGGGCGCGGGCCACTACCTGGCACCCATGGACGAGGGCGCGTTCGCACGCCAGTGTGAGACGGGCGACATACACGAGTACATCAGGGCGGCGACCCAGCTGAAGTCCCGCAGCCACCAGAAGACCTGGACCTACGCCAAGCTCTTCGGTGCCCAGGCCACACTCCTCGGCATCACTGTCATCGACGACATGGTGGACGCCGGGGTGGACGAGTGGCAGGGCATCAAGGTGGCGCGGTCCAAGGCCAAGGCCCTGGGTGCTCAGTCCCTGGAGAACTTCGGCGAGGCCATCCCGGCCTTCCCGATGCTGGAGCGGAAGCTGACGGCCTCGGCTGAGCGCGGCTACCTGCGTGCCCTGAACGGGCAGAAGGTGCCCGTGCCCAGCCAGCACCTGGCCATCGCCATCCTGCTCCAGCAGTTCGAGGCCTGCGTGATGAAGCGAGCGATGCGCATCGCCTACTGGCGGCTGCGCCGGGAGCTGCCCAAGGTGGGTTGGCTCCTGTGGGTGCATGACGAGTTCCAGGTCGAGGCTCCCCCCGAGCAGGCCGACGCTGCGGGACAGATCCTGGTGGGCTCCATGGCACAGGCCGGCGAAGAGCTGGGCTGTCTGGTGGCCATCGGCTCGGAGTACAGCGTGGGCTCAACATGGGCAGATACGCACTGATCCTGGTGTTGGTACTGGTAGGGTGCGCCCGGCCAGTGCCCTGCCCCAGGGGCATCGACACGGAAGGGGGCCGCTACGGTGGCGGCATCCGAATGAAGTTCAGATTTGTAGAGTGGGGCCACTGCCCCGTCTACTGGGAGATGAAGGATGACGATCAACGTACCTGTCAGTGGCCGGACGGTCGTGGGGGTTGCTACTGCGATCCTCGTGCTGATACTGGCGCTGACGACGAGTGCACTCCAGCACCGGGTGGAGACTCTGGAAGAGGCCTCCCTGCTCCACGGCGAGATCCTGGAGCAGCTCTTGATCTCTGAGCTGGAGGACCTGGGCCGACCGAAGGAGTACGCGCTGTGAGGACCATCCTGCTGGACGCTGACATCTTGGTGTACGAGTGTGCCCACCGGGCGCAGACCTCGATCCACTGGGACGAGGAGGCCACGGTGACGGCGGACTTCCCCGGCGCTCAGCTGGACTTCCGCCTCACCGTCCGCTCCATCATCCAGGAGGTGGGGGCGGACAGTGTGGTGGTGGTCCTGTCGGAGGACGACCGCGAGGTCAACTTCAGGCGGGAGATCTGGGACGGCTACAAGCGCAAGCGCGAGGGGGCCAAGGCCACGCCTCGCCCCGTCCTGTTCGCCGCCATCCGTGAGTGGATCGAGGAGACCTACGACCCGAAGATCAAGCATGGCATCGAGGGTGACGACACCATCGGCATCCTGGCCACACTGCCCAGCCGGGCGGACCTGGACCAGGTGATCTGCTCCATCGACAAGGACATGCTCACCGTCCCCGGCAGCCACTACAACTGGCGGAAGCCGGAGCTGGGCGTGTTCGAGGTCACGGAGGAGGAGGCCCACTACAACCACATGCTCCAGACCCTGATGGGCGACAGCACCGACGGCTACCCCGGCTGCCCCACCATCGGGGCGAAGCGGGCGGCCAAGGTGCTGGCCGACGGGGCCACCTGGGAGCGGGTGGTCGAGGTGTTCGAGAGCAAAGGACTGACCGAGGCTGACGCCCTGATCCAGGCACGCTGCGCCCGCATCTTGCAGGCCAGTGACTACAACTTCGAGACTGAGGAGGTGATACTGTGGGAACCGTAGAAGACGCCGCCGCCGCCATCAAGGCGCACCAGGGCTATCTGGAGCAGCAGCGGGCTGACCTGTTCGACCAGGAGGCCGCCGCCGCCACGCAGCGCAACCGCCAGAAGATGGTGGACTACCACCCGCCGACCCCGGAGGAGGCAGCCGAGATGGACGGGCTGGACGTGCGTCTGGCAGAGGGGCACACCACCCTGCCCAGGGACTCGCAGGAGCGGAAGGACACGCCGCTCGCCAGCGGGGTGCTCCGGTACTTCCCGGCTGCCCTGTGTGCCGCCGCCCGCGTCTCCGACTACGGGTCGAAGAAGCACCACGGGGCTGGCCTGCGCCACGCCCGTGGCCTGAGCGGTGACCACGAGGACTGCATCCTCCGCCACCTGATGGACCTGCCCGAGGACTACGGGCACGGCGTGGGGTACGACGACAACGGGCTGCCGCAGGTGGCCTACGTCGTGTGGCGTGCCCTGGCCCTGGCCCAGGAGTGGCTGGAGGAGCACGAGGGGGCACCCCTGGCCCCGGCGGCGATCTTCCTTGAGGAGGATGCCTGATGCCCTGGTGGATCGTGGCGGGACTGGTGGCCAACGTGGCCATCAACTTCGTAGAGTGGGCCAACCGGCACCTCGGCGACGGCAACCTCCTGTCCGTACTCCCGTACACGATCGTCCCCATCGCCATCGCGCAAGTCGCACTCTTCATTGGCTTTCGTGATGCCCCTCACTGGTTGATGGCCTGGGTGGTGTTCACCCTGGGCAACTCGGCAGTCCGTCTGATCGCCGTCAAACTGACAGGCCAGCCCATCGAGAGCTGGACCTACGTACTCATTGGGGCCTCGGTCATGTTGATCGGTGGCTTCATACTCAAGGAGGGCCTCTGATGCCCACGCTCGACATCATGGAAATCCTGGAAGATAAGACCGACCTTTCGCCGGCCCCTCGCATCGTACATGTGCTGGAGCACGGGGTGGACTGGGAGAATCGAACCGTGCACCTGAACGGGGACATCACCCCAGATCTGGGTGGCTGGCTCTGGGGCATCCTGGACTACTGGGCCGGCGAGCCGGTCACGCTGAACCTCTCCACCGACGGCGGGGACGTGGGCGCCATGTTCGAGATGCACTCCGCCATCCGCCGCCACGGCGACGTGACGGTCACGGCCTACGGGCTGGTGGCCTCGGCGGGTGTCCTGGTCCTGGCTGCCTGCCATCGCCGCATTGTGACTGAGACCATCGCGGTCATGTCGCACGAGTCCAGCGGCTATGGCGGCGACGTCGGCTACCGTGCCGCCAAGGACCGCCGGGCCTACGACGAGTGGCAGCACAAGACCTGGTGCAACCTGATGGGGCGATACACCAACCGGGACGAGAAATGGTGGGATCGAACGACCATGCGCAAGGGCGAGCTATGGCTGCTCGGCGGCGAGGAGGTCGTGGAGCACGGCCTTGCGGACGAGGTGATCTGATGCGTGGAGAGAGTGAGGAGGTCCGAGCCCTCCGGGCAGCCCTGCGACGTGAGCAGGGCGTCCGCGCCCAGGCCCACGGCTACGCACGGGAGGCGGCCCATGCACGGAAGAACCTACGGGACGCCATCCGCCTGGGCATTGGCTACGCCCTGGCGGACCCTGACCTCCAGGTCGAGCCGACCATCAACCAGGTCCTGCGGGACCTCGAAAGGGACAAGTGAATGAGTAAGCGACACCCCGACGTCCCGACCCTGACCGAGGAGCTGCTGGATCGCGTGATCGCCGAGCGCCGCCGGGCGGACGAGTGGGAGGCGCGGGCGCGGAAGGCGGAAAGGGACGCCCGTGAGTGCGACAGCGAGCACGGCTACCGCCTGCGGCAGTGGCTCAAGGAGGCGGTGGCCAAGCGAGACAAGCAGGAGCAGCGGGCGCTGAAGGCGGAGGCCAAGCTGGACGACATCAACAAGGTCCTGCGGGATCGAAAGGACAAGTGAATGAGTAAGAGAACTGACCGAGACCTGAGGATCCTGGACCGTATCTTCTACACAGCCGTCACCCTCCTGGTGATGGTGCTCGCCATGCTGGTGGTGGCGTCGGAGAGCAAGGCGGAGGTCATCTGTGCCGAGGCGTCCAACCTCAACCAGGTGCCCATCTTCGAGCACAACGGGGTGGAGTGGCTCGACTGCGAGTCGGCCCAGTGGTTGACGGGCATGGCCCCGTCGGCTCACCTGGGTCCCGTCTTTCCCGACCCCGCCGGCCCCGCCCGCTTCATGCCCGCCCCCTCCTGCACGGGGGGCGACGGGTTCACGCGGGAGGAGAACAGCCGGCTGTGGATGCACGACCACGGCGGGGTGAGGGACCTACCTGGCACGGAGCCGGACCCGAGCTACCCCTTCTCCTGCCCCGACGTGTACAACCCGAACTGGTCGAAGTTTGGGCGGCGTACCCACACCTACAACACCAGCGAGGGCATGGTGTTCCAGGGCCGCAACGGTGCCTGGTGCGTGGACGAGTCGGACGAGCCGTTCGGCCTGGGCTGCGACCCCGACTCCGTGAGCGGGGTGGTCACCCATCAGCAGCACCGTGGCCCCCTGCTCTGTCAGATCAAGACCCCGACGCACGGGGGAGAGATCACCGTCCACAGCGGCTGTGGCTGGGCGGGCTGTGTGGGCGAGGAAGGTAAGCAGCGCGTCCGCGCTTACGACGTGTACGGCAAGGTGGATCTGCTGGGCGAGTTCCCCGCCGGCAACCCGCTCCTCAACACGGTGACGTGGGAGGGACATAAGCCCTACATATTTCTCGACGGCAAGCAGGACACCCCCTGGGTGGCCCTGCGGGAGATCTGCGTGGAGGTCGGGTGTGCCCCGAGCCCGGACTTCAACGGCGACGGGGTAGTCACGGCCAGCGACTTCACGGAGGGCTTCCTGCCCATGTACGAGACGGGCGAGTGCTCGGCCTCGGACTTCACCACCTGGTTCTTGCCCGCGTTCCGGGCGGGGGTGTAAGTTGATGAGGCTGGACATCACCATTCTACTGATCGTGGGGGCCGCCCTCCTGCTGGCCAACATCGCCCGTGCCGACGAGCACTGTACCGCGACCCCTGCCGCCGACCACTGGCGGCGGGCGGGCCTGGCCTGCCAGACCCCGACGGCCTGGCGCATCGAGTACCAGGTGGGGCGGAAGAGCCCCATCAAGGTGTGGCCCTTCGAGTGCACCCATGCGGTGAAGAACGTCTTCATCGAGTGGGTCCGCCGCGAGGGCTGGTACGACCGGAAGGACCGGGGGCCTGCCCCCTGCCCCGAGTACCTGTTCCCCGAGTGACCGCAAGGCCCCTCACTTCCCCCACGGGGGCGGTGGGGGGCCTTTTTTTCGTTGGGCCAAGTGGGGGCATCTAGGAGCCATACCACCTACGGAGGCGTCTAACGCCATGACATCAGTCCGCAGCCGCGAGACCCAGAAGGAGCTGGAGGCCATCCTGCACCAGCTGGAGTCTTCAGCCCCGGCGCCCCGCCCCCGTCCTGGCCAGGACATCGACGCCATCATGTACGCCGCAGGCCAGGCCAACATCGTAGACATTTTCCGACGCATCGTCGAAGAACCCAAGGATTAACCCATGTCTGAAGAACGCCGACAGCCCCGCCTGACCCCCACCGAGGGATCACGCGAGCGCAGCAACGAGTCCCCCGGTCGCGAAGGCACCGGCAGCCGTGACCGCAAGGTCGCCCGCCGCCAGGAGCCCACGCGCCACGAGGACGCCCGCCTCGCCCCCGCCCCCGGTGACACCCCCAGCCAGGTTGGGAAGGCCCTGGAGGCCAAGCTCGCCGAAGGCCCCGAGGGCGGACAGCCCGTCCAGAGCGACCTCGACCGTGCCCGCGAGCACGCGCGCGATGGCCGCGGCGACGTCCCCTTCATCGGCTGGCGCGGTGAAGAGACCGACGTGGACGGGGCGTAGACCATGTGCTCTACCCCGAACACCTCCCGCCCGCCCCCGCCCCCGCCCGAGGTTGAAGAGCCTCTGATCGAGCTGGGCACCGCGAAGAAGCCCAGCGACATCCGCAAGCGCGGGTCCACGGGCATCTCCTCCCTCCGCACCGGCCTCAACGTCGGCGGCGGTGGAGCCGGCCTGACCATTCCTGCCAAGTGATAGGAGGCCGCCGTGGCCGACCCGCTTCCCCAGACCGCCGATGCCCGCTACAAGGGCCGAATCGTCGAGCGGGACGAGTACCTCCGCGAGGCCCACAAGTCCTCCCTGCTGACCCTCCCCTCCCTGATCCCCGACAGCCAGGACATCTGCACCCGCCAGGGGCCTGTGCACCTGAACAAGCCCTGGCAGAGCCTCGGAGCCCGCGGCGTCAACAACCTCTCCTCCAAGCTCCTGACCTCCTTGTTCCCTCCGACCTCTCCGTTCTTCCGCTACCAGCTGTCGGCCAACGCCAAGCGCGACGCGAAGGTGGAGGAGATCGACCTCGGCCCCATCCAGTCTGACCTGGCCCGCCGGGAGTCCATCATCCAGGGGGAGCTGGACACGCAGGGCATCCGCACCAAGCTGTTCGCCGCGATCAAGCACCTGCTGATCGCCGGCAACGTGGTCATCCGCAAGGTCCCCAACAAGGGCATCCAGGTGTTCCCCCTGAACTCCTTCACCGTGAAGCGGGACACCGAGGGCAACCTGGTCGAGGCCATCGTGGCCGAGAAGCACGTGCGCGCCACGATCGACGACCCCCGCGTGATCGACATCATCGACAGCCCCGACTCGAACATCGACTCCTCCGACGCCCTGGGCGCGGTGGTGGTGTTCACCTCCATCAAGCGCGTCGGGAAGGACCAGTTCCGCGTCGTCCAGGAAGTGGGCGGCGTCGAGGTCCCCGA
Organism: uncultured Anaerolineales bacterium; assembly: GCA_964475075.1. Taxonomy (GTDB): domain Bacteria; phylum Chloroflexota; class Anaerolineae; order Epilineales; family Epilineaceae; genus CAYYVH01. The sequence goes on along the minus strand of CAYYVH010000075.1, from coordinate 5,930 downwards.
GACCGAGAAGACCTACAAGGGCCACAAGCTGCCCTGGTTGGTCCTCCGCTACACCAGCATCGACGGCGAGGACTACGGTCGCAGCTTCGTCGAGGAGTACCGGGGCGACCTGACCTCCTACGAGCAGCTGTCCCGCGACATGCAGTTCGCCAGCGCCAACGCAGCCAAGCTGCTGTGGGGCGTGGACCCCACCTCCTCCGTCAACATCCGCGAGCTGAACCGCCTGGAGAACGGGCAGTACTTCAGTGGCCGCGAGGGCGAAGTGTGGGCCATGCGCATCGACAAGGGCGGGGACATGGGCGTCGCCCAGGTCCAGCACCAGCAGCTGGAGCAGGCGCTCGCCGCCGACTTCATGCTGAACTCCTCCTTCCAGCGGAAGGGCGAGCGCGTCACCGCCGAGGAGATCCGCACCATGGCCGCCGAGCTGGAGGACACGCTCGGCGGAGTCTTCTCGCTGCTGGGCCAGGAGCTACAGCTTCCCCTCGCCCTCCTCCTGGAGGACGAACTCATCAAGGCCAAGGCCCTGAACAAGCTGGACCCGGAGACCGTCAAGCTCGGCGTCGTAACCGGCCTCGCCGCCATTGGCAGAGGCCAGGACCTGACCCGCCTGACGGAGGCGCTCACCCGCGTCGCCGAGGTTGGCCAGCTCATGCCCGGCCTCCTGGACTACATCGACGAGGGCGCACTGAACGCCCGCATCTGGACCGGCACAGGGGTGGACACTGAAGGCCTCCTCCTCTCTGACGATGAGGTGGCCGAGCGCCGCCAGGCCAAGGCTCAGGCCGCGGCACAACAGGCAGCCGGTCAAGCCGCAGCATCCGGCGCAGCTGGCCCCATGGGTCAGGTCGCCGCAGACGCCGTCCGTGCTCAGGGCGGCATCCCCACTCCAACAACCACCGCAGGAGAGTAATTAAGAGGAACCCATGGCAACCGTTAAACGACCCACCGACAAGGTGGAGACTGACGTAACCCCCGCCCCCGAGCAAACTACAGAGCCGAAGAAGGATCTCGGCTACCACACCATCAAGGGCGGAGTGAAATTTCCCATCGTGGACCGTTACTGGTCCAAGTCCAAGCGATGCGTAGTAGACGTGTACGAGAAGGTTCGACACGTCCTGTCCCGCGACCCCACCACGGGTGAGATGGGCATGCAGCCTGGCGTGAAGACCTACATCAAGACGTACTGTCTCGATGCAGAGATCCAGCGCAAGGCAGCTCACCGCTTTGGCGTGCACATCGAGATCGACCTGGACAAGCACCTGGAGATCCTCGGAGCTACGCGCCCCAGTGAGTCGTACGACGACCGCGAGGAGATTTAACGATGGGCCAGACCACATCCGTAGACCTCAGCACCCCCGAGGCTGTGGAGGAGGTGACGCGCCTGGCGCAGGAGGCCGAAGAGGCCGCCGAAGCTGGCAACGCCGAGCCCACCACCGAGCCCGAGGCTGAGGCCACGACCGAGCCGGCCTCCGAGGCCACCGAGGCCCCCTCTCCCGAGGGCCTCGCGATCCCCGAAGACACTGTCGAGGAGATCACTCAAGGTCTGGACATGGAAGCTCTTGGCCAAGAGTACGCCTCCGAGGGCCAGCTGTCCGATGCAAGTCGCCAGCAGGTCCTCGACGCCCTGTCACCCCAGTTCGGTGACGCGGCGCAAGGCGTGCTCGACTCTTACCTGGCGGGCATCGACGCCCAGGCAGCGCAGTCCGAAGCCTCCGCTCACGAAGCGGCTGGCGGGAAGGATGCGTTCGCCGAGATGGTAGAGTGGGCACAGCAGAACTACACAGAAGCTCAGAGGACTGCGTACAACAACGCAGTGAGCACACCTGGCTACGAGGCCATGGCAGTGCGCGACCTCCGGGCACAGTTCGAAGCCGCCAACGGGCGGCAAGACACACGGGTCGGATCGCCGGCTGTTGCAGGTGCAGCAGCGTCAGGTGTCGGCCCTATCACCAGCATGCGGCAGCTCTCTGAGCTTGTCTCTTCAGATAAGTACGCCAACGATTCGGGCTATCGCGCCCAGGTTGACGCTCAGATCGCCGCAGCTAGTACAAGGTAATTAAATGGCAACCGCAACAGTATCGGGATTTCTCGATATCAACAATGCCGGTACCCCCTTCGACGATTTGGCCCTCAAGGTCTACGCCGGAATGGTGCTCGGCGCCTACAACCAGAAGCAGACGACCGACGGCCGTCACGTCCAGCGGAGCATCAGCTCCGGCAAGAGCGCGCAGTTCCCGGCCACCGGCCTGGCGACCGCGGCGTTCCACACTCGTGGCGAGGAGGTCTCGTTCCAGCAGATCAACTCGAACGAGACCGTGATCTCCATTCAGGACCGGCTGCTCAGCGCCGTGTTCATCGACAAGCTCGACGAGGCCAAGAGCCACTTCGACGTGCGTCGTGAGTACGCGAAGCAGCAGGGCGAGGCTCTGGCCAACCAGGCTGACCTCCGCGTCCTGATGGCGTTCATCGCTGCGTCCGAGGCTGGCGCTGTCGTGACGGGTCTCCCCGCTGGCCAGCAGGCCACCGGTGCGACCATCGGCACGGACGCTGCTGTCCTCAAGGCCGGCATCTATGACGCCGCCGAGATCCTGGACGAGAACAACGTCCCGGACAGCGAGCGATACCTCTGGCTCGCGCCTGCGCAGTACTACCTGCTGCTCCAGGACGGTGAGTTCCTCGACCGTGACTTCGGTGGTGAGGGCAACCGCACCGGCGCAGTCATGGTGCGTGCGTCTGGCTTCGAGATCGTGAAGACCAACAACCTGCCGAGCGTGAGCGAAGTGGGCGACACGGACTTCCCGACGAACCTCCGCCTCGACTACACGGTGACGATCGCCGTCGCCGGGCACAAGAGTGCCGCGGGCAGCGTGACGCTCATGGACCTGGAATTCGAACAGGAGTATGACGTGTCCCGTCAGGGCACTGAGCTTGTTGCGGGCTACGCAAAGGGCTTCGATCGCCTCCGACCGGAAGCGGCAGTGCACATCGCAACGTCGTAAGACAACGTGATCCCATAGAGGGGTTGCCCCTGCTATCCCAGGGGTGGCCCCTCTTCTTCGCTCGGATAGGAGCAATGAAGATGAAGACCTGTAAAGACTGTCCCGCCCCCGTGCGGGGACCCCGATCCCTCCGCTGCGAGCCCTGCAACAGGGCCGCGGCTGTCCTTCGCACTCGTACCTGGCAGAAGGCCAACCCGCAGAAGCACCGCCAGCACAGCCGAGCCCAGCAACATAGGCTCCGAGCCCGTGCCCATGGCGTGAAGTCCGGTCCCATCCAGGTATCATTCGAGGGTGAGACCTGCGCCTGGTGCGAGACCGCACCGGCTGAGGTGGTGGACCACGTGATCCCCCTCGCCCACGGCGGGTCGGACCAGCACACCAACAAAGTACCCGCGTGTCGCAGCTGTAACACGCGCAAGGCGGACATGACCCCGCTGGAGTTCCTATGTCTGAAATCATGAGCATGAGTAAGCTCGAAGCTGTCAACGAAATGTTGTACGATATGGGCGAGCGCCCCGTGTCCAGCATCAGTGGCAACTCGCGCCTCGACGTGACTAGGGCGGAAGCGACCCTCGACCGCGTGACCCGCGACGTCTGCACCCGCGGCTTCTGGTTCAACACCGAGGAGCGCACCATCACCCCGAACGGCGCCGGCGAGTACATCGTCCCCTCCAACGTCGTCCGCCTCGACGAGATCGAGGGGCTGGGGACCGCCGTCCCCGTGGACGCCACCACTGGCTCCCCCGCCAACTACGTGGTCCGGGTCATCAGCGGCACGCGCAAGCTCATCAACGTCGTGGACCAGGTGAGCACCGGGTACACCGACGACCTGACCGTCCGCGTGTCCGTCCTCCTGGAGTTCGAGCAGCTGCCGGCCAACGTCCGGTCCTACATCTACGCGCGAGCCAGCGCGATCAACGTCCTCCGCGCCATCGGCTCCACCGAGCTGATCGCCCATCTCAACGAGCAGGCCGACGCCCTGTGGCGGGAGATGAAGCAGGAGGACATCTCACAGTCCGACTACAGATCAACGGAAGCACCACGTCACTTCGAGATGATGTGGAACAGGTAGAGCCATGCCCACTGACGCACTCCTCAGCCAGGAACTTCGGTCTCTGATCGACGGGGTTAGCGAGCAGCCGGCCACACAACGCTCTGAGGCGCAAGCCGAGCAGCAGGTGAACTGCACAAGCGACGTGGCCAAGGGCGTGGTTCGCCGGTACCCCTTCGAGCACGTGGCCCCCAACGCCACCCGCACGGACATCACGTCCGTCCTGGGAGCGTCCCTCCCCGCCGAGGAGTATAAGGTCCACCTAATTGACCTGGCCGACGACGAGCAGTACGCCCTCTTCCTGTTCGACGACGACCTCCGGGTCTTCGACCTGTCGGACGGGGACGAGAAGACCGTGAACGACACAGGGGCCGACGGGGCCGCCGGGTCCTACACGTACCTCGACACCACGACCAGCGGCCTCGCCGCCCGTGCGGCCTTCGAGGCGGTGACCGTCGGCGACACGACCTTCATCACCAACAAGGGCATCAACACCGACATCGACGGGACCATCGCAGCGGGCACCCGCTCCAACGAGTTCCTGTACTTCCAGAAGACGCCCATCGGCGGCGGCCCCAACGCCAACACCTGCTACATCACCATTGGCGCCCTCGCCACGGTGAGCGGCAACACCGGCGCCACGGACCAGGACTCCTCCGAGATCGTGGACGAGCTGATGACCGCCCTGTGCGGCGTCACCTCTGGCGCCGACGTCACGGGCACCACCGTGTACACTGAGTGGGAGTTCACCCGCATCGGGAGCAACGTCCTGTACGGCGTGCAGACCACCGGCACCCTGGTCCAGGCCAGCGCCACGGACAATCACGCCGACACCCTCCACACCATGGCCGCCACGAAGATCACCGGCGGCGCTGTGTCAGCTGACGCCAGCGTCCAGGCCTTCTCCGAACTCCCCGAGCGGGCCATCGACGACTTCGTCATCAAGGTGTCCGGCGACCGTGGGAAGGACGAGGACGACTACTACGTCAAATTCGTGGAGGCTGAGAACGTCTGGAAGGAGACCATCGCCACGGGCCTCGGCGACGTGAGCACGTGGGACTACGACACCATGCCCCACGTCCTCGTGTACCAGCGCGGCACAGACGACTTCGACTTCGGCCCCGCCTCTGGGTCCGGCCCCGCCGCCAACGGCGTGAGCCTCCAGTGGGCCAGCCGGGTCGTGGGCGACACAGGGTCCGCCCCTCTCCCCTCGTTCGAGGGCTTCCCCATCGACGACATCTTCATCCATAAGAACCGCCTCCACTTCCTGGCCGACGACAACGTCATCTCCAGCGAGTCGGGGGAGTTCTTCAACTTCTGGGCCTCCTCGGCCACAGAGGTGATCGACTCCGACCCCTACGACATCGCGGCCACCGGCAACAAGGTCAGCACCCTGGACTACGGGGTGCCCCTGGAGGCCGGCGTCAGCCTCTTCTCCGTGCGCGGCAGTTCCATCAGCGAACTGGTCGGCAGCCGGGACGAGCAGCTGACCGTGAAGAACGCCCGCGTCGAGCTGCGCCAGCAGATCGCCGTGACCTCAGCCCGCCCCGCGGTGCTGGGCAACTCGATCTTCTTCGGCATGGACCGCTCCAACAGGTCCGGCATCTACGAGTACACACAGAAGGACTTCGGCGTCTTCGAGGCTGTCGAGATCTCCTCGCACGTCCCCGAGTTCCTGCCCCAGGACATCTACCGCATCGCGGCCTCGCCCGCCGAGAACATGGTGGCGGCGATCACCAGTGACACCCTCCTCCGCAACCAGATCTACGTCTACCGCCAGTGGCGGGAGGGCGGCGAGGTGGTCAATGCGCGCTGGAGGCGCCGGGAGATCGACGCGCACGCGAAGATCATCGCCATCGGGTGGGATCGCCGCCTGGCGG
>CAYYVH010000074.1:0-15313 GCA_964475075.1 uncultured Anaerolineales bacterium | reverse complement strand
TCATGGTGGCGGCGCACTACGACACACGCCGAGTGGCAGATAATGATCCGGATGCCGACCGGCGTGACGAGCCGGTCGTGGGGGCGAATGACGGCGCGAGCGGTGTTGCCGTCCTGCTGGAGCTGGCACGGGTCCTGGAGGTCGCGCACACCGGACACGCTATCTGGCTCGCCTTCTTCGATGCCGAGGACCAGGGTGGTGCGGCTGGCTGGGACTGGTTCGTCGGATCCACGCGGGTTGCGGAGGAGGTCTCTTGGCGCGAAGACCTGGATTTCGCCGGGCTGGTGCTCCTCGATATGATCGGTGACCTGGATCAACGAGTGTGCCGCGCTCACGACTCGACGCCCGGCCTGGCTGAGGCCCTGTTCGCCTTTGCGGGTGATCTAGGCTATGGTGAGTGGCTCCCGGAGGACTGCGTCTACTACGTGGCGGATGACCACACGCCCTTCCTCCAGCTCGGACTGCCGGCGATGGACATGATCGACTTCGACTACGAGTATTGGCACACGCAGGGGGACACGTGCGACAAGATTGGACCCACGCCGCTGAGTCGTATCGGGCGCACGATCGAGACATGGCTGGAGAGCGGAGCGCCGCAACTGGAAGAGCTGGCCGGTGACTAGGGACGAGACTGGACGGACAGTGCCGCCGCGCGAGCGGGCCCATCTCGTAGGTGTCGAGGTGCGAGGCCAGGGAAAGAACTGGAACCTAGACGCATCGCTGGATGAGCTCGTCGCACTGGCGGCGACTGCCGGTCTGTTGGTGATCGGGCGCACGACGCAGCGCCTGGCCAAGCCGCGCCCGGCGACCTTCATCGGCGCCGGAAAGGTCGAGGAGGTCAAGTTGGCTGCGGCAGATGCCGGGGCCGACGTGGTGCTGTTCGACCACGAGCTCTCGCCGCGCCAACAACGCGACCTGGAGCACCAGTTGGACCTGAAGGTGCTCGACCGGACGGCCCTGATCCTGGATGTGTTCGCCCAGCACGCGCGTACCCGCGAGGGCATGCTCCAGGTGGAGCTTGCGCAATACGAGTACCGGCTCCCGCGCCTGACGCGCATGTGGACGCACCTGGCACGACAGGCGGGCGGCAGGGCCGGCGGGGCCGGTGGCGGTGTCGGAGTGCGGGGTCCAGGCGAAACTCAGCTGGAAATCGACCGCCGGGAGATCCGGCGCCGGATTCGGTTCCTCCGGGCCGAGATCGAGGACCTTCGCAAACAGCGGAGTCTGTATCGCCGGCGGCGCAGGCGGGCGGGTGTTCCCATCGTGGCCATGGTGGGATACACGAATGCAGGGAAAAGCACGCTCCTGAACGCCCTTTCAGGTGCCGGGGTCTACGTCGCTGATCAGCTCTTCGCGACGCTCGATCCGACCACCCGGCGGGTCGCGTTGCCGTCTGGTCGCACGGCACTGTTCACCGACACCGTCGGCTTCATACAGAAGCTGCCCACCGAGTTGGTGGCCGCGTTCCGGGCCACCTTGGAGGAGATCGCTGAGGCGGACCTGCTCCTCCACGTGGTGGACATTGTGCACCCCGATGCAGTGCAGCAGGTGGAGACGGTGGAGTCGGTGTTGACCGATCTCGGCCTGGGTGAGCAACGTATGATTGTCGCGGCCAACAAGGTCGATCTACTGGCTGATTCGCCCAGCCCAGAGGCCGAGTTGCTTGACCGACCGGCGGGCAATGGCCCCGGCCCCTCTCAAGCGAATCCGTCGCCGGTCACGAGCGACGAGGCGTTGGGGCGTATCAGGGATCTGTATCCGGACCTGGTGCCCATCTCGGCCACGTGTGGCACGGGCCTGGCGGCACTACTGAGGAACGTGGACGAGGAGCTGCAGCGCAGCCTGGTGCCCATCGAGGCGTTGATCCCGTACAGCAACGGAGAGGTGCTGCACCAACTCTACACCCACGGCGTCGTGGAGCGAGAGGGTCACGGCGAGGGCGGCACGCGCGTAACCGCGCGCGTGCCGAGTTACCTGTTGGGTAGCCTGGCCGGTTACCTGGTGACTGAACCGTCGGACGACGAGTCCGAGTAAGCGATCGGTAGGAAGTTCGGCTGCGAAGGTTCGGGCGGTCGGGCGGCCGCCGATTTGTACACGATCGGCAGGAAGTTGATTCGGCGCGGGTCGTGCGTGGGCATAGGTGTGGTCGTGGGTGTGGGTGTGCTCCTGGTGGTGGGCGTCGGCGTGTTGCTGGTGGTGGGCGTGGGCGCGATGGTGCCGGCCGACCAGTCGGGTGAGTAGCCCCAGGAGAAACTACTGAGCGGTGCGCTGGCCCCGCCGGCGGCTCCGCGCAGGCGCATCAGGCGACGCTCCGCCAGGTCGATCACGAACAACCCCAGGAGTTGCTCTCCTTGGTTGGGGTCTTGTTGGTCCGGCCCGCCGTGCATCTGGAACTTCTGCGGCAGGATCACGGGCCCCTCTGCCCCGGTGTTGTAGAATAGGATCATCCGCCCGTCGGGCGACCACGTCAGTTGCCCGGCCGCCTTCGTGGCAACCTGGTCGACCCGCCTCGTCGCCAAGTCCAGGATCGCCAGCATGCCGATACCGTTCGGATGGTCGCCGATGAAGGCAATGGATTGGCCATCGGGCGACCAGCGGGGGTGGCGGAGGCTCTTGCCTTCCCAAGCAAGGAGCTCTTCGTCGTCGCTACCGTCGGCGTTCATGATACGCAGTCGCCAGTGCTGCACATCCCGGAGCGACCGAGGTGGTCGGCGGGCCGAGTAGACGATCTTGTTGCCGTCCGGTGACCAGTCGGGGTCCCGCTCGTCGCGGTCGCTTGTGCTCGTTAGAACACGTACGCCGCTGCCGCTGCACCAGATCTTCAGATCGAGGATACTGTCCCCCGCACCGTGCCGTGCCCCGCTGTAGGCCATACAGTCCTCGTCAGGATGCCAGGCCGGATCGCCAGCGACGCCATCGTCCCTGACGACAGGTGTGGGTGTCCCCCCCGCGTACGGCATGCGCCAGATGGAGACGACGCCGTCCTTGTTGGGGCTGACAAAGGCGATCTCGCGCCCATCGGGCGACCAGCGCGGCCGGTCCTCCCCCGCCCTGGAGCCGTAGACCCTGAGGTCATCCGTGACGGTGAGCTGGACCTCGTTTTCCCCGTTCGCGTCCGACGCGAACACGTCAATGGCAAAATCCGAGGAGGCCGTGTTGCCGCGCGTGTAGATGATGCGCCCGTCCATCGGCGGCGCCTCGGGGATCTGGAACGCGGCTGCTTGCAGGACCAAGGGAAGGGATAGCGCTGCGGGGAGAGCGAGCACCGTGCGTCGCAATGCCGCATGACGCGCATGATCACAGGGACTGAGGGTGTGTGGTAGCATGGTAATTGGGGGTTGCGTGTGATATCGGATGAAGAACCGGCGCGATAATTGCGATGGGCTCAACGCGAGCCGTTCGGCCGCTGGCACCGGGTACGATTGTAGCACAGTTCGCCGAAGCACGGGAGGCTTTCGGGCTTGTCAAGTAATAAACCGCGCAGTTCGGCCACCGCTGCATCCGGCTTGACAAGCCCTTAACGCAAGCCTCACGCTGGGGAGTTCCCGGCAGCGCTATGCTCTCACACATAGAAACCGCAACAACGATGCCAGGCGCGAAAACGCGAGGATTGAAAAGAAAGCAGCGCTCCTTGCTCAGCATATTGGCGGGGGTTTGGACGCATGCGAAACGAAAGATCGCTGACGACCGGCCAGGTGGCGGAGTACTGCTCTGTCTCCCGCACAGCGGTCGTCAGGTGGATCCATGACGGCAAGCTGAAGGCACACACGACACCCGGTGGCCATCACCGCATAGCCCGGAGCGACTTCCGCGCATTCTTGGCACGGTTTGATCTTCCGGTGGATGCGGGTTTCTTCGGGGACGAGTCGCCGACCGTGCTCGTGATAGCGAATGACGCGCGCGCTCTGGCATCCATCGTTGAGGTGCTGAGCGGCCAGGCGAAGGGGTGCGTAATCGATGTGGCGCTCGACGTGCCGACCGCGATTCGGAAACTCGGTGCAGCCCCACCCGAGCTGGTGATTCTCGACTCGGCGGTCCAGGGAGTGGACTCGCGCGATATGTGGTCGCTGGTGGTCGAAGGCCGTGAGGGGCACCCCGCCGCCGTGCTGGTGCTGACAGGCGAAGAGGACGGACCTCCCACGGAGTTGATGACGGCGGGATGCGGCCGGTTGCCCGAAGTGCGACGGGCATCGATCAGGCGGCGCCGATTGGACGGTGATGCCCTGCCAACGATCGTGACACAGTTACTTGCCTCGTGAATGCGTGAGGTTCTTTCGGAGGACCGCGATGACCGCGAAGATCATAGTAGTAGACGATGACACCAACCTGCTGAGGGTGGTCGAGTACGCCCTCAAGATGGCCGGCTTCGGGGTCATCACTGCCGAGAATGGTGAGGACGCCCTGGCGGCCGTGCGGGCTGAGCAGCCGGACTTGATGATCCTGGACGTGATGCTACCTGGAATGAGCGGCGTCCAGATCTGCCAGCAGCTGCGTGATGATCCTGCAACGCATGGCCTGCCCGTCATCATGTTGAGCGCACGGGCCCAAGTAACCGACATGGTCACCGGGCTCGAGTCCGGTGCCGACGAGTATGTGACGAAGCCGGTGGACATGCAGGAGATCGTGGCGCGCGTGACAGCCCTCCTGAAGCGGACGGATAGACTGCAGCAAGTGAAGCCGGTGGTTCAGGGCAAGGTGATCGGCTTCATCGGGGCCAAGGGCGGCGTGGGTACGACGACGGTGGCACTCAGTGTGTCGGCCGTCCTCTCCAACAATCGGAGGACCGCTGTCGCCGCGGAGCTTGGACCCTACTTCGGTACGTTTTCGTCGTATTTGAACCAGCGGCCGCCAGAGAACCTTCGCGGGCTGTTGGATCTGGATCCGCAGCAAATCGACGAACGTGTGTTGGATGCGCACCTGTACGAGACACCGTACGGAATGAAGATCCTGTTTGGCCCTCAGGCAGTGGACGACCTGGGCGATATCGAAGCCGACCAAGTGGTGGCGGTAATCACGGGCTTGGCCGGCATGGCGGAGTACACCGTGGTAGACTTCCCGTGCGACGCGTCCGATGGAATCAGGGCTGTGATGGGCCTGTGCTCGGCTGTCGTCCTGGTAACCGAGCCTGACCCCGGATGCGTAGCGGCGGGAAAGACGGTCCTTGGTCTCCTGGCACAATGGGGTGTCGGCAGGAGCATGATCGGGGTGGTTGTGGTGAACCGGACGTCGATCCCTATCACACCTACATTGGCGGAGATCAAGGCGGAACTCGATTGCGAGATTCTCGGCTCCGTGCCCTTGGCTCCAGCTGCCTGTGTGAAGGCCCAAGAAGTAGGCGTGCCCATTGCGGTCTACCAGCCGGAAAGCACTGTGGCGTCCGCTCTGGGCGACATCGCTCGCAGGCTTGCGGAGTAATCGCGCCTGGCGCACCGCGGCATTCGGGCGGTCCTGAAGCCGGGTTCCGTAAGTTGTCGGCCCGTCAGGCCGTCGAAATGCTTAGCAGTCGTATAGAGAATCTCTAACGTCACTCACAGGTTCAGCTGTCTACACTAATCGGGCATGAGGACCACCCCCTAAGGCGGGCCTTCGCATGGTGCCGCAAGGAGTCGAAGGTAGGAGTCGAAGATCGATGTCTCGTCGTAAGGTCTGGCTTGCCGTAGGAGCCTTCGTTGCCATAGCCGCGTTCCTCGTCGTGCTCGAACGGATGGACCGATCGGGGACCACCGAGGTGTCCGCGAGCCGTATCGCCGCCGAGATCAGGGCAGGGCGCGTGACCGAACTTGGCGTATCACCAGAGCGTATGCAGGCGACGCTGGCCGCAGGCGATGTGCTGGTGGCGGCCAAGGAAGGTGATGCGACTCTGGATGAGACGTTGTCCCTGCTCGGCATCCCGTCGGGTGGGTTGGATGGCATCGATGTTGCCTTTGCGGGCCAGAGCACGGTCGACCGGGCTCGGGGGGTGGGCATCACCTTGCTGGTGATCGTCGCGGTCGCGGCGGCGGCGTGGATGGTTACAAGCGGGCGTGGCCTAGCGACCACCCGGTTCGGGCGCAGCGGCGCGCGCCTGCACGATCCGAACACGCAGACGGTGACCTTCGCCGATGTGGCCGGCGCCGAGGAAGCCAAGGAAGAGTTGGCTGAGTTCAAGGCGTTTCTGCGACGCCCTGAGAGGTTCCGGCGGGTTGGCGCCCGCACACCCACCGGTGTTCTGCTCGTCGGACCACCGGGTACCGGCAAGACCCTTCTGGCCCGAGCGGTTGCCGGCGAGGCGGACGTGCCGTTCTTCTCCATATCAGGCTCCCAGTTCGTGGAGGTCTACGTCGGGGTCGGAGCGAGTAGGGTGCGTGACCTTTTCCGGCAGGCGAAACGGGCCAGTCCGTCCATCATCTTCATCGACGAGATCGACGCGGTGGGGCGGAGCCGGGGTCGAGCACTGAGTCACGACGAGCGAGAGCAGACGTTGAATCAGCTATTGGTGGAGATGGACGGTTTCGACTCCGACGCGAACGTCGTGGTCATGGCCGCCACCAACCGCGTGGACGTTCTGGACGCAGCACTGCTTCGTCCGGGACGCTTTGACCGGCGGATTACGGTAGACCGGCCTGACGTGATTGCCCGTGAGGCAATTCTCGACCTTCATGCACGCGGAAAACCCCTTGGCGCGGATGTCAAGCTGGCCGAGCTCGCCCGTTCGACCGTGGGCTTCTCTGGCGCCGATCTCGCCAACTTGGTCAATGAGGCGGCGATCTTCGCGGCGCGCCGCGACAAGGCGGAGATCGGAATGAGCGATTTCCAGGAGGCGCTGGTGCGGATCATCGCCGGCCCCAGGCGCAAGAGCCGCGTCATGAGCGATCGAGAGCGCCGGGTGGTGGCCTATCACGAGGCTGGCCACGCCGTGGTGATGCACAACGTGCCGGACAGCGATCCCGTGCACCGGGTCAGCATCGTGGCGCGGGGTCAGGCGGGTGGCTATACGATGAGCGTTCCTGAGCAGGAGTCGAGCCTATACGCCAGGGAGAAGCTCACGGCAAAGCTGACCGGCTTGCTCGGTGGGCGGGCCGCGGAGGAGATCGTCTTCGGCCGGATCACCACCGGAGCCTCGAACGACATGGAGCGCGCCACGCACATCGCCCGCAGTATGGTCACTCGTTTCGGGATGAGTGAGAAGCTCGGACCAATGGTCTACGGCGATGCGGCATCCGACGACCTCGAGTTGGGTGGGCGGCGGGACTACTCAGAGTCGGTGGCCGAGGAGATCGACCAGGAAGTGCGGCGTATGGTGAGCGAGGCACACGCTCTAGCCAAGGACGTGCTCCGGCGCCACAGGGCCACCCTCAACCATGTGGCCGAGAGGCTGATCGAGCAGGAGACTATTGATGCTGACACTTTTGCCGCGATCTGCGCGTCCGTGCCTGCCCCGCCACCGAAGTCCAGAATGCGTTGGCTGCGGGCGTGGCGCCGGCCCGGACCGCGGCTGCCCCGGAGATCTGATCTCGGGTTGAGGGGACTCCGTCCGCCACTGCCCCGGCTTGGGTGGTCCGTCTCTCAGGTGCGCCGTGTCCGAGCGGCCTACCCCCGCGCGAGCGAAATGGCGAGGCTTGCGGCCGTGGCCGCGGGCGCCGTCGCCGCCCTCGCTTCGCTACTCCGCCGTGGTACGGCACAGGGCCTGTGACGGCTGACCGGCCTGCAGTACAATTCCTGCATGTCCAGAGACTTAGAGATCACGTCGAGCGCAGCTGGCCGCCTGGCCGCCGATGGTTGGTCCTACTGGTCGCTATCACGCACTCACACCTACAGCCTGACGTTCGCGCTGCCCCTGCTCGTCCTGTACGAGATGTTGGTGCTGCCGCTGAGCCGCGGTGCGCCGCAACAGCTGCGCAACGGTGCCGACTGGGTGGTCCGCTGGTTGCTTGACACGGCCGGCATCAGGGGGACGGCGGGCGTGACGCTGGCGCTGATCGCCGGCGCGCTGTTCCTGATCTTGCGCGAACGGCAGACGATCCGCGTACCGCTTCGCCCCAAGGTGTTCGTGGGCATGTTCGTGGAGAGCACGGTTCTGGCCGTCCTGTTCGCCTATCTCGTGAGCCGGCTCACCCGGGTGGTGCTGTCGCCCTTGCCTTTCGTCCTCGGGTTACAGGTGGTGCGCCTGTCGGTTCCCGAGGAGCTGGTGCTCTCGCTGGGTGCCGGCGTGTACGAGGAGCTGGTGTTCCGAGTGTTGCTGGTGACCGCTATTGCCGGGCTGGTGATGCTGCTCACGCGGCTGACTCGCGTGTCGGTACCCCGGGTGGCCGCTCTCGGGGTAGCCGTCGTCGTATCGGCCTTCCTGTTCAGCCTCGTGCACTATTTGGGTCCTTTCGCGGACCCGCCGGCCATCACGTCGTTCACCTTCCGCTGCTTGGCGGGGCTTGTGTTCAGCGTGATCTTCGCCTTGCGCGGCTACGGCATCGTTGCCTGGACCCACGCGCTGTACGATGTGTACGTGATCCTCGGCATTCACTAGCCCATGTCGGTAGGGGTTATCCGCCGGTTCGGGGCGACCCACCGGGTCGCCCCTACAGCCCAACCGTGAACACAAGTCCGGCGGGCCATCCATCTGGCGCATGTATCACGTGGCGCACCACAGATTTCGACCCGCCACCGCGTCATACCACCACCGACGCGCTCGACTCGGCATTTACGATCGTAGCGCAGCAATCGATTGGCCCCATCCGGGGTCCGGGTTGAAAGGCGATGTTGTATGGCGATGAATTCGAGGCAAAACGGGCATGACAACGGAAACGGATACGGAAACGGAAACGGAAACGGACGCGGGAACCGCCACAGAGATCTTCTGAAGCTCACGGAGTCCGATGGCTGGCTGCGGCACGACGCCGACGGGCCGGCCCCGTTCACACGCATGGTCGATGCACCGGAGGGCGGTGTAGCCCTGACCGAGGCAGAGCGGACCGTTGAGGAGGCCGTGCGGGAGATCCTGGTGAGCGTTGGAGAGGACCCGGAGCGCGACGGGCTTCAGCGCACGCCATACCGCGTGGCGAAGATGTACCGAGAGCTCCTCGGCGGCTACGACCAGGAACTCGAGGTCGTTGTCAATGGCGCGTTGTTCGATGTAGACTACGGTGAGGGCGAGATGGTTACCGTGGCAGATATCGCCTACGACTCGCTGTGCGAGCACCACATGCTTCCGTTCAGCGGCCGCGTGCACGTGGCCTATATTCCGCGTGACAAGGTCGTCGGCCTCAGCAAAATACCGCGCATCGTGGACATGTTCGCACGTCGCCTGCAGATCCAGGAGCGGCTCGGCGAGCAGATAGCGGCAGCGATCGAGGAAGCCTTGGATCCGCTGGGCGTCATGGTCGTGGTGGAGGGACAGCACAGCTGTGCCGCGCTGCGCGGTGTAAAGAAACATGGCGTGAACATGGTCTCGACAGCCCGGCGGGGCGAGTTTCGGCGTACCCCGGCGCTCCGCGATGAGTTCTACCGGCTGATTGGGAGATAGGGCGCTCACATGGAGTTGGCTGGACGCGTCGCGCTGGTTACTGGCGCGGGGCATCGCCTCGGCAAGGCGATCGCCCTTGAACTGGCCCAAGCGGGAGCGCATGTCGTCGTGCACTACGGACGCTCGGCCGAGGCGGCGCGCGAGACGGTCAACCAGATCGCTGCCCTTGGGGTTGAGGCAATGCCCGCACAGGCGGATCTTGCCGTGCCGGAGCAGATCGAGTCCCTGTTCACTGCCGTCGCCGCCGGTTTCGGCGGCCTGGACGTACTGGTGAACAGCGCCGCGAGCTTCCGGCGGCAGGCATTCGACGAGATCGATGTGGCGGACTGGGATCAGGTCATGGCGGTGAACCTGCGGGCACCTTTTCTGTGCACCCAGAAAGCGGCACGCCTGATGCGTGCCGGTGACCGGCAGTCCGCGGAGCCGGCCCTGATCGTCAATATGGCCGATCTCAGCGGCGTTCACGTGTGGCCGGGCTATGCGCCCCACGGGGTGAGCAAGGCCGCCATTCTCCACCTGACCCGGGTGAGCGCCGCCGAGTTGGCGCCGGACATTCGCGTCAACGCCATCGTGCCCGGGCCAATCCTGCCGCCACCGGGGATGAGCGCCGAAGGCGACGCATGGCAACGCCTCGGGCGGTCGGTGCCGCTGGGGCGCGCAGGGCAACCGGCGGAAGTCGGGAAAACGGTGATGTTCCTCGCCGAAAACGACTTCGTGACCGGCGTCATCGTCCACGTCGATGGTGGCGAGCACCTTTCAGGCCGGCGCAACCGTTGACCGGCAGGATCGAACCAGCGTGCCCCTGCCGGCCGCGGGACGAATGGAGGGATGCCAAATGGCTGAGCGTGACAAGATCGTCATCGAGGACCTGCACCTGCGCGGGATCATCGGGCTCAACGACTGGGAGCGCAAAGAGAAGCAGGATATCCTGATCGGCATGACGCTGGTCACCGATCTGCGCGCTGCCGGCGAATCCGACGATCCGTCCGGCATCCTGAACTACCGCTCGGTAACCAAGGACGTTATCGACTACGTGGAAACCTCGTCCCACCGCCTTGTGGAGGCGTTGGCCGCGGCGATCGCTCGTATCTGCGTGGTGGATCACGGTGCTGACCGGGCAATCGTGCGGGTTGAGAAGCCAGGCGCGCTGCGCTATGCTCGCACGGTGGGTGTGGTGATCGACCGGGGGCGTGACGACTTTGAGTGACGTGCCCGTGTTCGTGACGCTGGGCTCCAACGTCGAGCCGGAGGCGAACCTGTCGGCGGCCGTACACCTGCTTTCCAGCCGGCTGACGGTCTTGGGCGTGTCGCGACTGTACGAGACGGCGGCGGTGGGATCGACCGGGCGTCGGACCAGGCAAGCCGACTACCTCAACGCGGCACTGCTCTTGGAGACCGAGCTCACGCCAGCAGTTCTGAAATTCGATGTTCTGCGGGAGCTCGAGCTCGAGTTGGGCCGTGTTCGCACGGCCGACAAGTTCGGGCCGCGCACGATCGATCTCGACATAGCGCTCTACGGGGACCTGGTGGTTAGCGATGTGGCGGGGGGAATCATCATCCCCGATCCCGACATCACGGAGCATCCGCACGTCGCCATGCCCCTGGCCGACCTCGCACCCCGATTCGTCCATCCGACCGATGGCCGCACCCTCGCCGTGATCGCGGCATCCCTCGCGAACCGGTCACGGATCCACGTGCGCGGCGATCTTCGTCTGGGATGGCGGATGAAGGCAAACGCAACATTAACTCCCGATCGGGCCGCGCCGGTGTAAAAATTACTCAGCTGCGCCACGACCCGCCCAATCAACCGAATGGCATGGTTGCGATGACCACAATGTTCTTCCGCACGCGAACCGACGATCGGCGAGCCATCCTCGTACTGGCGCCCTGGGTCCTATACGCTTTCGTATTCGGGGCGCTCCACGATCCGCTCGGTCCAAAGGTGTTCGCCTTGGGCTTGATCCCGGTAGCTTTTGTTGGCGGTCTGACCGGAATGCGTTGCGGGCTCCTTGCCGGAATCCTGGCTGTGCCGCTGAACGTGTTTCTCGCCAGTTTGGCAGGAGGTCCGTCCGCCGCGGCCGCGATGGGTGGTGAAGGGTTGGGAATGGCCAGCCTGGCCTTGTTGGGGGCTACTGTCGGATGGCTGCACGACCTGGCCCAACAACCGTATCTCGCTCGGGCTCGGCAACAGTGGGTCGAAGCCGAGGCGGATCGGCGGCTATCCGAGCGCGCGAGCGAGTTGATTGAGGAGAACACCCACCTCAGACAGCGTTCCGAGCTGAGCGCGAGCTTCGTGGCCGACGTCTCCCACGAACTGCGTACGCCGGTCACAAACCTGAGGTTGTACTTGGGCCTGCTGGACGAGGTTGTACCGGAGAAGCGAACCCAGTTCATCGGCGTGCTAACGGACCAGTGCGTACGGCTGGCCACGTTGATCGAGAACGTGCTCCGGCTCTCGCGTCTCGAGGGAGACAAGGCGAACGTGGATTATCAGCGCGTCAATCTGAATACGCTCGTTGAGCAGGTGGTCGTCGGACTGCAGCCTCGTGCCCAAGCTGCGGGGCACCTCCTCGTGTTCGACCCCAGCCCTGAGCTGGCTCCCGTATTGGCGGCCACCAGTCAACTGGACCAGGTTGTCACGAATTTGGTGGTCAACGCCATCAAGTACACGGCGGCAGGCCTCATTAGCGTCAGCACGCACTGCGATGGCACTCGCGCGTGCCTCCGGGTGACGGACACCGGTATGGGAATCGCGCCCGACGAGATCGAGCACCTGTTCGAGCGGTTCTACCGCGGCACGAGTGCGCGGCAGTCCGAGGTTTCCGGCACGGGTCTGGGCTTGGCGATCGTGAAAGAAATCGTCGAATTGCACGGCGGAGAGGTCACGGTCGAGAGCCGCGCGGGAGAGGGCAGTACCTTCAATGTGTGGCTCCCACTTGCGGCGCCGGAATAAACGAGCCGGACCCGCCGTTCCCAAGCACTGCGCTGGCGCCTGGCAGTGCTTGACATGCTAGCAGGGGCGAGGCCCACTCCCATTGCTGCCGAAGCGCCGGATTGACAGGCACGGGTCGCCAATCTATAGTGAACATGTGATCGAGAATCAGCCTGCGTCTCGTAACATGCAGTTAGGAAGGAACCGACCGTGTTGATGTTGAAGAGCCTGTGTCGCCAGCGCGCGGGTTCCGTGGTCATCGCGCTTATCGCCGCTGCGTTGCTCATGTCGGCTTCCGGACCCAGCGGACCTTTGCCGGTTCTGGCCCAGTCGGACCACGGTGTGCCGGTGCGGATGAACTCTGCCAGCGCCTCCGTGCTCCACCCGTCGGACATCATCCGTGGCGCCGATTACGGCACGTTCGCGTGGTACGAACTGCGTCCGGAGGGCATTGAACGTCTCGAGGCGTCCGGAAAAGAGTACGAGATCGTGCCAGGCGGCACGGAGATCAGCGTCAATGTCTACCGCTTTGATCCGCTGGTTGCCGAGCCGGAGGTCGATCTCGACCCGGATCTGCTCTCCGGGGCAATGCCGCACGATCGCGAGATCTGGCTCGTCCAATTGAGTGGACCGGTCAAGGGTGCATGTCTCTGCAGCCCTGCTGGGGCGGGGGGTGAGAGGTGACCGGTGGTAGCGGCGCTGGCGGATTTGGTGGTACCGGTATTGGCGGGGGAGGAATCGAAGCCGGCGGTCTCGGGACTGGTGGCCTGGGCGGCGGATCCTTTGGCGGCGCTGGTCTGGGTGTCGGCGGAATCGGCGGTGCAGGAGTCGGTGGCTTCGGAGGCGGTAATCTCACCTCGTTGACCGGTCATCCTGCCGTGTTCGGTGCCGGAAGCGGCGGAGTCGGGCAGGGATTCGGAAATTAGAGCAGTTTACGAAATTACATGGACGGCCCTGGCTCGCGGGATGCAGTGTACAAAGGCCAAAGGTCCTGCGGCGCGGCCACAAGTCAGCGTAATACGCTGTAGTCACATCCCCACGTGAAGTGGCAGGAAGATCAAGATGATCAAGCGCAATCTTTGTTTTGGGCTGGCAGCAGCATTCGTCCTGTTCCTGAACACCCGCGCGTTGGACGCCGGGACATTCAAAAAGTGCCTCAAGTCTCATGAACAGGTTTCTCCGGCCTGCCACCCGACATTCGGTTACCATCAAACCTGCTGGCGCCGATTTCCCTGCCTGCCGCCCTGCGATGACTGCAATACCTGTCCCGCTGGCACCTGCCAAACGGGCTCCTGCCAGGACGGCAACTGTCCTGCCTCGATCTATCAGCCACAGCCCATCACACCGTTCACTGCGCCGTCGGCCGGATGGCCGTCACCGACTCAAGGCGGCCGCTATCTCGCTCCATCAACATCACCGATGATGGCGTCACCGAGTCCGCAAACAGCGCATCCCGTTCCGTACAGCTCCGGTGAATCACACTACAGCAGCGTGCCGGCCGCTCCTCCGGCACTGCCTCCGGTTCCACCCGTTCCTTCACAGGGTGCCCAGTCACAAACATTTTTTCCGACACAGGCAGCCACATCGGCAACAGGCGCAGGACGCTATCGCATGGCCGCTCAACCAACCGGACCGGCTCCCATCCACCCTCTGGCAGCAGCTCGACAGATGACATCAACTTCTCTTGCTGGCCCTTCCCGTACACCGTCCAACGGACGTTACAGGATGATCGGTGCTCCGGCACAACCGGTTCCGGTTCACACGCAACCGATGACTGGCCCGGCACCATCGATGCAAGCTGTCATGCCGTCCTTCGGCAATTCTACTCCCACCCGGTCTGCCGGACGCTACAAGACAATCGGAACTCCGACACAGCCCGTTCCTGTTCACACTCGACCGATGGCTCTGCCGGGACCATCAAACCCATCCGGTATGCCGGCGTTCGGCGGTGCCACCCCCAAACGCCACAGGGCGATCAGTACTCCGCTGCTAAGACTGCCGGCTCCTCAGCCGCAAATCTGAGTCCGACAATGACTCCTGAGTGGACGGCCCTGGCTCGCGAGAAGCAGCGTACAAAGGCCGACGTTCCTGCGGCGCGACTACAAGTCAGCGTAATACGCTGTAGCAACCGAACCAACGCGGTGTACCATCGTGCCAGCCTGCTAAAATCAAACAGTACCCTGAACGAGTCCGTCCATGCCCGGTCCCGACTATGCCGCTCGACGCGGCCGCCTTGTTCGCTCCCTGAAATCAGCAGACGTCGATGCCCTGCTGGTCTCCGGTGAAACCAACGTCCGCTATCTGACCGGATTCACGGGCGATTCCAGCTGGCTCTACATCAGTCGCCTGAATGCGGTTCTGATTAGCGACTCCCGCTACACTACGCAGATCAGCAACGAATGTCCGGCACTGGACGTTGAGATTCGCACCGTTGGTCAGACGATGTCACAGGCTACGGTGCAGGTCGTGACCACAGACCGGCCAGCCCGACTGGGACTGGAAGCTGATCATCTGACGGTCAGTCTGTGGGCTGCGCTCGAAGACAGACTGAACGGTCCGGAACTGGCGCAGACTTCTCAGCTCACAGAGAACCTGCGCGTAATCAAAGATCGCTGGGAGATCGCGGAAACACGCCGCGCCGTGCACCAGGCCGAGCGCGGCATCGCCGTCACACGAGCCGGACTGCGACCGGAACCACCGCACACACCACGCGACTATACTTGAGCAATTCTGATGCGCGCTTCTGCCGTACCGTGGTGCGGCTGGCAACCTCTGCCGCCATCCCACTCAGGTTATCGGGAATCTGCCCCTGGGCAATCAAATTCATCAAGCCAACCCTCTTGAGCTTGAGCAACGGACCGCCCCGCTCCACTTCACACCGTTGC
>CAYYVH010000073.1:0-15359 GCA_964475075.1 uncultured Anaerolineales bacterium | reverse complement strand
CCCCGCGGGGCCCCTCCTCGCCCTGTGGCGGGGCGGCAGCGTCCTCCGCCCCGGGCTTCGGTCGCCGCTCAGGACCCGCCGCGATCGGCTCGGCTGCCGTGCGGCCGGTGAAGTCGTCCTCTGTTGGTCCGGCCGGAGCGTAGGCCAAATCTATGGGCTCCGCGGCAGGCTCCTCTTCCGCGACCTCCGCCGCCGCTTCTTCCGCTGCCGGTGTGATTAGCGCCATCTGCGGGGCATCCGCGGTCCGGACGAGGCCGGATGGCCCGTCCCACAACGTTGCGGCGAGGGCGACGACGAGCACCGCCGCCACCGTGCCGAAGGCTAGCCAGCCCAGGTTGAAGCGCAAGCGTGTGCCGGGCGCGTCGATATCGGTGAGGGGGACGCGGAGCGAGGCACCCCGCGGCATGGGGGCTCGGGGAAGGGCGCGGGTGAAGGTCACACTCCAAGCCAGGGACTCGTATTCGGCGCGGCATGCGGCGCAGGCGACGATGTGGGTCGCCACATCTGATCGGCGCTCGGCCGGCAGTTCGTCGTCCAAATATGCGGAGAGGTCCTCCAGGCTGATGTGTTCCATCATGGGGTTCCCGTTTGGGCCTGGTCGTCGCCGCGTCCGGCTGCAGGCCGGCGCGCAGCGGCCGGTGGTGTGTTATACGAACGTCGTGCCGACGCCTCTGGTTCCGTGGCCGCGTCGGGCCCTGTCCTTCCGGTCAGCATGTCCCGCATGTGGGCCCGGGCGCGGCAGAGACGCGATTTCACCGTCCCGACCTCGACGTCTAGAATATTGGCCATCTCGGCATAGCTGTGGCCGGTGTGATCCAGCAGGATCACCGTGCGGTGGTCCTCGGAGAGACGCGAGAGGGCCTGCTCCAACAGCGTCCGCAGGTCGCCGCGCTCGGCGTAGCTCTCCGGCGACTCGCCCAGGTCGGGCAACGGAAGAACGCGCCGCTCACCGTCGTCGTCGACCTCGATGGGCACATGCGGTCTGCGGCGTTCGTAGCGCTGGCGGTCGTGGCAGGAGTTGACGACGATCTTCACCAGCCAGCGACGGAAGTTGTCGGCGTCGCCCCGGAAGCCTTGAAGGGCGCGCCATGCGGCAAGCATGGCCTCCTGGCAGGCATCGAGGGCGTCGTCCCGGTTGCCGAGGTGGTGGTAGGCGACGTGGTAGGCAAGCGACTGGTGGTAGTCCACCAATCGGTTGAAGGCCGACACGTCGCCCGCGCGGGCCTTCGCCAGCCACAGGTTCGGGTCCACGGTGGAAGAGTATAGCACGCCTCGATACGGTGTCCCGTGGGCGAGGGCGTGGCGGAGTCTGGGAGGACCGGCGCCGAACGTAACCGTCGTGTGTCCTTAACCAAAAGGGAACCCTGACGCGATGGATGTGGGCGATCGACAGTACGATGAGGAGCCCGACATGGTGCTCGTTCGGTGCGTGGGTGACGGTGACGAGGCAGCACTCTCGGCCCTCTACCGCCGCTATGTGGCGGCCATCCATCGCTTTGTTCTGGCGCAGGTGCGCGACGTTCAGGATGCTGAGGATCTGACCTCCGAGACGTTCGCCCGCATGCTGCGGGGGCTTGGCGGATTCCGGGGCCAGGCCAGCTTCAAGAACTGGTTGTACCAGATCGCGCGCAATGCGGTACGGAATCATCGGCGGGCGGCGGGTTATCGGCTGTCGACACCGATTTCGCCGCGACTGCCGGCCCCGGAGTCGTCAGAGTGCCAGCCGGCCGAGGATGACGAGCCGTTCGAGACTGCGTTGGCGCTGCTGCAACCCCTGCCGCCGCGCTACCGCCAGGTGCTCGAACTGCGCTTTCTAGACGGAAGGACGATCGAGGAGACGGCTTCCTGCATGGGCGTTACGGTGTCCAATGCCAAGGTTCTGCAACACCGCGCTTTAAAGAAGGCAGCCGCTGTGTTGGAGGCAGAACAAGTTGCGATCCGAAGACCTTAGCGCCGAAGAACTCCATACCGCCATCGGCGCGCTGCATCGCGGCGATGCGCCGGAGGACGTGGAGTCCCGGCTACCGCCCGATCTTCGTCCGCTCCTGGCGGCTGCGGCCCGCCTGTTGAATGCACGCCGGCAGGCCGGGGACGCACCGCGGCCCGCTTTCGTGCTCGGGCTGGAAGAGCAGCTGCGGACCGATCTGCGACTGCGGCCTGCGGTGCGTCGTGGTCTCCCGTTGCGCACCCGACTTCTCGCCCTCGGGGGGGTCCTGGCCGGTGGCCTGCTTTTCGTGGGCGTACACCAGGCGAGACCAGGCGATGCGCTCTACGATTTCAAGCGTGGAATTCAGGCCATCGCTTTACAGACCGGCGGCGCTTGCTGTGCGGCGTACTTGGATCTGGGTTGGCGCCGCTACGAGGAGACGAAAGAGCTCGTGGAAGCCGGAAACCCGGATGGCGATGTTCTCCAGGGCGTACTGGACGACCTCACCGCGGCATACACGACCGCACTCCGTCTGGCCCGCAATGCGGACGACCCGCGATCCTCTGCACGCGTGGAGACGGAGGCACGCCTGGTGGAGGCGGAGTTGGCCCAACTCGAGCCCTCGGCGCGACCAGCCATCGCCGCACGCCTCCGGCGGTCGCGAGGCTTGATCCGAGCGTCCCTCGTTCCCGCAGGGCCCATAGTCAAGGTGCCTCCCCCCGGCGTGCCAACACGGCCCGTCTCGCCCACGGAGGTGCCGCTGCCTCCGACAGCCACCGTCATTCCTGACCGGGCGACGGTAACGCCACCGCCGACCGCCGTGCGCGCCACACCGGTGCCATCACCCTCCGCTACGACGACAGCCCTGCCGATGCCTACGCGGGGGCCGGAGCGCATCGATCCGGACCCGACCAAGACGCCGACCGCTCTGCCGCCACCCCCGACGCCGACGACCGAGAGGCCACTGACTCCCACGCGGGACACGCACGACTTTCCCATTACGCCCGTGCCCACGATCATGCCCACCGACACCCCGGAGGTCATGGTGGAGCCGAGCCCGTCGTCGCCGCCCACCGGCGGGTCGAGTGCGACCCCGACCAAGGAGGAGACACGCCCCGCGGCGCCGACGGCAACCTCCACGCCGGACTCGGGAAAGGGCAAAGCGGCGACGGCGGTGCCATCTGCCTTGCCATGACCTCGCCATCAATGCGAAGGTCGATGCCGTTCTCGAGGTCTGGCCTGTTGTCCCTCACCGCGCTCGTACTGGCGCTGGGGGGCCTCGCGGCCCTGCGGCCAGCCGGAGCATCGCCTGGGGATCCGCCAGGGCCGCCGTGCGAGTTCGAGTCGACCCGGGCCGTCGTCCCGCTGTCGCTGCCGGTCGATGCCGAGGTCGGGATCTCGCTGTCGTTGTCGGCACGATGTTCTCCGAACGACCGCCCGCTCCACCTGGTGCTGGTCGTGGATGCCTCCGACCGCATGGCCGACGTTCAGCGGCTGTCCGCCGCGCTCCGATCGGCGATCCAAGGGCTCGACACGGCCAGTCTGGGGTATCTCCGCGTGGGCGTGGTGGTCATCCAGGATGGCGGTGCCCGGATCGTGAGTTATCTGACCACCGATCAGCGTCAGCTGGACGACGCACTGCGCCTCAACAAGGCAAGTGGAGAAACGTGCGTGGCCTGCGGCTTGCAGGAGGCGTGGTCCGTGTTGAGCAACGGGCGCGGCGGCCGACCGCCCGAGGAGCTTCGCGAGGCCATTCTTTTGGCGACCGTCCACGTCGATCCGTCCGTATGCAAGGACGTGCAGTTCAGGGCGAACCAGCTCAAAACCCACGGAGTGCTGGTAGTCACGGCCTGTGTCGGCCGCAGTTGCGAGCAGCCCTGCCTCGCTGACGCGGCGACGCACCCGCGCTTTGCGTTCCATTCCTGGGAATGGAACTTCCTCGACGAGAGGATCACGGAGCTCGTTCATTCCACTGAGGAGGCCTTCCATCCGATCGAGCGAGTGAGAATAGAGGACTGGCTATCGGAGAACTTGGTGTACACCGGCGGCGGGTATCCCAGTGAAGCGGTGGGCAACCACCTTGGCTGGCAGTTTGCCCCGTGGCCGACGGACGGCATCAGCCTTACGTACCAGGCCCAGAGCGTTGCCTGTGGACGCTTCCGTTCCAGTCGCCGGGTGCCTCAGGCTGAGGTGACGTTCAACAGGTCATTCTGGTCGAAGGTGGAACCCCAGCCGGTGTTGCTGTCGTTCACCAATCCGGTGATGGAGGTGCCGTGTCCCGTGACACCCACGGAAGGACCGAGCCCGACACCGACGCCCAGGGCTACCGCGACGCGGACCGAGGAGCCGGATCCCACGCGCATATCTGAGGCAACGCCAAGCCCTGCGGGGGCGCGGCCTGCCGACCGCCTCTTCTTGCCCCAAGTGCTGGATCACGGTTGTACGAGCCAGTGGGAACGGATCGACGTGGCACTCGTGATCGATGTCTCGGGAAGCATGATGGGCCCGGCAAGCGGCACCGGCTACCCAAGCCGGTGGGACGCGGCGCGGGCGCTGGCACAGGCGATGACCGAGCGGCTGCTTCCGGGGCGTGACCGGGCGGCGGTGGTGGTGTATGGGGATGGGGAATTCGTGCAGGTCCTGGCACCATTGGCCGATTGCTGCGGTGCCGCGCGGCTGGCGCTGGAACTGCTGCCCCGCTACGATGGGTCCCGGATGGACTTGGCCATCGACGCCGCCGTGGCTCAGCTTACCGGGCCGTCGGCCCGGGATGATGCGAAAAACGTGCTGGTGCTCTTTACCGACGGTGATTTGAACCAGACACCGGAAGCGCGATTGCTTGCGAGTGCCGCAGGCGCCCAACGGGTGGGGATCAGGCTGCATGCGGTGGGCATCGGTGCGCAGGCGGATCCCGCGCTGCTGGCACGCGTCACAGGTGGTCCTGGGCGGGTTTTCCTCACACGCACAATGCGGTTTGCGGACGTGCTCTCGTTTCTGGCTCCATTGCCCCGTTGCCACCGCTAACGTACCCTCCCGCGGACGCTTGCACTGACCCGCTGCAAACCCTATGATACTCCCGTTGCCCGGATGACGGGCGACTCTAACCTGAGTTCAGGAGCGGCGTTGTGCTGTGTGGCAGTCACCGGCAACGGGGATATGCCCGTGGCGGTTGACGAGCGCGATCTGGTCGAGCGTGCCAAGGGTGGAGACAGCCAGGCGTTCGGCCAGATATACCAGCGCTACGTCGACCGGGTCTATAGCTTTGTGGCCTTTCGGGTGCGGGACGAGGATCTGGCTGAGGACCTCACACAGGAGGTCTTCATCCAGGCCCTTCGTGCGCTGCGAAGCTACGATTGGCGCGGCTCGTTGGCGCCCTGGTTGCTGCGAATCGCACGCAACACCGTCATCGACCATTGGCGGCGTCGGGCGCGCCGCCCGGAGCGCCCGCTGTCGGCCGTAGAGGCCGGCGAGGACGGCGACGAAGAGAGTCGCCTGGAGCGCCTGGTTGCCGAAGATGGCCAGGACGGGGTGGCCCGGGCAGAGCGGGTCCTTGATCGCGAGCGAATTGTGAAGGCCACGGTGCACCTGACTGAACTACAACGGCAGGTGCTCGCGCTGCGATTCGCGGCGGGGCTCTCGATCCGGGAGACCGCCGACGTGATGGGCAAGAGCGAGGGAGCAATTAAGAACCTGCAGCACCATGCGGTGAAGGCGCTGCGGAGCCAACTTGAGTCGGAAGAGGTTACGTCGTGAACGAGGTGGAATCCCAGGCTTTGCGCCTCCAGGAGAACCTCGACCGTATCGCCGCCGGCGAGCGGGTCGAGGTCGTGCTGGCGCGGCTTGGGGGGGATCAGGAGCTCGCAGAGCTCGTAGCGCTGGCGGCGCAGATGACGGAGGTGGTGCCCGTGGTGCCGCGCTTGGCTTTCCGCGCCCGGCTCCAGGCCACTCTCCAGGGCCTCATGGTCCGGCCGGATAGGCGCGGGCTGCGATTGTGGCCTCGGATGCTGCCACGGTTGGTGGCCCTCTGCGCGGCCGTGGTGCTGGCTGTTTGGAGCGCGGCCGTCGTGTCGGCCGACAGCTTGCCCGGCGACACGCTCTACGGCCTCAAGCTGGCGGCCGAGCGAACGCGGCTGGTCCTGGCGGTGAATCCGGCTTCTCGGGCTCGCGTGCACCTCGACATGGCCGATGCGCGGCTGGTGGAGATCCAGACGCTCATCGATCGCGGCCTGAGCCTTCCGGCCGCCCTCGTCGAGGGTCTGGTGGAGGCGCGGGACGGCGCCCTGTCCGAGGCGAGGGCGACCGGGGACGACGCGCTGGTGGAGGAGGTCGAGTTGCGGGCGGAGGAGGTCCGACAACTCGTGGACGATGCGGTCCAGGACGCATCGCCCGAGG
Source organism: uncultured Anaerolineales bacterium (assembly GCA_964475075.1). GTDB lineage: Bacteria > Chloroflexota > Anaerolineae > Epilineales > Epilineaceae > CAYYVH01. The sequence continues at coordinate 9,040 of CAYYVH010000073.1, read as the reverse complement.
TCCGGCCTCTCCTCGAGCAGGCGAGTGCGGCGATGGGGCCACCGGTCGAGGTGCTTGAGGCCCCCGCCACGGCGACGGAGCGCCGTGCGCCCACGACAGTGCTGGACGTCGAACCGACACCGGCCGACACCCCTGACTCTGCCGAGCTGGCTGCAACACTCATACCGGCGGCGGCAACGCCCACAGAGCTGCCGCCGCCGACCTCCACGGCAACCGTCTACTCGACGTCGACTCCACGCGTACCCCGGATCCGGCGGCCTACGGAGGCGAACGGACAGCCGACAGGGCCGCCGCTACTTCCCACGGCAGAGCCGTCGATCGAGCCGACGAAGACGAAAATGCCCAACCTTCGTGGGACCGAGCGTGCAGCGGAGCTGACGAGGGAGGCTGAGTCGACTGAGACCAGGACGCCCCGCAAACCTCACCGCCTCGGCCCTGGTGATACCCAGCCCACGCGATTGTCGCCGCCCAGTCCGACTGCGGCTGCCGAACCGTGATCTTGCCCCTGGAATCTCCACTCGACCGGGCGAGGCCGCGGTGACGTTCGACGAGACGATCAACTTCGGAACGCTGAGCGCACGAGACTTGAAGGTGATCTTCCAGGATGGCAGCCTGCGCCTTTCAGGTCCGTGACAGACGGCCGCGATTCCCACCGTCCCAAAAGGCCGTTCCATTGCGTCATCACCTGTGACGGATGGCCATGGGAACGAACTATACCGCACGTTGCCGGCCCAAGCGCATCGCAGGGTTGCTGACCGCTGCCGCGCTTCTTCTCCTGTTGGCGGTCCAGGCGGCGCCGGCTCAGGGCATCGTTGTCCACCGAGATGTGCAGTACTACTTCGGCCCCGGTGCCTCTCGCGAACGGCACAGCCTCGACCTCTTCCTTCCCGGATCCGGCAGCGACTACCCCGTCGTGCTCTTCATCCACGGCGGGGGCTGGACGGGCGGCGACAAGAACGAGGTACCTGGTTTGCTCTACGAGAACGTCGGTCGAGCCCTTGCCGAGCGCGAAATCGGGGTGGCGGTGGTCAACTACCGTCTGACGGATGGAACGGCCGACAACGTCGTACATCCTGGCCATGTGGAGGATGTGGCCAGAGCATTCAGCTTCATGCGGGCTTATCTGGTGACCGGGGGTAACAACCCGAACAACCTTTACCTCGCTGGTCACGAGGCTGGGGCACACCTGGCCGCCCTCCTGGCCACGAACGACCGCTTCCTCTCGGCGCATGGCCTGGCGCCCGCCGCGGTGCGGGGGGTGATCGGTCTATCGGGGATCTACCGCATCGATCCGGATGGCGACGAGTACGCCGCCGTGTTCGGTGTGGATCCAGCCGTTCGTCGCGATGGCTCCCCGATCCACCACGTCTCGGCGCAGGCCCCGCCGTTCCTGCTGCTGTACGGCGACTTCGACCGGACGGGCCTGGATGAGGAGGCCCGTAGCATGGGGCGCGCCCTGGGCGTAGCGGATGTGACCGTCGGCGTTCACGAGATCCCGGGCCGCAGCCACGGCTCGATGGTGTCGTCAATCGGGCAGGCGGGGGACGAGACCACGGAACGGATTGCCAGCTTCGTCTTCGGCCGCCGCTATCTGACGCCGACACCCACCGCGACGGCGACCGGAACGCCAACACCAACCGCGACCGCGACACCTACGCCGACGGCCACCTCAGCGCCGGTCACGCCTCCGGGGCAGCCGCTGGGCGGGCCGGGTGGGGCCGAGCGGCGCCACGGGCGCGTCCGCGTTACCCGGAGCGGCGACGATGCGCAACTCTACTGGCTGTTCGAGCCGGCCGATCCGGTTCCTTCGGAAGCGCCGGTCGTCGCGTTCCTGCACGGAGCGGGCCCGCTCGATCCGGCGCCCTACCGGACGTGGCTCGAGCACATCGCCCGCGGAGGCGTGGTGGTGGTCTACCCGGCATATCGAGTATCAGGCGATGACGACACCGGGGGCTGGACGGAGTCGGCCGCTTCGGCCCTGCGGTCCGCGCTGGACGAGCTGGCGTACGGATCGCATGTCCGGCCGATGGCGGGCCAGCTGGCCTATGTCGGGCATGGGGAGGGGGCTGTCTTGGCCGCGAACCTCGCTGCCGGGTGGTTCAAGTGGCAGCTTCCACTACCGCGCGCGCTCATGGTCATGATGCCACGCCGGGCGATTGAGTTGCTCGACGAGGACCTCAGGCGCGTGCCCAATGACACAAGGACATTGTTCGTCGCCGGAGAGGACGATGCCGGATACGATAACGCGACGGAAGTCAGGCTGTGGGACGGCCTGCGGCACATTCCGGGGGCTTGGAGGGAACGCCTGCTCCTCCGGACCGATCGCTACGGTACGCCGCCGCTCGTGGCCGGCTACGCGGCGCCCCTCGCGGACGGTCCCGCCGGTGCGCTGGACGCCCTCGATTGGTACGGCAGCTGGAAATGGCTGGATGGCCTGACCACGTGTGCCCTCACCCATACCAACTGCCCGTACGCCTTCGGACACACACCCGAGCAGAGGAACATGGGCCGCTGGGCCGACGGCCGGCCAGTGAGGCCGGCCATCGTGTCGGATGACGTTCCACGCCCGCCGATGTGGCTGACCTACGTCCCGCTGGCCGTTCTGCGTTGAGCGGGAGTATCCGTCGGCTATGCTGGAGTGGGCTCGACCCTCTCGAGGGCGCGCATCATGATCTCACCGTCCTCGACATCGACGACCACCGTGTCTCCGCGAGCGATCTCGTCGGCGAGAAGCTTCTCGGAGAGCGCGTCCTCGATTAGGTTCATGATCGCCCGCCTCAGGGGCCGCGCCCCGAACTCGGGATCATACCCCTCCTCGGCAATCCGCTCGCGGGCCGCGTCGGTTATCTGGAGCGTGATGCTCTGCTCCTCCAATCGCGGGGCCATGCGCTGGATCTGAATGTCCACGATCTGACGCAGGTCCCCTTTCGTGAGGGGCTTGAAGACGATGACCTTGTCGATTCGATTCAGAAACTCCGGCTTGAAGAGCCGTTTCAGCTCGGCGAGGACCTTCTGCCGCATGTCATCGTACTCGCTATCGAACTGCTGACGTTCGTCCTGCGGTAGGTCGAAACCGAGGGCCTGCTGGCGGCTGAGCTGGCGTGCACCCACATTGGACGTCATGATGATGATCGTATTGCGGAAGTCTACCTTGCGGCCCTTAGCGTCCGACAGGTGGCCGTCTTCCATGATCTGCAGCATCATGTTGAGGGCTTCGGGGTGGGCTTTCTCGATCTCGTCCAGGAGTATCACCTGATACGGACGCCGACGGACCGCCTCGGTGAGCTGACCGCCCTCGTAGTAGCCCACGTATCCGGGAGGTGCTCCCACCAACCGGCTCACGGCATGGCGCTCCATGAACTCGCTCATGTCCAGCTGCATGAGCGCGTCCTCGCTACCGAACATGAACTCCGCCAGGGCTTTGCCTAGCTCCGTCTTGCCCACGCCGGTCGGGCCCAGAAAGATGTACACGCCAATAGGTCGACGCGGGTCCTTGAGCCCGGCGCGGGCGCGGCGGACGGCCTTGGAGACGGCCTCGATTGCCTCGTCCTGGCTGATGATCCGCTCATGCAGTGCCTGTTCCATCTGGAGAAGGCGCTCGCTCTCCTCACCGGCGATGCGCACCACGGGCACGCCGGTCCACATAGCCACTACCTCGGCGATGTCCTCATCCGTCACCGTCAGGCCGGACGAATGGCCACCGCGAAGCTGCTCTATCTGATCCCACAGGTCGCGCTCTTGCTCGCGCAGGCGGACCGCTTCCTCGTACTCCCCTTCGCCGAAAGCACTCTCTTTCTCCTCCTGCACGCGGTGCAGGTCGGTGAAGGCGTCCTTCAGGCCCGGCGCGTCGGGTATCTTGTACATGCGCACTCGGCTGGCCGCCTCGTCCACGAGATCGATGGCCTTGTCGGGCAGGAATCGGTCGGTGATGTAGCGTGCAGCCAGGTGCGCTGAGGCGTAAAGCGCTTCGTTGGAGATCTTGACGTTGTGGTGCTCCTCGTAACGGCTCCGGATTCCTTGCAGGATCTGGACCGACTCTTCAATAGTAGGCTCTTCCACGAACACCGGCTGGAAGCGTCGCTCGAGGGCTGCGTCCGACTCAACGTGCCGACGGTACTCGTCCAACGTGGTAGCCCCGATGCACTGCAACTCACCTCGTGAAAGGGCGGGCTTCAGCAGGTTGGCGGCGTCCACGCTCGACCCGGCAGCGCCCGCGCCCACGAGCATGTGGAGCTCGTCAATGAACACGACGGCCTGGGTACCCTTGATCTCGTCAATCACGCGCTTCATGCGCTCCTCGAACTGGCCGCGGTAGATCGTGCCGGCCACGAGGCTGCCGACATCGAGCATGAAGACGCGCTTGTCCCGCAGCGGAACCGGCACCTCACCGTTGGCGATGCGTTGCGCCAGGCCCTCGACGATGGCTGTCTTGCCCACACCGGGCTCGCCAATCAGAGCCGGGTTGTTCTTCGTGCGCCGCGAGAGGATCTGAATGACCCGTTCGATCTCCGTCTGGCGCCCGATCACCGGATCGAGCTGCCCCTCCTCGGCCTGGAGCGTGAGGTCCACTCCGAGCTGGTCCATCAGCGGTGTCTGCTGAGCTTTCTTGCGCTCGGAGCGCGGGCGAGACGGGCTCTGCATGATGGCCCGCGTTGTCTGCATGCGGACACCGTCCATATCCACGCCGATGTCCTTGAGCACGTCAACCGCGAGGCCGCCGCCTTCCCCGATCAGCCCCAAGAGCAGGTGCTCGGTGCCGATATAGTGGTGGCTCATGCGGCGCGCCTCTTCTACGGCACGCTCGATCACTCGCTTCGTGCGGGGGGTCAGTCCGGTCGTCTGGCCACGGACGCGGTGACCGGTCCGGCGCGATGACTCCTCGATGATGCGGCGCACTTGGTACGGGTTGACCCCTAGGTCGCGGAGCACACGTGCCGCCACGCCGCGCTCCTCCTGCACCAGGCCCAGCAGAAGGTGCTCGGTGCCGATGTAGGAGTCACCCAGGCGCTTGGCCTCCTCCTGGGCTAGCATGAGAACGCGACGCGCGCGCTCCGTGAACCGGTCGTCAAACTTGCTCGCCATTCGTTCTCCAGATTCGGCACCCGTCCGCTCGGCAGGCTGCCCCCAACCGCACGTGGGACCTATCGAAACGGCAGCGGATGGCCGGCGGTTCCCATACGGGTGGGACGCCCGTTCAGGACAACGGCTTACTCTTGGTCGTCGACTTCGGAGTCTTCCTGGTCGAAGTCCAGAGCGTCCCCGAGTTCGGCCAGTGCTTCGGGGGTCATCTGCTCGTCGTACTCCGGGCCTGCACGCAAGAGGCTTAGCCCAATTCGCCTTCGTTCCGGATCGATCCGGATCACTCGCAACGCAACCTCTTCATCGGGGGCAACTACGTCGGCCGGTGGTTTGCCCTCTTCCGATAGCTCGGAGACGTGGATCAGACCCTCGATGTCCTCCCCGAGCCTGGCGAACGCCCCGTAGTCCGTGAGTCGTGTGATCGTGCCCTGTACAACGGCACCGAGCTTGAAGCGTTCTGCGAACTCCGCCCAGGGCTCCTGCTGCAGCTGTTTCAGACTCAGTCCGATGCGCTTCCGTTCACGGTCGACCGAGATTACCTTGACAGTAACGTCTTCGCCCAGCTGCAGAATGTCCTTGGGGTGATTAACCCGGTTCCAGGCCAGTTCGGACAGATGTACTAGACCGTCGGCTCCACCGATGTCCACGAAGGCGCCGAAGTCAGCCAGGCTGGTGACGACGCCTTCCACGACCTGGCCCTCTTCCAGGCTGTCCAGCAACTCGGCCTTCGACTGCTTGCGGCGCTCGCGCATGGCCGCCTGCTCCGACAGGATCAGGCGGTTCTTGCGCCGATCAACCTCAATGATCTTGACCCAGAGCTCCTTGCCCACGAGCGGCGTGAGAGGGCTCTCCGGGGAGCCGTCGATCCGAGAGCGGTCGATTCCATGGCGCCGGTCTATCTGTGAGGCGGGGATGAAGCCGCGAACCTCACCCACGTAGGCGATCAGGCCGCCCTTGTTGTGCCCCGTGATCTCGACCGGGAAGATCTCGCCTGCGACGCCGAGGCGCTCGGCTTCGACCCAATCCTGCCCCAGGCGTGCCTGGGTCAACGACAGAACGAGGTTGCCGCTGCGATCCTGCGGATTGACGACCAGGCACTCGACGGCGTCGCCCACCGAGAGGGCCGCCAATTCCTCATCGGACATCTGGTCGAACTCGCGGGGGGCCAGTATGCCCTCGGACTTCGCGCCAACGTCGATCAGGATCTCATGCTCACCGATGAATACGATCGTACCACTGACTACGTCGCCGCGTTCGATACGGTGATGCCGGTCGCTCGCCTCCAGCAACGCCTGCATCGGGTGCTGGTCGGGCGCCTCGGGCGGTGAGTCACGATTGGGTTCGGATTCACACATGTGTCACCCTTGAAGCCAATATCGGTGCCCATTATATCGGATCGATCCGGGGCCGCCAAACAACGTCTGGCCAGTGTTCAGCCGGCGAGCTGATCCCCTGGTCGCCCGACCGAACCGCACGGACGCAGCCAGCACGTGCGCGGACCGGGAGCAGCCGGATATGGGTTTCCACTCAGGCTCTAAGAGCCGGGGCTGGGGGTCGCGAAGATCATTCGCCCCGCGACGGTCTGAAGCACTCGGGTCACGGTCACCGCCGCCGTCTGGTTGATTTGGTCGCGTCCGTGTTCGACGACGACCATCGTTCCGTCCTCCAGATAACCGACGCCCTGGCCGTACTCCTTGCCCTCCTGAATGATTCGGACTTGGAGTTGCTCGCCAGGCAGGAGCAGCGTCTTCACCGCATTGGCCAACTCGTTCAGATTGAGCACCCGGATGCCCTGGATCTCCGCGACCCGGTTGAGGTTGTAGTCATTGGTCATGATGGCGCAGTTGAGCTGCTCGGCCAGCCGGACTAGCTTGCGGTCCACGTCGTCCGCTCCGGGAAAATCCTGGTCGGTGATCTCCACCTCCACGACGCTGGATTGCTGCAGCCGGTTGAGGATCTCCAGACCCCGCCGGCCACGATTGCGCCGGAGCGTGTCGGCGGAGTCAGCTATCTGCTGCAACTCGGCCAGGACGAAGCGGGGCACTAGCAGGATCTTGTCTAGGAAACCCGTCTCGGCCACGTCAGCCACCCGACCGTCGATGACGACGCTCGTGTCAAGCAATATGAAACCTCCGACGGCGCTCTTACCGGCGTCTTCAGCGCCGTTCAACACCCCGCGAAGGAGGACCAGGAAGATGCCGGGGTTGTAGCCGACCGTGGCCGCACCGAGGTAGGCCAACACCACCGCGACCAGGAAGGGAAGATACTGGCCAAAGGGCGACGGTAGGAACGAAATCGGCCACGCCATGAGTGCGCTCAATGCTAGCCCCACACCCAGGCCGATTGTCGCGCCCAGAAGCTGCTCCGGCGGGGTCTCGCGCAGCTCGCGGTAGGCGGCATGCAGGGGGCTGAACAGCACCGGCGCCAGGATGTAACCAAAAGCGAAACCGAACAGAGCGAAGGACACCGAAACAAGGAAGCGAGTCAGGGTGAGGCTCTGCAGGATCTCCCAGTCCAGCTCCATGCTCTGGATGTCGGGCCACAGGATCCTGCCGGCGCTGTACCCGGTGATGGCCAGGGCGATCGCGCCCAGGAGCCGGATGGTGATAATCCAACGGCGGCTCACGCCGGTCGTCCTGCCTGCGAGGAGGCTGGCATTGCGTGCAAGCGCCTGCGTAGTGCCAGTACTCGCAAGGCGTTATCGTCGGGAAGTGGACCGGCGGAGCGGCGTCGGAAGAAGCGTACTCTGTGACTCAAGGACTGCCTCGAATAGATGATTGCGGATGAATTGCTGATGAAACCGGATGAATGATGAATGATTTGTCTTTACGTCGAACCTTAGTTTAGCACACGAGCGCACGACCGTCAATCGGTCTCGCCGCAGTGCCGGCCCCAGCGGTAGTGTGTCAGCAGCAGCTGCTGAGGTGAGGGATGATATAGCGGTAGAGGCTCAGAAGGGCCAGTGCGGCGAGGCCGACGCTGAAGCCCCCCAGGGCGAGCAGCTCCAGCCCTCGTCTCAGCTGCTGCCCGGTCCTCGGAAAGACTCTTCCGATGACGGCGCTTGACCATCTCGCCGCCTCGCGCAGGCCCAGTAGGTAGAAGAGGGCGATGGGAATCAGGGCCGGGAAGAAATAGCGGCCTTGGTGCTGCACGAAGGTGACGTTGTAGACGAGGAAGCCGGCTGAGGTGGCTGCTACAACCAGGCCCGAGAGCGCCAGTGCCACCCGTCGCTCGTGCGTGGCCCCATCGCGCCGGCGCACCAGCCGCGCCAAATACATCAGCAGCCCGACGGCCGCCGCCGCCGATGCCAGCGCCAGTGCCAGGTAGATGCGCTGGTCGAGGAACTCGCCCATCCAGCCGAATACGCCCCAGAAGCTGTCGAACGTGAAGATCACGAGGCGGTTCAGGTAGAGGTTCAGCCCGTGCTCGGAAACGAAAGCGGTGGTGCGCGGTTGATCCTGGACGACTGCGTCGTGCGCGCGCAGGCCGAGAGCGTCACCGGGACCGTAGCGAACTGCGTTCCGGGCGAACCAAGGTAAGGCGGCAAACAGGCCGAGCCCCAGGGTTGCCAGCGCCGTTGCGCCATCCTCCCTGAGGGCCGACCGGTTCCCGCGCCGGTTGGCTGTGCCCTCTGCGGCGATTAGGAGCACTGCTGCTGGAGCGTAAATGGTGACCTTGGTTAGCAGTGCCAGGCCGAAGAGCAGCCCCCCGCCCAGGACGAAGCGTCGGCGTGGCAGTCGTCCGGTGGCCCGGTGTAGCCCAAGGAGGAGCAGGAGACCCATCACGAGGTCCGCCAGTGGATCGTTGTTCACGGCGGCGGTCATGGTCAGGTGCATCGGCAGGAATCCGACGAACGCCGCCGTGGCGGTGGCGAGGGGCGGGGCCTCCGGAAAGGCCCCGCCCCCCCCCCCCCCGCCAAGCCCAACCCGGATTTGCCCCCAGGGCACCCCCACAGAGGCGG
>CAYYVH010000072.1:0-15395 GCA_964475075.1 uncultured Anaerolineales bacterium | reverse complement strand
GAGGCTCCTTAGAGCCGGTGTGGGACTACTACGCCGACGCCACCAACGTCCGGAAGAACGTCAACCCATGCGGCACCTCATCGGCCGGGCGGCGGCGCCAGTCGGGGTGGTGGAAGCGCTCAACGTAGCGCTCGGGGTGGGGCATTAGTCCGACGATGCGCCCCGTGGGGTCGGCCAGACCGGCGATGGCGTGAAGCGAGCCGTTCGGGTTGGCGGGATGGTCCTGGGTCGGCCGCCCGTCACCATCCACGTAGCGCAGCGCCACCAGGCCCTCCGCCTCGATCCGGCCAAGCGCGTTCTCGTCGGCGAAGAAGCGTCCCTCGTGATGGGCCACCGGCAGCTCGAAGCACTCGGGCAGGCCCTTCGCCACATCGGACGTACCCTCGGGGGCCATGGTCACCCAACGGCACTCGAAGCGCCCGCTGTCGTTTTGGGCCAGCGTCGCGTGCATCGCGCCCAACTCGCCAAATGGGAGCAGTCCGGTACGCACCAGCACCTGGAAGCCGTTGCAGATGCCGAGGATCGGCTTGCCCGCCGCCGCGAACTCGCTGATCTGGTCGGCCAGGAAGCTCATCAGCTCCACCGCCAGCACCTTGCCGGAGATCACGTCGTCGCCGTAGGAGAAGCCCCCCGGCACGACGAGAATGTCGTAGTCGGCCAGGCGCTGCTCCTTCCAGCGGAGCCGATTGACCGGGACGATCACCGCCTCGGCACCGACGATCTCGAACGCGTGGGCCGTCTCGACCTCGCAGTTCGTACCGTCCGCCTTCAGGACGCAGGCACGTGGGCGGGCGTTCGTTGTCATGGATGCTACTTGGTGCGGCTTATCTATGATCATGCGGAATCCGTCTGTGGTCACGGGGAGTGGGGAGTGGGGAGCTGGGAGATCCCCACTCCCAGCTCCCAACTCCCAGCTCCCATCTCCCAGCTCCCCCTCACCAACCAGCCTGATAGCCGATAGCCCAAGTCAGACCACACGGGCGACCCGCAGACGAACTCTAATGGAACACCTCCTTCATCGGCTGTTCCCAAGCCTCTCGCAGCTCATCCAACGACGCGACGAAGAGCGGCCCCCCGTTGTGGAGCACGCGCAGCTCCGGCTCGCGGATAGTGCGGCCGATCAGCACGTAGGGCACCCCATCGAACAGCTCGACCGCAGTCTCAAGATCGGCAACCTCGACCACGAAGGCGCCCGCCGTCTCGTTGAACAGCGCCACGTCGGGCCGGTCCGCCAGCGCACCCACCTCCACCTCGATGCCGATTCCACCGCCGAAGCCCATCTCCGCCAGGGCGACCAGCAGCCCGCCCTCGCTCACGTCGTGGCAGGCGCGCACTCGACCCGACCGGATGGCGGCGTGCACCGCGTCGAGCGTACGCGGTAGCACGTCCAGGTCCACTCGCGGCGGGCGGTTCCCGCGCTGACCCATTGCTTCCAGATAGACTGCGCCACCCATCCCATTCGGGTCGCGAGCACCCACGAGAACGAGCGTCGAATGCGGCTCCTTGGCATCCGCCGACACCGTGCAAGCCACATCCTCGATGCGGCCGAAGACGGATACGCAGAGGACCGGGGGGATCTTGAGCACGCGTCCGTCCGGGTAGCGGTAGGTGCTCGACAGCGAGTCCTTGCCCGAGATGAACGGTCGCTCCAGGGCATTCATGACGTCTACGCAGGCATCCACCGCCCGGTCGAGGGCACCCAGCGACGGCTCGTCCGGGAAGGGCCAGATGAAGTTGTCGATCAGGCTCGCCTCGCGCGGGTTGCCTCCTACCGCCACCAGATTGGACATCGCCTCGGCCGCGGCCCAGATGCCGCCCCAATACGGATCGAAGGTGTTGAGCACCGGGTTGAGGCCGTGCGCGATGACCAAGCCATAGGGCTGGCCGAGCAGTGGCGCCAGCACAACGGCGTCGTTGGGCGCATCGCCCCCCGGGCCGCCATAAGGCGGCAGGGCGTTCGTGCCCTGCACCGAGTGGTCGTACTGCCGCACGATCGGCACCTTGGACGCGACCGTCGGATGGCCCATGACCTTGATGCACGCTTTTCGCCACGCTCCTTCGTCAATCGGTACCGGCGGCAGCGCGGCCTTGCCTTCGGATGATTCCCAGGCTCCCCGACGCAGGCGTGCGGGCCAGCCATCGTGCAGGAAGTCCATGTCCAGATCACCGACCACCGCGTCCTCGTAGTGGACCGTGAGCCTGCCCGTGGGCTCGAAAGAGCCCAGGTCGGTAACCTCGACGTTGTACGCCCGGCTGATCACCTCGACGCGCGGCACGTCCGACGGCGCAACGGCCATCACCATGCGCTCCTGTGACTCCGAGACAAAGATCTCCCACGGCGCCAAGCCGGCGTACTTGAGGGGAGCACGCTCCAGGTGGACCTCTGCGCCCAGGTGCCGGCCCATCTCGCCGACGGCCGAGGAGAATCCCCCCGCGCCGCAGTCGGTGATGGCGTGGATCAGGTCCGCGTCGCGGCATTCCAGGACGGCGTCGAGCATCCGCTTTTCCTCGATGGCGTTGCCGATCTGGACGGCGGTGGCGTTTACCTCGATCGTCTGGTGCGTCATGGCCGTGGAGGAGAACGTGGCGCCGTGGATGCCGTCGCGGCCAGTGCGCCCCCCGAGTACCAGGATACGGTCGCCGGGTTCGGGCTTGCCCTTGCGGGCCCGGTCCTCGGGGATCAGCCCGTACGAGCCGACGATGATCGTCGGCTTGGCGCGGAAGTCGCGGTGGAAGCGAACCGAGCCGTTGTTGGTGGGGATGCCCATCCGGTTGCCGTAGTCCCGCACCCCGGCCACGACCCGGCGCAGCAGATAGTCCGGGCTGAGCGCACCTGGCGGCACCTCCTCAGCCGGCAGGTCCGGCGGGGCGAAGCAGAACATGTCCGTGGAAGCCACCACCGCGGCTCCCTGACCCGTGCCCAGGATGTCACGGAAGACGCCGCCAGAGCCGGTCATAGCCCCGCCATAGGGCTCGATGGCCGAGGGGCTGTTGTGCGTCTCCACCTTGCCGGCCACCGCCCAGCCATCGTAGAAACGCATGACGCCGCTGTTGTCCTCGAAGGCACTGACGACGAGCTTGCTGTGACGCGCCGACGTATCCTTCAATCGGGCCATGAGCGGCTTCCGGCGTACGCCGTTGATCTCGATGGGGCTATTGAACGTCTTGTGCACGCAGTGCTCGCTCCAGGTCTGGGCCAGCACCTCCAGCTCGAGGTCCGTCGGGTCCCGGCCGAGCGAGGAGAAGTGATCCCGGAGGACGCGCATCTCTTCGACGTGGAGGTAGAACCCGTCGGCGGATAGGGCTTCGAGCGCTCCGTCGTCCATCTGCCGAATGGGTACTCGCCGCGTTTCCCCCGGCCGCCCCTCGATCACCAGCGTCTCCGGCTGCGCATCCACGACCCGCTCCACGGTGGGGTTCACGAGCAGCCGTGAGAGGATGGCGTCGACGGCCTGATCGGTCACCCGGCCGTAGAAGGCGTACTCGCGGCTGGCATCGGCCGCGACCAGATCTATTCCGAGATTGGCGGCCGCCTTCACGATCGAGGCAGCTTCGGGGTTCATGACACCCGGCAGATAGGCGACCTCGACGATGCGGTCGGCGTGCTGGACCAGCGGGGCATCCAGCGACCAGCGCTGATCGACGTCCTCGGTCAAGAGCGCCCGCGCCAGGCGCGCGGCCCCGGCCGCCGTGACGCCCTCCAGGCGATAGACCTTGACGGCGCGCACCCGCTCGATCTCGGTCAGGCCCAGAGTCCGCCGGATCTCGGCCAGGACGTCCTCGCCGAGGGGATCGGTGTCGGCCTTCGTGGTGACGCGGACGGTGTGGATCATGGTGGCGGGCCTGTGGTGACTGTTCGTGCCGGACCTGAGTCCCAGTGTAGCAGGGGGAGGCAGATAGCGGCCAGTTTCGGCGACGCGGCAACACCGGCCAGGAGTCCGCCGGCGCACACAGACGTGTTATAGTATACGCCGGAGATCAGCTCAGGGAGGTGACGCATGAGGGTGTGCCAGGTTTTAGCTACCGCGCTGTGCCTTGTCGTGGTCACGGTCCGATCCTCCGCTGGCGCCGGCGTGCTGCACCCGCCGCGCAACCCAGACCTCACCCGAGTTGCCGCGGCCCCCGACCTGGTCGTGAAGGCCGTGGACCGCCAGGCCGTCACGGGCGATTGGCAAACGCTGGCCGTGGCCGGCCGCGTCACGGCCGAGATTGCGAACGAGGGTGACGCGGTAGCGGCCGGCCCTATCACCATCACGTTCTTCGAAGACGCGAACCGCAACGCCCGGTTCGACAGCAACGTGGACACAGTGTTGGGCACCGCGGCCCAAGGCGCTCTAGGTGCGCAAGGCTCAGCGCAGGTGAGCACCCAAGTCTCGGGCACGGTCACCTTCCGCCACAACTTGATATACGCCTTCGTCGACAGCGATGGCGCCGTTGCCGAGAGCGACGAGGGCAACAATCTGAGCAACAGCGGCCTGGCCTGCGAGCGCCGACCAACACCCGGCGGCTTCGCGCCCGTCCTCGAGTGGGAGTGGACCGGCAGCACGACGCTGCCGCAGTCGCGCCAAGTGGTCATCACCCCCTCCGTCATCGACCTCAACGCCGACGGGGTGCCGGACATCGTCTTCGTATCCTTCACCGGCATCCCCCCCAACGCCGGCGCATACGAGCAGGACGGCCATCTCCGGGCGGTCCGCGGTGACGGCACCGGGGAGATCTTCACCGTCACCGATCCTCAATACGACCTGCGGGGCAACACAGGTCTCGCCGTGGGGGACATTGACGGGGACGGCCGACCCGAGATCCTGGCCATGCACGAGTCCCTCACCCGCCTCCTGGCCTTCGAACACGACGGCACCTTCAAGTGGCAGAGCGACTCCTTCGAGCCGCGCCTGGGTAGCCCCGCCATCGCCGACCTGGACCGGGACGGCACGCCCGAGATCGTCCTGGGGTCGAAGGTACTGAACAACGACGGTACGCTGCGCTGGGCGGCGCCGGCGAGCACGCCCGCCTTGGGTCGCGGTGCAAACGCGGGGCACGACATCCCGCTGGCTGCGGACCTGAACCTCTCCGGCGGCCTGGAGGTAGTGGCCGGGAACACGGCCTACCACGCCGACGGGAGCATCTTCTGGCACAACCAGGAGCTGACGGACGGCTACAACGCGGTGGCGGACTTCGACGACGACCCCTTCCCCGAGGTGGTGCTGGTCACCAAGCGGCAGGTCTACCTCTTGGAGCACGACGGCACGGTGGCGTGGGGCCCGGTGCTTCTGCCCGGGGGGAGTAACGCCAACAAGGGGGGGCCACCCACGATCGCCGACGTGGACAGCGACGGGGAGCCGGAGGTCGGGGTGGCCGGGGGGTCCTACTACACCGTCTTCGAGACCGACGGGACTGTCAAGTGGAAAAGCCCCATACAGGACGAGACCTCGAACGTGACCGGCTCGTCGGTGTTCGACTTCGAGGGCGACGGGGCAGCGGAGGTGATCTACAGCGACGAGCGATTGCTCCGCATCTACGGCGGCACGGACGGGCGGGTACTGTGGTCAACGCCCAGCTCCAGCAGCACTCAGTTGGAGAACCCGTTGATCGTGGACGTAGACGCGGACGGGAGCGCCGAGATCGTGATGGTCAGCAACGACTTCGCCTTCCGCGGAACGAACGGGATCCAAGTGTACGGCGACGCCAACGACACCTGGGTACGGACGCGACAAATCTGGAACCAGCACGCGTACCACATCAACAACGTAAACGACGACGGCACGATCCCACGACGGGAAGTGCCGAGCTGGCTGTCCCACAACACCTACCGCCTGAACCTCCCCGAGACCGGCAGCGTGTTCGCCGCGCCGGACCCCACCGCGTCACGGATCGTCGTGGACACGAGCGGCTACCCGACTTCGATCATTCTGACGGCGCGCATCGGCAACGGCGGCGCCGTCGATCTGGGGCCCGGTATGCCCGTTGCCTTCTACGAATGGGACGGGGCCGGCCCCGCGATCCCGAACCTAATCGGCACGACCGCCACCAGCGGAACGCTCGTGCCCGGCGAATTCGAGGACGTGTCCGTCGCGTGGAACGCACCGCGCAGCGGCACCGTCCTCATCGGTGTCGTCGCCAACGACGACGGAACCGGTAGCGGCCCCGCCACGGACTGCGATGAAACAAACAACGCGCACCGGATCGCGTTTCTGATTGCACCGACGCCGACGTCAACTCCAACGCCCACTCCGACACCCACCCCTTCCCCCACCCCAACGCTCACGCCAACGCCGCCACCCACATCCACCGCTACGCCGCGACCCGCGCCGACCGCTGCACCGCCGGCGGCATTCTGCATATGCGACGTTGTGCGCCAGAGGGTGCCGGCGGTCGTGATCCAGGATGCCGTCGCCAATCCTGAACGATACTTCGGCTGGCAGTATCGGCTGGATCCGGGCAAGCCGCCCGGCCCCAACAACCCACCGCGCGAGTGCCTGACGCTGCAGAACGTCAGCCTGCATTACCACCCGTTTTGGAACAAGCCGCTGTGGCGTGTGGGGTGTCCGTGATGGGGCGGTTCCGGTTGGGTCGTAGCGCCTACCCCCGCAAGCCGAGGCTCTCCCCCTCGAACCTCAGGTCCAGTGGCTCGATGACCACCTCGCGGGGACCTTTCTCGACCCGCCCGCCGACCCAGGCCGCTATGCCGTGCCGTTCCGCGACGTCGATCACCTTCAAGGCGTCAGTCTCGGGCACGTAGATCGCGAAGCCGGCACCCATGTTGAGGTTGCCGTAGGCCTCCGCGTCGTCCATCCGCCCGTGGTCGATGAGGAGCCGGAAGAGGGGTGCAACCGGGGGCACAGTGTGGGCGACGTAGGTGAGCTCGCGCGGGGCGCGCATGAGCTTCCGCCAACCGTGTCCGGTGATGTTGGCGAGATAGTGGACGCTGGCGCCGGACGCGAATACATCCGACACGAGGCGTGGGTAGAGTAGCGTCGGTACCAAGAGCGCCTCGCCGTACATCGTCCCGTCGCCGATATCGGTGGCGTAGCCGTCCGGCAGCCCGTCCGCGATCTTGCGAGCCAGGGTGAGCCCGTTGGCGTGGATGCCGCTCGATGCCAGGAGCACGATCGCATCGCCGGCTTGCAGGCGGTCACCGAGCACGAGGCGCGACTTGGGGCGGACGATCCCGACGCAGGCGCCGGCCAGGTCGATCGCGCTCGGCTCGACAACCCCGACTAGCGTCTCGGTCTCGCCGCCGCCCCAGGTGGCTCCGGAGGCATCGCAGGCCGCCGCCCAGCCCCGCACCAGGTCGGACGCACGCTCGCGATCCGCCATCCAGTCCGACGAGCCCACCGCCCAGAAGGCGTTGACGACCTGCGGCTCGGCTCCTACGACGATGATGTCGTTGACGATCATCGCCACCGTGTCCTGCGCTAACTGGTCGTAGTACGTCCGGCCGCTGATGGGCCGCATTGCGTCGGCCACGAGGCTCTTCGTGCCCAGGCCCTCGACTACGAAGGCGCGGTAGCAGTCCTCCTCCTCCCAGACGTAGGCGCTCTCCCCGCGGCTGGCGCCCACCTCGGCAAACCCCCACCGCGCCAGGTTGCCGGCCGTGCCGGTGGCGGCGCGCTGCGCGAGCACCTTCAGCGGATCGAGCGTGCCGTAGTCCACGCCCGCTGCGGCGTAGGTCAGACCACCGGGCACTTCATCGGTCATGCCAGCACCCCCCGGATCAATGACCATTGAACGTCGCCGGCAAATGGATCTTCCATCCAAAAAAGATCGTCGGGGTCGGCGTGGGCGTCTCCGGCGTTGCCGTCGCCGTCCGCGTGGGAGCAGGTGTCGGGAGAACTTCCACGCGCAGAGCCACGAGCCCGCCGTCTCCATCTGCCACGAAGACGTACTGGCCTACCGGCGCAACCGCGCGCGCGTAGCCGACCGTATCGAAGGACCCTGCCAGGAGCGGCTCCGACGGATCCTCCACGTCGAAGGCCCACACTCCGGCTTCGTGACCCGCAACATACACGTAGTAGCCGGCCACCGTCAACCGCTGGGCGGGCCACATGAACTCCCCAATCGTCCCTTCCGGAACCGGTCGCGTCGGATCGAACACGTCGAAGACGAGCATTCCGTCGCGCCACGCGTCGTACAGCACGTAGGCGTAGTCCTGCGCAACCGCGATGTCCACGGCTGGGCCCGGCGACGAGGCCGAGGCGACCTCCCGCGGCGCAGTGGGATCCCCCACATCGACCACACGCATGCCCTGCTCGTCCGCTGCAACGAACGCGTAGCCCTCCGCCACCGCGACTGCCACGGGGCGTCCATCGAAGGAAAGCGAACCGACTTCGTGAGGTGACGTGGGATCGCTCACGTCTATTACGAGCAGCCCGGTTCGCTCGTCGGCCACATATGCGTAGTCGCCGGAGACGGCCACATCGCGGGCATTGCCGGGCAACTCCGCCACGCCAACCTCCCGGGGAGCCGTTGGGCTGGAGATGTCCACGACCCGCAGGCTGCTGGGGAGTCTCGTCCCGTCGGCCAGGTAGTTGATCCTGTCCCCGAGATAGACGTGGTCGCCGGCGATCGTCACCGCCGAGGCGATGCCCGGCGTATCGAGCCACCCGACCGCGTTCGGTTCGGTCCGGTCCGTGACGTCAACCACGTGCAGCCCGCCCTCGCCGCTGGCCAGATACGCGTAGCCGCCGCGCGCCACCACGTCATCGACCACGGCCGGCGTACGAACGACACCGACCAGGCGCAGCTGATCGGGCCGCGATACATCGACCACCAGCGGTCCCGCCTGCGCAGCCGCAACGTACGCCGTGGTGCCCACTACCACCAAGTGCTCCGTCAGGTCATCCAGTTCGAGCGCGCCGATTGCCCGGGGTGCAGCCGGAGTCGACACATCGATCGCGTTCAGGCGCCGGCCGTAGCCGAAATAGGCAACGCTGCCGGATACCGCTATTCCCTGCGCCGCCGTGCTCGCCGGCACCGCCAGGGAACCGGCATGGCCCGGGGTCGTCGGGTCCGTGACGTTGATGATCTGCAACCCGGACGACCCATCGGCCACGAAGGCATAACCACCCGCAACGGTTACGTCCCGGGCATCGCCGGGCGTATCGAACGCACCGACCTGCCTCAACTGCAAGGGGTTGGACGCGTCCAGGATCTGGAGTCCAGTCGAGCCGACCGCGACGTAGACGTGGCTCCCTGCGGCCGCCACGTCAAGGGCCCGATCCGAGGTGGCGAATAGGCTCACCCCACTCGGAGCCGCCGGGTCGCGCACGTCGACCACCTGCACTCCGCGCCGCCCGTCCGCGAGATATGCATTGCCGCCCATCACGATTACGGCGTAGGCATTCCCGGGCGTTACGAACGCGCCGACCTGCCGCGGTGAACGCGGGTTCGAGACGTCATAGATGCGCAAGCCGCCGTTCCGCCGGGGAGTTGGGAACTCGTCGCCGTAGGTCACGTAGGCGTTGGGGCCAACCACCGCCACGCCACGCACGAGGTCCGGGAGCACCTCGCCCTGGCCGATCACGGACGGGGCCCCCGGCGTGGACAGATCCAGGATGGCAAGGCGCGGGCCGATCCCAACGTAGGCGTAGTCACCGTCCACCGCCACACCGTAGGTCGGACCCCCGACCTGGCCCACCATTTCCAGCTTCACCAGCGGCTGGAGCGGAGCGGCGGCAGGCACCAGGGCGCCGCCCACGGCCAACGCAGTCCCCAGCCCCAACGCCAGGAACGGTCCCCGCAATCCGGAAGTCGTCGGTACCGACATGTCTCCCTCCCCTCGGAACGCCGCGGTCAAGCCATGATCCCTGCCGCGCGCAAGTTACCCTCGATCCGTGACGCTGGCGGCTCGTCGTTCGGGATGAAGGCCTCACCCGTCAGACGCTCGTAGGCGTCGATGTAGAGCCGGCTCATGCGACTGGCCAACTCTTCCGGCATGGGCGGCGGCTCGCCTTCGCCCCGATAGCCCCGCTCGATGTACCAGCGGCGCAGGAACTCCTTGTCGAACGCTTGCGGCTCCAGCCCCGCCTCGAACCGCTCTTCGTAGGTGTCCGCCAGCCAGAAGCGCGAGCTGTCGGGCGTGTGCATCTCGTCGATCAACGTGAGCTGCCCGCCGACATCGCCGAACTCGTACTTCGTGTCGACGAGGATGATGCCACGCTCCGCGGCGATCTCCTGGCCGCGGGCAAACACCCGCCGGGTGGCATCCTCCATTGCTTCGTAGACGTCCCGCGGCACGAGCTCACCCGCGAGGATCTCCTCGCGCGTGAGTCGCTCATCGTGCTCGCCGCTTTCGGCCTTGGTCGTCGGGGTGATTACGGGCTCGGGCAGCCGCTCGTTCTTGCGCAAGCCGTCCGGAAAGCGGATGCCGTAAACCACGCGCTCGCCACGGTCGTAGTTGTACCATAGCGCCGTGGTGGTCACACCGGTGATGTAGCTGCGGATGACCATCTCCACCGGCCACAGCCGGGCCTCCTTCACGATCAGCACGTTCGGATCGGGTACCGCCAGCACATGGTTGGGGGCGATGTCCGCCGTCCGCTCGAACCACCAGGCGGCCAGCTGCGTGAGGACCTGTCCCTTGTAGGGGATCGTGCCCAGCACCCGATCGAATGCGCTCTGCCGATCCGTGGTCACGATGACCCGACGGTCGCCCAGCAACCAGATGTCGCGCACCTTGCCCTGGTGCTTCGGCCCCAAGGGTAGATCGATCGTATCCAGGCGGTGAGCACTCACGACGCATGCCCCTTCTCTGCCAGATAGCCGTCGATGCCGAGCTGTTCCAGCCGCGCGTTCTTGTCCGCCGCGCCCTCGTCCATCGCGCGGCGGTAGTCGTCCACTCTCGCCGCCAAGCCCGGGTCGCCCAGGGCTAGGATGCGGAGGGCGAGATGACCCGCATTCCGGGCACCGTTCACGGCCACCGTGGCCACCGGCACGCCCGGCGGCATCTGCACCGTGGCGTAGAGCGCATCAGCACCGTCCAGCCCCGAGGTCGCCGACCGCAGCGGTACACCGACTACGGGCAACGCGGTATGAGCGGCCATCGCGCCGGCCAGGTGGGCCGCCATGCCGGCACCGGCGATGAGGACCCGCAAGCCGCGCTCGCGGGCCGTGCGGGCGTATTCAGCCGCGCGCTCGGGCGAGCGATGGGCCGAGAGGATACGCACTTCGTGGCCCACTCCGAACTCCACGAGCACATCGGCCGCACCGCGCATCACCGGTAGGTCCGAGTCGCTACCCATGACGATTCCGACTGTGGGTTCGAGAGGATTCGGCATGATAGCCCTTTTCCGTGACAGCCAGGTGGAACGAGATGATGATGGTTGGCCGGGCTATCAGCTATCAGCTATCAGCTATCAGTCAGGTGTTGTTTTCATGAGGACGAATAGCCAACAGCCAAGGAGCTGACAGCTTGTTAGGTCAGAACATCGGCCAATCGGTCCGCCGAGAGAGCGTCCCTGAGCTCCATTGCGATGCGCTCCCCGACGGTCACGGCTCGACCGAAGAGATACGTCGTGTACGGCGTTGCGCCGATGCCCGGTGAGCCCGGTACCCGCGGGCTGACGTCCACCACGGCGAAGTCCTTTTTCGGCGGGCCCGGAGTGACGATGCTCTGCAGCGCGAACGGCCCGATGACACCGGGCGGGTAGAGCCGCGCGGCCGCCTCGACGAAGCGCTCGCCGGCCTCGAAGATCATCTCCAACATGCTCTCCAGCACCGTCACGGCAACGTGGCCGGCCTCCTCGTACTTGAGGGGGACGACCTCGAGCACGGACTCGTGCATCGGGCCCGGTAGCGAGGCGAGCCCCGAGATGTTCGTTTGACGCCGGGCGTCGGTGCCCAAGAGCTCCAGGCGCTCGTGGATCGGCGAGTAGTAGAAGTTGAAGTTGACCAGAGCCCCGAGGACGAACTCCTCGATCGTCGCGTTCTCGAGGCTCTTCTGCGTGAACACACCGGCCGCCATCCGCTCCGCGGCGATGCGCTCGAACTCGCCCTGGTCACGCGCCAGGAAGAACGCCCGCTCGAAACCGCGCTCCGCCTCGAGCACCTTGACCAACACCGGGCGATCGATGTCCGCCGGTTTCTCGAACAGCTTGGGGTGCCTGATGCCCGCCGCCTCCAGCAGGTCGTACTGGTTCGGCCTGAGCTCCCGCTCCTCGATGCGCAGTAAGAACCGGTTGCCGAACATCGGCACGCGGAACGCCTGCTCGATAGCATCGTAGTCGCTGTCCAGGTAGACCTCGAAGGAGCGGTGCGGGACGAACACGGCGCTGTGCTCCCTCAGCCGCGCCTGGACCTCTGAATTCAACAGCTCACGGAAGCGGTCCAGCACGATGGTCGTATCCACGCACCCCAGGCCGTCGCGCGCCCGGAAGTGGTACGCGTAGGTCCGTTCGCGGCCCTTCTGTGCCACCACTACGGTCGGAAACCCGTGCGCCTTGGCCCCGCGACAGATCTCGAGCGCGGAATGACTGCCCAGTGTGGCGATGGAGAGGTTCGCTACGTCCAACTCGCCCAGCGCTTCGGTCAACCACGTCATGAACAAAACCTCCTACCCAAGATGGCGAGACGCCCTCCGGTCCGCCCGCAACATATACCACACTTCGGGTCTTTTCGTTAGGAGGTTGGGTGCGACCACCAAAGGATTACGGCACTCCGCCACTCGCGCTCAACGCGGCGGGCAGCGGCACGGGCTCACACCGCATTTGGGGCAGCCTTCCGCGAACCGCTGGCAGGCGGCCTCGATGTCCACCTCCACCAGGTTGGCGACGCTCACGAGCCAAGCGAGCACATCGGAGATCTCGAGCCGCAGCGCTCCCTCATCCCGATCCTCCGATCTGAGCTCCCGCGCCAGCTCCCCCACCTCCTCCACCAACCACATGAAGGTGCGATCCAACCCGCGCGTTCGGTCCCGCTCGATAAACGTCGCCGCGATCTGGTCCTGCAACTGCTGTAAGTGCACGATTGAGCCTCCTCAAGGTGCGGGGGGCCAAGGCCGCGAATAGGATAGCGCACTGGTGTACATCCGTGCAGCTCATTACGAGCGCGCCGTTATTCCTACACAGGCGGTTTGCTTCCCAATTCGCGATGGGGTAATATGTGGTCACGTACGTGACCACATACGTTCTTGGAGATTTTACTATGCCGGACGTCGGCATCCGTGAGCTGAAAGCGCGCGCATCGCAGATCGTGCGCCAGGTGCGCGAAGAACGCGCACGCTACATTATTACATGCCGCGGGCGACCGGTCGCCTTGCTGACGCCCCTCGAACCGGGACAGCCATTGGGCATCGAGGCCACGCCCGAGGCAGATGCGAGTGCGTGGGAGGAGCTGACGCAGCTGGGGGAGGAGATCGGGCGGGGGTGGCAAGCGTCGGTGACCAGCGCCGAGCTTCTGTTGGACATGCGGCGCTAGCCCCGAGGTATGACAATGCTGTACACCGTCGATGCGAGCGTGTTCCTGAACGCTTTCAATCCCTACGAGGACGGCCACCAAGCGAGCCGGAATCTCCTGGCCCGACTTCAGGAGAACGCAGTACCGGTGGTCGTACCGACGCTCCTGCTGCCGGAGATCGCTGCCGCGGTGAGCCGCGGCCGAGAAGACGCCGACCTGGCGCGCCGGTTCGCCACCAACGTCGGCCGGCTTCCTCACCTCGTCCTGGTGCCGGTGGACCAGACGCTGGCCGCCCAGGCGCTGGATGTGGCGGCCCAACACCGCCTGCGGGGCAGCGACGCCGTCTACACCGCCGTCGCGCTACGCTTCGGTAGCATCCTCGTTACTCGCGATCGAGAGCAACAGCGGCGCGTAGCCGCCGTGATCGACACTCAGTCCCCCGAAGATGCGCTGGCTGTCCAATCTCTGTAGTTCGCGGGTTTACTCCGTTGAGAGAACCAGGACGTGACGGCGTCTGATTCGCACGAGATAACTTCTGCTGCCTTACCGTGCCAGCCGTCCTGCGTGCCTAATGAAAGTAATTGCTTCTCGGTTCTCGGCTCTCTGGATTCCGGCTTTCGCCGGAATGACGAAAAGCATGGAAGTAGGTCATCATGTCCCGACTGCTTGCGGTATTTCTTGTCCTTCTGTCCCTGGGGTTGGCCGCCACCTCGTTGGCTACCCTGGCCCCGTTGCAGGCCGCGCCTGTCACCAGGGCCCGCATTCAACAGCCACCGGCAGAAAGCCCATGCTTGGTCGATGCCGTGAAGCACGCCGACCCAAGCACACTGCTCCTCGGCGAACGGGCGATACTCACCCTCCGCGTGACGACGCTGTGCCCCAACGAGCCGTTCCCGCTGCACATCGTGCTGGTCCTCGACGCTTCGGCGTTCATGGCTGGCGCGCGCACGCAGGTCATGAAGGATGCTGCAGCCGATTTCGTCGGGCGCCTCGACTTGCCGAACCACCCTGAGACGGAGATCGGTGTAGTCGAGTTCCACCGACAGGCCCGCACGATGACCCAACTCACGAACGACGAGCGACGGGTCATTAGCGCAATCAACAGGGCAGGCGCGCGTGGCCGCTCGTCTATCGAGCTGGGCATCAACGAGGGCCTGAAGGTCCTCCTCCACGATCGCGGCCGCGGCGACGTACGTGAGGTGCACGAGGTCATGATCGTCCTGTCCGGTGGCGCCAACTACGCTGGCTGCCCACCCGTGCTTGAAGCAGCCAACAAGGCACACGGTCTCGGCGTGCTCGTCGTCACCATCTGTCTCGGACCGGATTGCGACACCGCGTGCATGCGCGATGCGGCCACCTCACCGCGCTACTACTACGAAGCACGGGACAACACCCACCTGCCTGTGGTCTTCGACGCCGTCCGTAAGGCCATCACGAGCGTCGAGCTCAAGCGGCTGAGGATCACCGACGTCCTGCCGGACAACATGCTCTACGTGCCGGGCAGCGCCCAACCCGCGCCCAAGTCCATCAGCCCCAGCGGCGACGTCCTGGAGTGGGAGACGGCCTACGTTCCGAATGTCGGCGTGACCTACACCCTCGAGGTGGAGCCGCTCGAGCTGGGCGACTGGCCCACGAACGTCGAGGCCAAGGGCACCCTGAAGGACAACCAAAACCGCGAGAGTGAGTTCGATTTCCCAGCACCGTGGCTGACGGTGCTCCGGGCGAGCTCCGCTCCCAGTCCGACAGCGGGGCCCTCGCCGACGCCCACCCATGCGCCGACACCGACCGCATCCCCGACTGCGACCCCGACGCGCACACCCGGACCGGTGTACATGCCCATCGTCGACAAAGGGGAAGCGTAACCGCAGAGAGCGCGGCTCAAGGAGGAGTCGTCCACCATCGGGGCGACCCGGCGGGGCGCCCCTACCGTCATTCCCGCGAAAGCCGGAATTCCGTCCCTCACAGACATTTTTCATATGTGTGCCTGCAGACAAGTTCAGTCA
>CAYYVH010000071.1:0-15451 GCA_964475075.1 uncultured Anaerolineales bacterium | reverse complement strand
GGCCTCGGATGCCCCCGCTTACAGTAATAAATTTCTCCGATGATACGCAAACCCCTACCCCCTTAACAAAAGAGCGACTTGACCGTTACTCATTCGTCGGAAATAGTGGGTTTGTCAAGCGTTGAAACCGAGCCAAAACGTCTCGAAAGGAGCCGTCAATGGTGCCCCGCAGGATCTTCTCTCGTCCACTCCTGTTGATCTTCGCCCTCGCCCTCGTGCTGGCACTGGCCACCGTCCTTGCTCCCATAGGACGGGCTCAGTCTGATCTCGTCCGTCCACTATCACTCGAACAAGCAAGTCTCGTCGCAGACAAGGCTATCGCACTGCAGTCAGCTCCTGGCTCCGCGCAGGAACCGGCCGTCGCCTTCACAGACGCTCTGGCACAGTCCGATGACTCATATGTCGGTCCCGACGCCGTCTCTACGTTCTTTGCGGACTCAGTCGCAGTCTCGCGAGACGAGCTCATTGAGGCTGCAAAGTCTGAACTCGAGTACGCCGCCCGGCTAGAACAAACCGTTTCCAGCGGCCTTCCCTCACACGACACTCGCGGCTCAGGTACCTCTGACTTCGGCTCTCCAGACGCTGACGTTGTCGAAGCACTGCGGCTCAATGTTGCCAACAACAGCCGACGTCTGGAGGAGTTAACCTCGCTGCCCGAGACTTACGCGAAAGAAGTACCGCTATACGGCGTCGAGACTGGCGGCCACAGCATCAGGTACACTAATCGGACCTATGACTATGAATATAATCTCAAGGATCCGATCAATGTCTTCTTCTACCGTGTCGGATCCTCCGCCGACGTTGACTTCGACATGCGTAGATGGACCTATTACCGTTGGGACGATACCACTTGCGGCTCAACACAAAGAGTCTATATCTGGGATTCAGGGCATCGCGGCGGATGGGATGGATGGAAGTCACAAGACAAACAAATGCAAATTAACAACGACTGGTGGTGTGGCTCGGCGCGATACCATCTACGTATCTTCCAAGGTCATGTGCGAGATAGCGACAGCTACGGCTTTGGCGTATGGTCCATGGGTGGCGCTCATTGGGACAACCAATATCACCAGTCGGGAGGTTATTGGGAATCAGCCGAAAGCGCGGTGGTGAGATCGTTTAAGGATAGGTATAATCGACCTCTGTGGTTTGTCGGTCGCATCTGGACAAGCAGATTGAACAACAGGGGCCCCATCGGGGGTCACTATAACGATGGCTACGCCACGTTCATCGAGTTGATACAGTGACGGCGATGGGATCTGGACTGATTGTAAGATTGCCGCAAGCACGTGTGCAACGAGTCTTATCCTGTGCCGACCGGCATGCCTTCAATCGCGTTTGTGCAACGAATATGGCCCCGTTGTGGTAAACTGAAGATATGGCTATAGTGTTCGGCGTGTTCTTCCTGTTCTGTTGCCTGCTTCATATTGATAGACGTGTAATGCTAAGTGCGGCCGGCGTAGTCTTGCTTGCATCGCACGGAAGGGTGGCAGCGTCAGGTGGTCTTGACCTAATAGTTCTTGGTGTAGAGCCGGTTCTCACAACCGTCAATGAGCCCGTGACGGTTACCGCGACTCTCGCGAATATCAGCGGCCGCACGCTAGAAGAGGTTGTACTTGCTGTAGCGATGGGATCGTCGAGCGGAGACGCAGCGAAATTTAGGAGCAGCTCTCGACCAACTACGATTTACTACAATGTACCAGATGATGGTCGTATTCAGTTTCAGGATGTGGTGCGTCCAAGCACCGCGGGAATGTTTAGTGTATCGGTAGTGGGGTATGTAGAGGGGGCCCCGGTCCTTCCGATGGAAGCCGTCCAGGTTCGTGTAGTCGCGGCTCAACACGTGGTCATCTGGGACGTGGTGATAGCCTTCGTGTTCTATGCCGCCGCGATAGGACTGATGTATGCGGTCGGGCGGTGGATGCTTGGCGGCGGAATGGGAACGGCGAGATTTTCGCCATCTCGTCTCATCGTGGCGCTTGGTGCTGCGTTGATGCTTGTTGCCCCTCTTACATCGCGCGTGTTGGCGATGTTGCCAGGACTCAAGGCGCCTGGCGAAGCCGTATTCAATCAGATGGTGCTGTTTTTGGTTCTCTTCGCACTCGGTGTGCTAATTGTTGGGGCAGGGGTCCGGCCGAGAGGCAGCATGGCAAGGGGTGTGGCGCTCGCTTCGATGGTCTATGTGGTAGTCGGATACTTCTGGCTGATGCTGCTGAACGCACTCCTTCTTGGAGAGCCCCTGGCCGACGTACTGCCCGGGCTGGCTCGTCCGTCCAGCGTGATAATTGCTTTGCAATGGCCGGTGCAGGTCGCGCAGTACCTTGAAATCGCTGGGCTCTCGTTCCAATAAGCCTCTGCGTCTCTAAGTGGTTCCGCCCGAGCCTCGACCACTCGGCCGCTGATCGCTGTCGCGGTGAATCCCGTCTGGTTACTACCGTGAGCCCTAGGACAGCACGGCGGCGTGCAGAATACGACCCCAAGGTGGACGCCGGTTCGCCGCGGGCACGGGGTTTGCGTATCAGCCGGACCCCCTGTCGGAGAAAGTCCCCGTCAATGCCCAGTTTGCGCCTGTACTCGGTCAATGTCACCGTTTTCTTGGCCATCGATGTGCCCCGTTCTTGGATTGGAGTTCATGAAAGGAAGCACTCGATGGCTTTCTTTGTCTAGCTCCTCTCCGATTTACACCACGTTCTCAGCTCGACTTTGCACGAAATTCAGGCGTAACAGAGCAGCTCGACCAGGTGTGAGCTGACCTGGTCGGCGGATTTATGGATGTCTGACTGTTGGCAGGACATGGAAGAAATCACCGAGGGCCGGAGTTGGCGTCGAACCAGCGCGATCACGTCGGAGAAGGTCGGATGCTGCCCAGACTCGTGAATGGAAGTCGCTAGAAGGGCAACGGAGTCGTTAGGTACGGAGCGAGAATCTCGAGACCAGCGTCTGAGACCACCGCTACGCTTGATCTCTGCCTGGAGCGGGATCTGTTGTCCGGCACCGGCCGACAGAAGCCGCGTGAACGCACGCGTAGAGCGCTGAATGGGCACGGGGCTCGCTGACCGACTGTCGCAGGCGTGAGCTAGCGCAGGGTCGTCGGCACCTGCTCTAGGCTATCGAATAGCGAGAGGCTGTAGGGCGAGCCGTCCTGACGGTCGACGATGATGACGGCGTATGGGTGGGCCGTCGAAACACCGTACGAACCTGGAAACCACGACACGATCTCGCCCTCGAGTGTGACAGCGACGTCCACCGGACTCCCCGCTAGCACGTTTTCGGGCGCGTGGCCTACGAGAGCGGCATCTTCGACGCTGTAGTCGCGGACACGAAGCACTCTCGTCTCCGGACTCGCCCACCCTCCCTCAACCAGTCGACCCAGGGTTGTTGCTGCGATCTCGTCGAGGGTTGCCGACGCATACCTCCAGTCCTCAGGGATCATCGGCGTAGCAGTCCCCTGCCACGGTGGCGGGGGGTATGCGGCGATCGCTTCCTGCCCCCCGGTGTTGCTGTCTTCCAGGGCGAGGGGTGATGTGGTCCCCGGGCCGCCGTGCGCCAGCCTGGGAATAGCCACCACTAGCAGTCCAGCTACGCACACAAGTGCGATGGCCAACAGAACGAGGTTCCTGCGCATGACAGCCTCCTGAAGGTGATCAACTGCCTAAGTGGCCCACTGATGATGCGGCGTCGTACTCCTGAGTAGGTGGATGACACCCTTGATCATAGCCACTCGATTCCATTTGCCCTAACCGTCTTTTCAGCCATCTCGTCTTCGGCCATAGCGTCGCACGGTGCGGCGTCATCACCAGTTTATCGTCTGCGTCCACTCGTAGTTGCTGCACGAGCTGACTATCGCATTGGGGAAGCCACGACTCCGAATACCACCGTAGCACCAGCCAGCTGTGCCGCTGAAGTCTCTCTGGCTGTACGCATTGTCGTTGTGCCTGTGGGTGTCGACCGCAGCCAGAACATGTGACGCTTCAACACCCGAGAACACATCTTGGAACGCGGTCTCATCGAACTCCGCCCACAACATATTCCACCACTGGCTCCAGTACAACCATCGCGACCACCACTTGTTGGTGTCGTGGTCAAGCTGCACGGAGAACCAAGGTCTCGCGCCGGGCTTGAACTGGATCCAGGTGTACATCTCACCGCCTTCTGTACCCTTTGAGCCCCTAATAGCGCCCCCATAGGTAGAGTAGAAACAGTACCTGGACTCACAGCTTGGGTACATAGAGTTGGGACCATATCTGGTCCAGCCCGCCTCAATGTAACGCTCTTCATAGTCACCGGCGCCAACAGGAGAGGCGATCGCATGACCATCAGGTATGTTCACAGCCATCGGGCAGTCAACGGCACCGTGGTTGTAGTCAAAGGGTGAGGAGCTCCCAGTGTGACTCGTGCTTAGGTAGGGTACCGATTGACCGGCTGCCGCGGCAAGGGCGGACGAAATGCCGCCGACGCACAACGTGATAACCACTAGCCCCATCACGGCTAGATGTTTAGGAATCACGGTTCCCTCCTGTTGCTCCTGGAGACGAGCGATCCTCGAACCAGTTAAGGCTGTCACGCCCCCAACATAACACGCTGGGAACTACTTGTCAATATCATCAATCAACGTTAGTCTGATGCTTGGCCGACTCGGGGCGCGCGAGGGACCCTAATCCGAGCCGCCAGGGGCCGTTCTGCGGCGTTTCCCAGCCGGACGAGTGGTACAGTGTGGGCGCAAGAGGCGGCCTGGTAGCCGGGTGGGTGGCCTCGACGAGCGCTCTCCGATTCCTTCCTCCCCCGGCTCCTCGTCAAGCGCGGCAAGCACCTCCGCGGGAAACCGGCGGCTGCGGATTGGAAGACGCACAAGAATGTCGGTAGTTGCGAGAGGGAACACGCCTGTGCCGATGCACCGGACGGAGGCTGCCCAGGGCTGGATCGATGAGATGCGAGCACGGAGAGCGCTGACCCTGGAAGAGTTGGTTGCCGTGGTGCAGGAGGCTGAGCGCGTGGCCGCCAGGAGCCGGGGGAATCGGCTGGCGCGCACACACCTTGTGGCGGCGCTGGGGCGCGTGAGGCAAGCTAAGCGGCCTTCTTCCTTGAAGGGAACAGGCGGCGGTAGAACTGACGAGGCATGATGATGTCTTTCCGGTGGGCCAGCTTCTTCCTCAGGCGCTTGTCACCGGTCACCAGGTAGGTCGCCCGAGCTTCGTCCTTGGTGGACACCACGTAGTTGTCCTCCTCATCATCCGTCCAATCGACGACGCGGGTGGGTGGAACAAACACGACTGTCGCCTGGGTGCGAAGCAGCGCCTCAACCTGCTCGATGTCCTCATCCGTAACCCCGTAGGCGCCGCCGATTTCCGGGTCGCGCAGCTTCTCTGCAACTTCAGCGATGATCCCTTCGGCGACAACCAGCTCGTAAGATCCGCGACGCCAGGCAGACCACAGCCGTGCCGGCAGCCCCTTGGGGGCAAGGATGGCAGAGACGATGACGTTGACATCAAGAACCGCGCTGGTCACGAACGAGTGGATCGGAGCCGCTCGTCCCTACGCTCCAACTCATCAAGCAGGACGTCGCCATTGAGGTCGGGATTGCGTGCGCGGATGTCGTCAACACGGTCAAACAGGGCTGCTCTCACTTCGGCTCTGGTGCTGTAAACGCGCATGTAGGCCTCCACGTCCTCCCGTGGAACGCGATAGGCGCGACCGATACGGGTGGCGGCCAGTTTGCGCCCCCGGATGAGGCGGTAGACGGTGTCCTTGGCAACCTGGAGGTACTGGGCAACCTGCTCGGGGGTCATGATGTCTTGAGTTACTTGAGGTTTCATATAGTACACAGTCTATCAGGCAGGTTGCCGTTTGTCAAGCGCAAAGAGACCTGGCGACGACTGGGGTTGCACGGCGATCGCGGCCACCCGCAAGCCTCGGCGCTCCCTGCGGAAGAACCGTGCGCCGGCGGGCAGGACAGCAACAGTGCCCACAATCCGAGCCGTCTGGAGTCGTTCTAACGGCTTTTCCGGAGGGGGCGAAGGGTGTACCAGACAACCATCAGCCTGGCTCCTTTTCCGTAATTCGAGAGGATGCGATCGCTTTAGCGATGGCGTCGTGGATGCGCTCGATGGTGTCCCGATCGCGGGACATGAGCCCGTCAACCTCGCCCGATGCACTTGTGAGCTGGACAGTGTATTGATTCTGGGCCGACAGGTAGAAGAGTACACCGATCATCACAAGCACAATCCCGGCGCAAAACAAGCTGCTTGCGCCGTCGCTGTTCTCAAGAGGCACTGGAGAAAAAGTGCTGAAGGCTGCGGCGCAGGCAAGCACCGTGAGCAGCAGAACACTCAGGCCGATGAGGAGGAGCGCGCAGCCGACACTCTTGGCCTTCTTGCCCTTTAGAGACCGAGGTGATGTTTGCCAGCGCATAGGTCTTGTCGCCGAAGACGATGCGGTGGCTGGTGATGGTGACAGAAACCCTCCTGGGTGCACCAGGAATGAGCCGGCTGCGAAACTCCTGGATGAATTCAGCGCCCGGGCGAGGAACGAGCTGGATTGTGTGGGCGATCCGCCGGAGGTTGTCCGCGGTGAGCTCAAGAAAGACGGTCTCCGGCGAGGAAACGGGTGACGTAGCGGGGGCAGGCGCTTCGTCAGGCGGCGGCACCGGTGACGGGATCGGTTGGGGCATGTGCTCCTCCTTGGGCGGAAAGACACAACGGAGTATATCAACCCGGGCCGGCAGGAGACAAGCAAACACGTCGCCAATGAAAGTCAACGGTGCGATTGGTATACTGAAGGGTGCGCGCAACGCTCGCCCGGCTTCTCCCCCAACCCCGGTTGTTCTACAGGCTTGGAACCGGGGTGAGCTCGTATCCAGTTGGCGGCCGACTCGGCGTTAGACACGCCCCGAGCCAACCAGGGGCTCTTGCGTCGTGAGGGTGGAAGCCGGGCACAGAGACTACTTCGGCGGATACGGGAAGGCTACGTTCCGGTCTGACCCGGCCATATGCCAGACAGGGGCAAACAGCAGCTGGTCTGGATCGGCAATCGCCTCATAGGTCGTAAACCAGAACCAAGACTTGCCCCCTGCCGCCTCGGTTGCCTGCTTCATGTTCTCTAAGCGCGCCTCGGTCGTGGTGACCGTGAGCACCCGGAAGGGCTTTCGGGCCCGGTAGCGCTCCCGAAACTGCTTCGAGCGGAAGTAGGCCAGGTACTTGCCCACCTTCTCCCCCCAGCGAGAAAGCGGCACGGTGGCTCGGTCGGCCTCAACAAAGGCCCGGTGCAGCGTGGAGCTGCCCGGCGCCTCAAGGGCGAAGTAGCCGTCAGGGCCGACGGTTGAGCGCTCGCGCTTGCCCGTCGGGGTGGTGATGACGATGGCGTCCTTGATAGACAACGAGGCCAGGGACTTGTCGTCGACCCACTCAACAAGGTTGAGCCCCGCCTTTGGTGCGGCGTACTCGACCCGCACGCGGATGTCGTTGGTGAACAGCAAGTGCTCTAGAAACGGCCACTTGACGTTGTTGTACGACCTCTTCCAGTCGATCGCCTCAAGCTCGATCTCAAGCTCTTCCGAGGCAACCTCGGCGCCGGCGCGGGAGAGGAAATACACGAGGGGCTTGCGACCTTGCGCCAAGGTCACGGGCTGCTCGGCCCGCTCAAGGTAGCCATGCTCGGAGAGGAGCTTGAGGCGATGCCGACAGCGAGAGGTAGCCGTAAGCTGCCCCCAAAAGAGAAGCGAGATGTGGTCGGTGGTCAGGGCCCGGTGGGTATAGACCGCCGCGGTGATCTGTCGGTCACGCTCGGTGGGATAGAACCTACGTGACATGCCCGTCTTCGGGGTCGATGTACTCGCCGAAGAAGGTCTCGAAGTCGGTGATGTCTGCTGAGTCTGCTTCTTGTCCATAAATGCTGTCTACCGACAGTATATCAGACGCCGTCTCGGGTTGCTGCCCTCCCGGGATCTCGGGCTCGATCGTGCCTAACTCCCCTTCCGGACGCTGGTAGCGCCGGCGGTACTCGGCAAGGACGGCCTCAAGGTCGCCCTCCGCAAGCTCTGGCTCGCGCACCGTGAGGGTCGTGATGCGAACGGCTTTCTGGTCGTGCAGCTTCACGAATGCCTGGCGCGGGGGCAGGTGCAGGATCGCCTGCACCCACTCTTCAAGCTGCTCACTCGTTGACATGTACTGATCGCGCTGGTGGGCCGTGCGAGCTGGGCTCTTGACACGGAAGGGGTCAATGTCGGCGATGTGCTTGGCCTGGATCCGGGCCGAGTCGTGGCCAAGCCGGAACGTCACCGACAGCCGGCAGTTCTCGAGCGCCCCGCCGAGGCGCTTGGAGTCAACCTGGGCAAGCGCCTGGGCGGCCAAATACAGGCGCAGGTTGAACTTCCTGGCCTGGGAGAGCACGTGCTCTATGGTCTCAGAGCGCGTGGCGGCGAAGCTCGGCCACTCATCAACGAGACATGTCCACGGCCGGCGGGCTTCTTGCGGCACGTCGGTTCGCGACAGGGCCGCCTGCTCGATCTGCACCATGATGAGTGACCCGAGAAGCCGCCTGGTGACCGGGTCTGCAACCGTGCCCAGATTCACGATGAGGCTGCGGCCTTCGTCCATTAGCGCGCGCACGTCAAGCCAGTTCTCGCGCTGGCCGAGCACCCCGCGGGTGATCGGCGAAAACGACAAGAGAAACGCGCGCCGCAAGGTGGATCCGGCCTGTCCCCTGCCGTGGCGATCGTAGAAGGTGAAGGTCTGATGTACGAGGGGGTCGGGGACGGCGGCAAGACACGTCTGGCGAAACTCGCGGTCAAGCAGCAACCGGTTGATCTGCGTCAGGGGCAGGTGGTTGGCGATGAGCACAATCGCAGACGAGAGAAACAGCGTGCGGAAAAGCGGCGCGCCTTTCAGATCAGGCCATGTGCGCGTCAAGGCCTCCACGGTGTTCAAGGCCGTGGCGTGGGCATCGAAGCGCGTGTTTAAAACGTTGAACGGAACGTGGGAGCCCTGGCCGAAGTCAAGGTAGACGAGCTTCTCAAAGGCGTCCTCGCGTTGGAAATACCCGCGGGAGACCAGGTAAGACAGGCAGGAGAGGGCAAGGTCGGAGTGGGGGTCGATGAGGGCCACTCCCCGGCCCTTGTTCAGCTGCTGCAGGAAGACGGACTCAAGTAGCTTGCTCTTGCCAGTGCCAGTCGAGCCCCAGATGAGTCCGTGGTAGCTCTGCGCCTTGGGGGTGAGGCGAAATTGAGGGTGCGGGTGCGGCTTGCTCGCCGTCCCCAGAACAATGTCGTCTACTTGGAGTGCAGACGTGCTCATCTCCCGCCGCGATGGGGAGTAGAGGCTCCGTTGCCTCGGGGTTTGGTATGGATCACCCGAAGGTGCGTGGCTCCGGCAAGCCTGGCGGCTGCAGCCGGGGTTTTGTCGGGAAGCTCGGCGAACGGCTCAAGGTAGGTGTCAAGCTCGTCGGCGCCCTCGGGGAGGGCGCCCCTGAGGCCAAGCACCTTGCCCATGACGAGGATGTACATGACAAAGATGAAGGGCGAGACGCCGGCCAGAAGCACCCCGAACACGGCGTATCTTGTGAATAGCAGAAGTCCCGCAACGCCCCAGGCGGCCAAGAGGCTCTTCGAGGCGCGCCTGAGTTGCGCGGCTTTCGGCTGGCCCTTCTGGCCGTGCTCGGCGAAGACGCGGCCGATCTCCCGGAAGACGCCGACGGCCATTGAGCCAACAATTACCAGGCCGAGAGTGGCGACGATGACGATGGCCTGGGTGGCGTACTCGGCGAAGATCTCGTCGTCGGTTTTGCGGTGGACGTGGTATCTGGGCATGAGCCCCTCTTTCTTCGACTCCTTCTGGACCGAGGGACCCCGTCCCTGCCCCGGAACGAGGCCCCCATGAGGAATAGGAGAGGTGTGCTTACGATATCAGTCCTCGTTTCGGACGCCTACCCCAGTATCC
This sequence comes from uncultured Anaerolineales bacterium, assembly GCA_964475075.1. GTDB lineage: Bacteria > Chloroflexota > Anaerolineae > Epilineales > Epilineaceae > CAYYVH01. The sequence goes on along the minus strand of CAYYVH010000071.1, from coordinate 5,522 downwards.
CTCTCCCGGGCAGTCGATGTCCCGGGCTACGTCATTGTAGATCTGCGCGAGAGGGCTGGAGTCCGGGGTGAAATAGTAGCGGCTCCCAGACTACTCATCCGTTTACCCATGCAATGGCACACTCTCCCAAGATCAGCCGCCGTGCTTAAGAACACGCGGTAGTACGATTCTTATCTCGGTAGCGCTGGGCGTGCTTGTCGCAGTGGTCATAGAAGGTGTGCCGGTACGTACGATAGGTGTAAACGGTACCGCAGTCTCAGATGGCACAGACGTCGGAATCTCCCTTCCGGACAACAACTCTGGATCCGCCGTTACAACTGATCCCTCTGTACCAACTATCCACAATTTGTGATCCTGCGACCCAACGCATTTTATTCCCGTTAGCCGAGTGGGTATTCCAAATGGCAACTCAGTCTCGCTCGCAATCCCACTAACAATCTGCCATTCTTCCTCTCGATACTGCAACACGATACCGGCACTGCCCACCGCTGTGATTCCACAATCCGGATCGGCGAGAAAGTCATACACCACCATGTTTCCTGGCGTGTCGACGCGCTTGACCCCTTGATCGCCTACATATGTTAAGAACCCTCTGCCACTAAGCCACATCCCATCAGCTACTTGCAGCACCGAGTACCACTCACCCGCAGCCGCGTTCATCCATCCCTTACCTTCATTCACCCACAGCCCCTTCACGCCAGCCGCAAGGATCCTTCCCGACGGGTCATCACATGTAATGTCATGGACAAAATCCTCTATTCGATCCTCCTCGTCAAACAGGATCGTCCCCTCGTCCGGCCTGACCTTGATCACATACGACCTCGCCTCGCTCACTGGACCACCACGTGTAATGCCCAACACGCAAAGTTCACCTGTCGGCAGTAGGTCCATATCCCTGTAATCCAAGTTCGGGGCACTTCCTAGCTCCCTAAACGCCTCATTCTCGTTGACAGCGATGTATCCTCCCAGGCCGGCCACCCAAACTCTTCCCGTACGATCAGCCTTCACGCTGGTCAGAACTGACCCCGCCCCCTCCGCATATTTCCACTCGCCTTCGGTGATTTGACGGGCGCCAAACTCTCCGACAATCCAGCCCACATCATCTCCCAGCATCTCAATGTCCGTTATTTCTCGGCTGTCATGTAGCCTGGTAATACTCCCCGCTCTATCGAGAGCAAGAAGCCTTCCGTCATCTGATCCAATATAGCAGGTTTCACCGGTCACACACGTCACGCCACGCAATCCCTCTCCAGCGCCCAAATAGCGATGTTCTGTCGACTGCCTCTCCTCAGGCCGCCCATTCTCATACATCACGATTCGCCCACTCTCCCCTACAGCAACCACCATATCATCAAGGCCCTCAACCGAATGCAGGGCCGGACCATCTCCAGATGCGATCTCGGACCACTCTCGACCATCGTAGTTCAGGATAACGAATCTACTTGCCACACCGGGCCCAAAGGACCCGCCCACAGCCCAAACGTCAGTCGGCGACCGAGCATATATCCCATTGATTGTCATTTCGGCGAAGTGCCCCATTTTGAGCCACGTATCGTCACGCAACTCGTAGACGCTGCCCGACCTGCCCGCCGCCCAACCCACCGTCTCAGACCACATCGAAATCGTCGTTAGTGCATCTGACACAACCTGCCGAAGCTCCCAGGTAGTTCCATCAAGCTCCAGCAGCGCGGTCTCCCCCGTGGCTCCACGGCCTATGGCCCAGCCAGTTCCGCCAACGAGGTCAAGATCGTACATGTCGAATTCTGGGTGCAATACAGCTACCCAGTCGTCATTCTCGTATCGATACAAGGCATGCCATGCGGCGGCCCAACCGCAATTCTCCCCGCAGAATTCAAGCGCCTTCAGGCCAAGTTGTTGGTTGGCGTACTTGACAGCCCGCACGCCATAGCCATCGTATACGCCGAAATTGCTTCCTGCTACCCATACTGTACCATTCGCATCTACGGCGACATCATGAATCTGCTTGATACCGCCGTGTTTTACCTGCCACGCGCCTTCATCCGAATTAACTGCCGAAACACCGCCGCTAGCCAGCGCCAGCGTTAAACAGCTCAACACACTGACTACGGACGTGGTCCACATCTTCATTTCCTTGCGATCTGGAGATTTGAGTTGCAGCATGATTACCCTCGATCCGTGCCTATTCTTGCACATCGGAATTACGTTAACTCTAGAGAGGGTGGTTTGTTCATCAGCCCAGCGCCCCCGTCTTGACGTAGTCGTTCAATTGGTGGTTCGCAGGCAGTGCGCGGGCGTCAAGGACATGAGCGCGCCGAGCCTGCATCAGCCAATCGAGCATGGCGCAACGCTACTTGCGGGGCGATACGATGACAGTGGGGATATCCCCTGTTTCTCCATCGACGCCACTGTGCCTGGCGAGATCGAGGGACGGTACGCATCATCGCGTGAACCGCCCGTTTGCTCTGTGGCAACCCGCCGCTCAACGGGCGCTCCTGGCCGTGCGCTCGCCCCCCCCACGCCGGTTGAAGGGAGCCCCATCCGGCAAGCAGCCGCGCAATCGACGACCCTGTACTCTCGCATGATCACCCACAGCTCCGCAATGCGCGCGCGCCTCAGCCGATGACATGCGGTAAGAATGTGAGTGCGCGCCCGATTCAGGCAAATCGCACTCATGACCATCTGAACGGCTACTCTATTACAGGATCAGCGAATCACGATTTGGAAGGATTACATGGCAAGACAAATCCGAATACACCTGTGGTGTCGTCACTTCGGTCGACACCACAGCCAATCACGAGCGGCATCTGAAATCGTGATTTGCTGAGTATCGCTGTCCGTCCGATACTAGACTAGGGACGAACAGCTATCATGCCTCTCGTGAGTCGCTTCGCTAAGGGATAGGTGTAAACGGTACCGCGGTCTCTGCCGGCGATGGAGGCGTAGACGTGGACGCCCAGAATGTCGCATTCGGCACAGCGGGCCGTTCGGGCGGCCCTGGAAGTGCTGTCGGATTATCATAGCTTCCGGTTGGTGTTGGCTTTGGCGTTTCTGTGGGCCCTGGGGTGAAGGTGCTCGTCGAACCTTGAGCCGCCACTCGTGAAGTGATCGTTGACGTAACATTGTCCTTGCCGAACACTCCATAGAGAACAACTACCAGAACCAGTGAGGCGCTGAGGCCCACAAGGCTGTACTTCCTTAGCCGGGACAGCTTCCGCATCTCATCTCTCCTTACCTTTTTCTCCTGTTACTACACATCCGCACAACGCAGCAATGACCTGGGTTCGCCCACTGGTTGTTGGATATATATGATCTGGCCAGCGGACGGCCTCCGTTAGATCTTGAGTCTGTCATATCGTCGAAGACAGTTACTTCGGTCGTCCATCACAGAAGCTTCGCAGGCCCGCGAAGTGGGTGTCGCTCTGCAGCTGAATCAGGGGAGACACCCATACGCTTGCATAGCGCTCGCTGTGAGTATATATCCAGTATGCTGACTCATCGGGGCTGTAGACCTCGAAGAGCGGTGACGCGGATTCCGACAATTTGATCGCCAACTCGTCGTAGCTTTGGACCCCCAGGTCGTCGTAGTAACTATCCGTTTCTCCGCCAACTATCCCCCGGTCGCCCCCGGTCAACACATCGTCCACTACAGCGGCCTCTTCGCACGTGTCTCGAACCTTGTCGTCATCGACAAACCACTTCCAGCACCCATTTCCGACGGGGGGGCCGAAAGCAACTGGATGCCGCTCGATTCTCAACGACGTCGGTCCATTGTATGGTAACGGACCATGGTTTCCCCAGAAACTCGTACAGATTGAACATCCCGTGAAGATATAGTGGCTCCCACTTGCCAGCTTTATGGTTCCGATTTCGACCCATTCATAGTGACCGTTTGCCTGATCATCAACGACCCACAGAGAGTAGTTTATCTGCGTTTCGTCTACACAAGGATCGGAGGGCACACCGGCAACTCCGAAGAGGCCTTGTATCGACTCGTCCCCGCTGATGTTCTGCGTTCGGGTCGCATAGCGTTTCTTGAAACAGGCCCCGCCGTCCGGGCACGGGGTGGGGGTAGCGGTAGGCGCTTGTGCATAAACGCTTCCTGATAGTTCACGATCTGGGGCGCTTATGTCCATTAGGATTACCGCGACGACTGCCAGGAACACACATGCGGCTCCTGAGGCGATCTTCTTACCTGTATGCATCTCTCTTCTCCTGCAGTCTCTGTGTTTGGTAGATCATATGGAGCTTCTGCCACTCGCGTCCGTGCACGCTATCGCTGGTCTCCGTCGCAGCAGTTCTTCCCCAAGAGCCGGGTGCTCAACCCCCCACACTGCGCACGGACAACTCCCAACGACACAGCGACGGTGTGAAGCCCCAGTGCCACATACGCCACGACCTTGAGGTCTCAGATTCTGATGGTCATCCCACACGCCCCCTCGCGTGGGGTTCAGCGACGGCTTCGGTGCAAGCCAGCATATCAGTTAACAATTCATTTGTCAAGATGTAGAACCGCTGTGCGGCATCTGTTTATCTAATGGAGATATTGTCTCACCAATCTGTGGCGATTCGAGCGGCCTTCGGCCCGACTGGAGTCCCGACGGTAAGTCGGGACGGAAGGAGGGCTAGCAGCCGGGAGGAGGGGTTCAAGGGGAGGAGCCCGGCTGTAAGCGAGCGAATAGCGAGCACAAGAAGTAGCCCCCGCCGGCCAGCGGGGTACGACTGCGAGACGAAGGCGAGCGCGGCGTCGGGAGCGACCCGGAGCAACCGCGGAGGGGGGCGTCTCGCGTAAGCGAGCCGGACTCCCCCTGCCAGTGAAGCGACCGAAGCGTTAGCGCAGGAAGCGGAATGTTCCGCCGAGCCCGACGCCGCGCGTTAGCGCCAGGAGGGCGAGGGCACTGGTGTTTGGGGCCCCTTCTGTGCAGTTGCGGTACGGGTAGGCTTGTCCGGCCGTATTGCGACGTGGCCAGGGACGCGAAGAGCGTCCGCGGCCGCACAGAGGGAGAACACCAGCGGAGGCAGGGGGAGTCGGGCTCGTGACAGACGTATCTCCCACACGATGCTTGCGGCCGATAGGCCAAGCTATATGGACGCGCCGTGTGCGGCTGAGTGGGAGATGGGGATGGCGCGAGACCGACGCCGCATCCGTCGAGGATTCTCCCCGAGAAGGCCCGTGTGGCGGGACGCGCGAGCGGGGGATGACGAGGCGGATCACCCCTTGCTGGCCGCGAGGACTCGATGTCCGAAGCGGCCAGAGATTCGGTATTGCCGGGGGGCGGATAACGGCCCGGCAGACGGACTATGGGGCGGGCTACCCGTGCTGTTCAAACAGCACACCCTACAGCACGGTTTAGGCCTCAATACGACACACTCTGCGACACGGGTTATAGCAGGGGTCGAGGAAGTTTCTTGAACGTTCAGTTGAGTTGATCGAAGGGATGGTCTTGGTCCGCCCGGGCGGCATTAGGTGCCAAGTGGATACGGGCTTCCGGTATTACCGATGAGAAAACTTGTCAAGTTAAGATTCTGTCACCGCGAGCGAT
>CAYYVH010000070.1:0-15470 GCA_964475075.1 uncultured Anaerolineales bacterium | reverse complement strand
TACACCCATTCTCCTACTCGGGCAACCCCGTCCTATTCGGCCTCCGGGCCTGAACTCCTTGAGGGGTGGATTTCGTTGCAGACAGAGCAAGTTTGCAGAGGGTGAATGCTGCCCGGGCAGGTATTTCGTGTCGGCTCCCGTTCCGATCAGCGGTCGAGTCTCGGCACTTGTCGGTTTGAGGCGCAGCTTCGCTATACGGTTACATAGAGTATTTCTTCTTCCGAGCTCATGGGCACCCACACCGGCTCCGGCAGGCGCGACGGCACATTGGCATCCAGTAGGCCTTGCTCTCGGTACCGGCGCAGCAGCTCGCGGGTGTTGCGGTAGAGCAGGCGCCGCAGCGGGGTGTGATTCTCCGCCATGCGTATGGCAGCCGCCCGCGCGGCCGGTGCTAGCGCGGCCATCGTCTTTGACGGGGATCGATCACTGATCAATCCCTCGACGCGGGTCCAGTCTACAGGTCCCAGCCGCTCGCGCTCCCGGGCGACGAAGCGCGGATCCAGGCCACCAAACTTGACCTCCTGCTGGACCATCCCGAACACGAATGCCCACTCAGCCTCCGTGGGATCGGCACGAAGTTCGTTGAAGTAACGCAGGAACTTCCGGGGACCGGCGCCCCAGTCTCCGCTCAGGCCGAGTAAGTTGGCCAGGTCCCACACTTCGATGGGATGCACCTGCATGGGGGTGGCGGTCATCAGGAGTAGGCACTCGGTCCGTGCCTGGATGGCATTCAGCAGTTCCAGCAACCGGTTGGGCCGATAGGTGTTCAGGTTGAGGAAGTCCTTGCGCCGCGCGTGGTGCGCCTCGTCCACAAGGACTAGGCCCCATTCCCGTGCCTCGATCAACTCCTTCTGGCGATCCGTGCGCTTCATGAGCTGGCTCGATGCCAGGGCGATCTCGACATCGTCCCATAGGTTGCCCGAGTCAGGAGCGATCTCCACTCCGAAATGGTCGATGAACACGGCGCCGTCGTACCGTGGCACGTTCAGCGCAAACTTCTCGTAAAGCTCCTCCTGCCACTGCTTGAGAACCGATTTGGGGGCCAGGATGAGGGCGCGACGCACGAGCCCCGACAGGTACAACTGGCGGAGGATCAGGCCGGCCTCGATGGTCTTGCCCAACCCGACCTCGTCCGCTAAGAGAAACCGCTTGGGGAAGCCAGCGACCACGTCGTGCGTGACGGTCTGCTGGTGCGGCCATGGCGTCACCGCCGATGTCGCCGCGCCCAGCCCGGTGGCGCCCATCAGATGCGGCGCGTCGCGCAGGAACTGGGCGATGATGCGCTCGCGCTGCTCCTCCCGTACGGGCTCAGGTTGCGTCCGAGGTGGCTCGGGCTCGCGCTCGAGCGGGTCACGGGTGGGCTGCGTTTCGGAACGATACCTGAGCAGCTTCTGCCGGGCTGCATCGGGTATGGGTACTGCCCGCCAGTCTGGCTCCCGGTCGTCCCACAAGCGCTTGAACTTATTGGCAAGGTCGCGCACGTACACTGGCTGCCCACCCGGCGGCCAGGACCGGAACACGACGAAGTTCTCGTAGTTCGTGCGCCATGACGTCACCGATTCATTGACGCTGCCCATGAAGGCCAGCCGGTTGCTCTCGGTATCGGTGAAGATCCCGTATTTGGTGTGAAAGTAGGGCGTTGACTGTTCATCTGGCAAGGGGTTGCCGTGTGGGTCGAGCGGCAGGACGACCTTGATGTCCAGGTGGCCGGCGTGGATCATCCAGGCCAATGCAGCGAGGCGGTGGCGAGCGATCTCGTCGGCCGGGTCCTGCAGCTGGCGAAGGACCGCTTCCTCAAGTTTCTGGCGCAGGTCGTAGCCCTTGCGGATTGCCTCCACATCCCGCTTGCTGAGCTGCGCTCCCACCAACAGACGCATGCGCCCGTCGTTGCCGATGAGCCGGGCGACGCCGACTGCAGCGGCGGCGAGAGCGGTGCTGCTGAAGAAGCCGGCGGTGCGGTCGTAGTGTATGCTGGCGCTTAGCGCAGGTACGTAGAAATCGTTGATCCGGTCGTCCCCCGGACCGTAGGAGTACTTGAAGTCGCAGTCAGGGAGGCGAGCGGTCATGGGGTCCTACAATTTAAGGCGCGGCTGGGTTGGTTTCAGCTGCACCTCTGGCTCAGGCGGCAACTCCAGGTCGTCGAAGTAGGCCGCCCGGAGCGCGTCGAGCAACTCGGCCTCTTTCCGCACGAACTCGCCCATAATCTTCGAGCGTGGAATGGCGTTGATCATCGCCTGGACGGCCAACTTGAATCGGCCGTCGCTTCCGAGGCCGGTCCGCTTGAGGAAGGCGCCGCACGCGGCCCCGCCGTCCTCGTCGTAGATCAGGAGAGCAGTGTGGACGGCGTCGAGCATCAGGGGGAACGTATCGGCCTCGGGGTCGGCTTTGCCTTTCCCGCGCCGTTGCTTGGGCTGCTGGATGATTACATCGCTGCCCTTCTTGCCGATGACCCGACGGGCGATGAGGTCCTGTTCCATCTCGAGTCCCATGGCCAACGCCAGCTTGCGGGCTTCGTCGGCCGGGAACTGCTCGGCGCGGAAGGCGTCCCAAGCCATTAGATACCAATCGGTAAGGGGGTCGAACTCGATGTCCCGGCCAAGGAGCAGTCCCTTCCGCCGCAGGCGGATTACTTCCTCTCGCGCCAGGTCAAGTGCCACCTCAGGGCGGAGGGGCATCGGATTGCCGGTCCGCTCGTCCACCTCGCTGGTCAGTACCGGCCAGTGCGACGAGATCACCGACAAGGCTGGGCCGAAGGTGCTGATGTAGAGGTCGACCCCGGTGATGCCCCGTTCGGCGAACTCGGTGGCCTTCTCGCGGGCGACCTTGCGCACCTCGGGCGCGATGTCGTCCCACCAGGTGGGTTCCTCATCGTGCTGACGCTTGCGGCAGGTGAGAAGGATGGTGCTCTTAGCAGCGTTCTTCTTGGCCTGGTGGAGCGAATGCTCGCTCTCCGTGTGCACGGGCCAGGACGACTTGACGTTGAAGCCGGCGTTGATCAGGGCCGTCGCAAGCGTGTCCCACGCCTCCACCCGTTTATGGGTGAACATGACCGTAAGCACACCGTCATCGCGCAGTACGCGGTGTATTTCGCGGAACGAGGCGGCCATCTTCCGCTCGTAATCCCGGTCCGCAAGCTTACTTGCGTTCTTGCCCAAGTCCCTAAACCTAGCCACGCTGGCAACTGCCTCATCATCCTTGTTCGTTAGAACCGTTCGGAACCAATCCGGAAAGTTCTCACCCACAGTCCGCTTTAGCCATACATAGAAGAAATCGGCCAGTTGCGCGTACATAACGTTGTCGTAGTACGGCGGGTCGGTGATCACAGCAATGATCGTCCTGTCGTCCACATCGCTGAAGTCGTATGCTGGCTCACACGCGATCCATAGGCGGGTTGGGGGCCGCTCCTGGTCTCCGAGCATCTGGCCGTGAGACCCAACCAGCTTGGCGAGGCCGCCGTATGCGTCCGCAACCTGCCGTACGACCCACGGCAGCAGGTTGCTCGCCGCGTCAAACTCCGCGAAGCTCCATTTGAGGCTGAAGTCGTGTCGTTCGAAGGCGTTGCGAACGCCACGGTTGCTATCGTATCGAGATTGCTTCGAATTGTAAGTAATTGCCTTGTCCAACGCCAGAGCGAGATAGGTGTGAATGGCTGAGGCGCGTTCGGGCTCCATCTCCATACGTAGTTCTGCTGCTATGTCTGAGAGAACCTGGGTGTAGGACACCAAGGCCAGAAGCTGCCTTGGTGAGAAGAACTGGGAGTACGTGTTGACACCCCAGCGATGGGGATCGTACTTCGGGTGGCACGCTCCTATGGCTTCATCCGTTATCAGCCCCTCTGACTGCCATTCCACACGCCGAAGCGCCCACTCCTTGAGCGCAGCGTCGTGACGACGGAGATCGTCCTTTGAAGGAGCGCGGTAGTCCCGACGCTTCCCCCTCGTGGCAACGGCGTACAGAGTACTCCACATTCGGCCGTCCAAGGCTTCACGACGGATGTAGTCGTATTCGACAGTCTCACCAGTCCATGGCGACCGACCAACACCTCGGCTCACTGTTCCCTCATATGGGTCGAAGTCGATCTCGTCACCTCGCACGATCTCGAACCTCGGCTCGTCGTAACTGGGCTCGACGAGCAGACGCACTGCGACAGGATCGCTCTTCTTGCTCAACCACCAGTTCGGGCTAAGCGGCACCGGCTTGCCGGTGGCCGGACACGCGACGGTGCGTGCCCAAAGGTAAGCGAAGATGTCCTCGTTGGGTGTGGTCTTGGGGAAGAATGGGTCGAGTCTCTCCTTGACGCGGCTGGCCCACTCGGTGCCCCACTTCCGGATGTCGCCAACCAGTTCCTCGCCAAAACGCGCTGGGTAGTCCAGCGTCGCCGTGAGGATAATCGCGGCAACCGGATTGAGCTCGTTTGCGATTGTGTCGAATCCGTAGCGTATGGCCTCAAAGGGAATAGCGCCCCCACCGGCGAACGGGTCAAGCACAGTCAGACGGTCAGTACCCCAAGTCGCGGCCACCACCTCCTGCAAGAGATTCCTGTCGCCCGGGCTTGGACTTGTCGTGAACGCCCGGGGATAGCCATAGGGGTTCGGTCCGAGGTTTTCCCCCGTTTCCTTTGCCAGCAACAGCACGCTGCGGGTTTCGACGGGGTTACCGGAAATGCCCATCAACCGCACGAACCATCGCTGATAGGCCTCGACTGTGGGGAAGTGCTTCAACAACTCCGGGTGCTGGGTGATGGCCTCGTAATCCGGCAGCACGCTGGCCACGATTGCCGCCCGCGACACCGTCAGGGGCCGCCGCGCCCACCAGACGTGGAGTCGATAAAGAGGTGGCTTCTGAGCGGCACTTGCATCGCGCAGGCTCTCCGCGCCAATGGTATCGAACGGCAGCCATTCCTCGATGAGCAGCGCTGGACGGTCGGTCATGGTCGAGTCCCCAAGCACGAACTTAATTTAGAGTTCACTGGTCTCATCAGCCGGGTTTACGTAGATGCCGTGTTGCCGCTGCCAGTGCAAAATCGCCTCCAGCGCATCGTACACGCGGTCACGTAGCTCGGGCGGTGCTGGGCCGACCTCCCGGCCAATCCGGCAACCGAGGTTTTGCCACGCAGTGTACTCGCGCGAGGTATCGTAGTCCTTTCCCATCGTCACTGCGTCGGTCCAGCCGTGCTTGAACGCCCCCTCACGGTCGGTGGCGTGGCGGATGTCGGGCAGGCTTGCCCGGTCGGATAGATCGGTTGGTGGTTTGTCATCGCCGGCCAGACAGCTAGCGCAGGGCTTATTTGGCACTCGGATCGGGTTTTGGTTGTCCGTGAAGCGGCTACGCCAGCGCCCGCACTGCGGACAGGGCCACGACGCGAACCACTTCTTCTTCCCCGGCGATACGCGGTAGACGGTTTTAGCCTTATCGCCCATGGCCATATCCTCCTAATTGGCTTGACCTGCTATTCCCCCGCCAACAGCGTGCGCAGCGCCTTCTGAGCCCAAATCGCCTGTGACCCGCCCGTGCATTTGCTGAACCAGTAGTACGCCTCCTCGTCGCTCATGTGCCGCACGCCTGCCTCAATCCGTTCGATGCGGTCAAAGCGCGTCAGCGGTTTCACGGCAAGAAACGTCAGCGCCAAGCGCAGGCCAGTCGTCTCATCGAGGTAGAACGGCTCCTTGGGCGTCCGGGCGAGGGCGGTCGGTTTGTAGCCATTCGCCCGCAGTGCCGACAGAACGCGCTCGGCCACCGCACGCAGCTGGTCGCCCCTCAGCTCGATACGCCAAAGCGCCCCCGGCGCTCGGGGATCCGTGACCCGGCGACGGCCTTCCCGCTCAACGTCATCGTCTCTGAAAGGCCACTGGTACAGAGCCGCCCGGTAGGCCCCGACTTCGTCCGGCAGCGTGAAGAGCACGAACGGACGGGCCGGGTCGGCCACGTTCACCGCCACCCCTTTAGCAGGATCCCTACCGGCACTGACGGCGATCTCGTCCGGCACGTTGAACAACGCCATCTTGCCGCGCAACGGTACAGGTTGCGGCAGACGGCTCGGTTGCGCGAAGTGCCACCCATAGCACGGCTCACCGAGATACTCCGCGTCGCTCAGGTGCTCTGGTTTTGCCTGTTCGTAGTCTGACTCGCTGAGGGGCACGATATCCACGAGGTCGACGATGCCGACCACAGCACCGTACGAGAGATCTGCCACCTTCTCCCCCAGCACCCGCACCCGCAGCATCGGCAGCCCGTACAGCACCGTCCCCGCCAGCGTCTTCTCATGCATCGCGCTCTGGTCGTGGCTGACGAAGTAGTCCCGCTTCGCCCACACCAGCGCATCGCCGATCGCCGTGCCGTCCCGCGCCGCCAGCTCCTGCGTGAATCCGCTCATCAGTGCTTCCTGGTAGTACAGCACCTCGTCCCGCCCGTAGGCATCCCCCGTCGGCCCCACGAACGCCGCCCCTCGGCTGGCCCATGCCTGGGGGAAGTCGCTCGCCTCCTCGTGCCCCTCCGTATCCGGCACCGACAATCCGGCATGGCACGCCGCGGCATAGGCCACCGACCCCGCCACCTCTCCCGTCCCGCCTGCGATCTCGTCCGCCCTGATCTCGCCTCCTTGGGGCGTGTCGTGCGCGTAGTGCTCCGCGTGCACCGCGAAGAAGGCCAGGTCGTACCCTCGCCCCTGCAGCAGCTGGCGCAACACATCCGCCGTCCAGTCGCGGCCCAGCAAGCGCGTGATCCCCGTGTCCGGCACTCCCGCGGCCTTCAGCTCTTCCGCGACTTCCTCCGCCGCGTCTTGCATGAAGTCGTACCCCGCCACCAGCGCCCGATCCAGCTGCACCTCCCCGTCTGCCGCCAGAAACGCCTCGATCTGCGCCGTCATCTCTCGCGGTCGCTCCACCAGCCGCCCCACCGCCCACGCCGGCACCCACTGCTCCTGCTCCCCCTCCTCCGGCGTCCCGTAGGGGTCATCGGTCAGCGTCATGTCCGCCGCCAGCGCCCGATCCAGCGCCGTCCCCGGCGTGACCGTCAGCCCGACGTCGGGTCTGGTGACGACGGAGGGTGGCGGCAACGACACGTTCACCGTCGTCCTCGATACTCCCCCGACGGCGGAGGTCGTGATCGGCCTGGTAACCAGCGATGACACCGAGGGAACCGTAGAGCCGACAAGCCTGACGTTTGATTCGGGCAACTGGAACATGTCGCAGACGGTGACCGTGACCGGCGTAGACGACATTCAGTCAGACGGCGATGTGGCGTACACTATCATCACGACAGCGACCAGCGACGATCTCAACTACGCTGGTCTGGACGTCGACGACGTGTCGGTCACGAACCTGGACGACGACGCGGCCCCCACGATGCACGTTGGCGATCTGGACGGTATCGCTGAGGACTTGGGCAAGAAGTGGCAGGTGGTGATCACGATCCTGGTCCACGACGCTGCGCACAATCCGGTCGCCAACGCGACGGTGAGCGGCTCGTGGCTTGCCGGCGCTTCGGGAACGGCAGACTGCACGACCAACGGGTTGGGCGAGTGCACGGTGACGAGCCCCGCAGTGCCGAAGAACAAGACCACCATCACCTTCGCCATCGACGGTGTGAGCCACGCCTCGCTGGCTTACGACTCGGCTGGAAACCACGACCCCGACGGCGACTGTGACGGTACCACGATCAGCGTGAACATGCCGTAGCTGGCGACGCCAAAGCAGACGAGCGCGGGGGCGGCCGATAGGATTGGCCGCCCCCGTCCCTGCGCCTTCCACCTCGCAGAAGACGCAGCTACTCCTTGTGCACGACGATGTTGCCGCCGCCGATCGGCTGGTCGGTCCCGTTGTCGTCGAGGGCAAGCGTGGGCCACCCCCCTAAGGCTGCGCTTGCGACCTCACCGTGCCCGCGTCATAATCGACCCAACGCACCGGCTTCCCACCCAATCACTCGGCGGGCCAAACGGACCAAATGAACGTCTATCTCCAGCTCACGAAGCGCTTCAACGACGGTCGGCTGCGGGCCGTCATCAGCTCAGGCCAAGCCGTTGTACTCCACCGGCTCGCAATCATGAGCAAAGATGGCGACTGGGTCATCCGTGAGGATACGGAAGCCACGAGTCACATTCTGAGTGTGCTGGCCGACCATGGTGGGCGCTACCGATTCGGCGCGCCACTCGACCCACGCTGGCTGGCAGGTGGATGGAGCTCACACTTCCAGTTCCGCCACGGAGACCTGAGGGTCCGTACGGACTTCGTTTCCCGACCGCCACGCCTGTCCGCGCGGGCGCTGAGTGAGTTGTGGGATGAACAGGAGGGGCGCGAGCCACCCTTCGTCAACGCCAGACACTTGGCGGCTCTCAAGCAGACCAATCGCGAGAAGGACTACGTCGTCATTGGCGAGCTGGCACGCCTGATGCCCGATCCGCGGGATCAGCTGCTATTCTCGCAAAGTGCCAGGGACATCTTGACGCTTGCTGCCAGGCATCCCGACCTCATCGCCAAACTGGCACCGCTGCGGCCGCTCCTCCAGCATGTCAGCGGGGGCAGGGAGGAGCTGGAGGCGGCGCTCGACGCGGAGCGCAGGGCGGCGATCCGCGCCAACGAAGAGCGTCTGTCGGAGTACGCCGGGGCGGCGCGAGAATGGGCCGCGCGCTGGCCAGAGGTGGAACGCGAGACGGCCGGCCTCCCCCTGATCGACGCACATGAGACCATCCGAACGCGCGCCGAGGGTGTACTGCCGTTCGAGCCGCACGGGGAGTCGTGATGGATCTGCGTGACGAGTTCTTGAGCGAAGAGGATCTGGACCTCCGGAACCTGACCGAGGCAGAGCTTCTCGCCTACTGGGACCTCTGGCTTCACCAGGCGCAGGCCTCGAACGACCTGGATCAGGACACGTACTCGCACGGAGTGTTCACCACGATGCCCTCCAGATCGGGTGGCAAGCAGCCTGACTCGCGCCGGCAGGACACATGATGCCGTAGACGTCGGAGTGGAAGTCGAAACCGCCGGCCTCGAAGCGATTCTCGGCTGATGCCCTTGGCCCTGCCTCAGACGCGCAGCGGAAGCACACGGGCGATGGCCCTGCCCTCATCCAACACGACGAGGGCACCGGCCGCGAGTGGATCCGCAAACCGGTGGATCGCTCTGACCACGATCGGTCGCTAGTGATCCGGCATTACGTTCTGGGCACGCACCTGGATCACGCTCGGGCCGGTCGCGCCCGTGACAGCTAGCAGCGTGCCGAAGTCCAGATCGTGGGTGAACGCCACGTGGCTGTTGGCTGCAGCCCACCGCATGATGATTCTGTCAGAAGCCCTCGGATCACCGATCGCACTCCAGTGAACGGCGCCCCAGCCTTCATCCTGGAACACCGCCACCCACTCGGGTGACAAGTTCATGTCCACAACGATCTTCAAGCTCACGTGGCTGAAAGCGCCACCTCTCTCTTCGATGTCGATATCGCCCAAGCCCGACTTGCCCGCCAGGTCCGCGCTGTCGGGGACCATGTACGCCATCGACGGCCGCGTGGCGAGGGTGTAACGGTCGGACGCATCGATGCTCCGGTGGAAAGCGGTGACGGCCGCGACGCACCGGGAGCAGGGCGGTGCGAAGGCGGTGGTGGCGAAGTAGGGGTTGGAGGAGTAGCAGGCCGCCGCCACGAGGGGCAGTGGAATGCCGCGCCCCTGCTGTGCAGAGCCGATCGGCGCGCCCGACAAAAGGATCAGACACACGGTCGTGGCGAGGCCGGCGAGCGCGGGCCCGACGGCCCGGTGGGTTGATGACAAGGCGGGGCGTCCTCCGGTTCGCTCTGTTCTGGATGACGCAGCGCGCGCGTCCCCGTTACGCATGGCGGAGCCGGCGAGCGAGACGACGTGCAGGCTGCCCGTGCGCGGGTCAGGAGGGCCGCTGGCGCCCCGACATACATGGGCTGTGCCCCGCAACGCAGCTATACTTCTGTTGATGGAGTTCGAGTGGGATTCGAGAAAACCCGCCGCCAACGAGCGCAAGCATGGCGTTTCGTTCACCGAGGCGGCGACTGTCTTCGGCGACCCGCTCTCGATTACGGTTTCGGATCCTGATCACTCACCGGACGAGGAGCGGTCCATAATGGTTGGGTCATCAGCCTCCGGCCGGCTGCTGATTGTCGCCCATGCCGTTTATGAAGATCGAATTCGCATCGTCAGCGCACGACAGCTGACGCGACGGGAGAGACAAGCCTATGAGTCAGGGGACTTCGAGTGAGCTGAGCGACGAGTTGCGGCCAGAATATGATCTGACAGAGCTGCTGAAAGGTGGCGAGCGGGGCAAGTACGCCGATCGCTTCCGGGAGGGCACGAACCTGGTCTTGTTGGATCCCGATGTGGCCGAGGCGTTCCCGGGCGCCGAGGCGGTCAACAAGGCCTTGCGCCTCGTGCTGGAGATCGCGCGCATTCCGGCCGCGACATCTGATACCCCGGGTGATAAGTGACCGTCGGGCGAACGCGCGCGGCGCCGTGCGGTCACTCACATCCACGACGGCGGTCCTGAAGTAGTTGTGCCCGCCGTCGCCGCCGGTGGCGTACGCCCGGCCTCCCGCGACGACCAAACCAACCGGAATGTAGTAGTCGTCCGACTCGAGTCGCGCCAACACGGTCGGTGACGAGGGGTCGCTCACATCCGCCGCCAACAGCGCGTCCGGATAGCTGCCGACGAGCCAGACGGTGCCGTGGGACACGTAGGCGTCACGTGCGGTCCAGTCCTTGGGACCAGGGTTCTCCAACCATCCGACCGCCGTCGGCTGCAGCGGATTCTGCACGTCGATCACGTGCAGCACCGGCGTCGACGGCGTGCCGTAGCCGCTTGTCCCCACCACGACGTGTCCGTCGATGGCGCCGACGTGCTGTACCTCGCTGATTCGGTTCAGAGTCAATCGTCCCGAACCGCGAGGCGTACGTGGATCACTGACGTCCAGGCCGAAGATCTCGCCCCCGTCGGCGACAACCCATAGGTGGTCGTTGACGAGAGCGATCCCGGCGGCATTGGTGATGTGTTCCACCGGTCCCACCACGGCGGGCCGGGTCGGGTCATGAATGTCGATGCCGACGATCTCGTCGCCGGCGAGCAGGGCCCACGCCACGTCCGGTCGGCCGCCCACCGCGTTGGGCTCAGTCGAACCGATGGCGAGGTCGCGCACGCTGCCTCTCAGCACGGGGCTGCGCCCGACCATGCGCGGGGCGGCAGGATCGGACGGGTCGAGACCTACAACGCGGGGTCCGAAGCCCATCCAGATCCGATCGCCAACGGCGCGCATGACCTGGATGGTGCCGCCTTCTTGCGCGATGAGGTCGTGGGGCACGATGCCTGGCGCCCCGCTCGCACGAGGGATCCGCCCGAGCGAGGTCGATGCCAGGGCTGAGGCCAACAGCGCGATGCAGGTGGCGACGAGCGCTGCCCGAGCCGAGGCAGTTCGAACCTTGGAGTGGGTCAGCGATTCTCGCAGGGCCATCTCGACCTCCTCGCCTCAGGATGCAATCCGGGCGGTATTACGTCTGGCCGCGCGCGACCGTGACGGTACGACGCCCACCGTCGGCCCGTCGGCCCGGCCGCACGCCGCGGCCATGCATGATAACACGGCGGCGGGCGCTGATGGACACGTCATTCCGGCAGCACCCAGTCTTCTGTACCCCCCGCAACGCCTATTTGGTAAAATGGGCTTGGTTTCCTTCGGTTACGCCGCGATAAGGGGGAGACAACCATGGCCAGACACGTGCTCCGCCGCCTGCTGCTGGTCATCGGCATCCTCCTGCTGTCCCTGATGGCCATCTACGCCCTGCTGCACCTGGCGCCCGGCGGCATGCTCTCCCAGCTCCGGCTCATCTCGGATCCCCACGCGAGATTCAGCGACCGGGACATCGAGAACACGCAGAGGATCCTGGCGCTGGACAAACCGGTGCCACTAAGGTTTGCCGCGTGGCTGACCGGCGACGACTGGATGGGTGTGTTGAAACCAGAGTGGCAGGGGGATGGTCGCGGGATCATCCGCGGCGACTTCGGAACGTCGTGGACCAAGCACCGCCCGGTCAGCATCATGCTCCGCGATCGGCTTGCGAACACGTTCCTGGATCTGTCCCTGGCGTTGGCTTTGGGCCTGCTGCTGGCCGTCCCCATCGGGCTAGCCGCATCGGCCTGGCGCGGGCGGACCGCCGACGCCGCATTCAGTGCGTTCGCCTCCCTTGGCACCTCCGTGCTGCCCTCCTGGGCGGGGCTCCTGGCCATCATCGTCCTCAACCACCAGTTCATGGAGCGGGGCCTACCGTACCTGCCGAGCGGCGGCTCGCACGCGCTGCGGCCACCTGAGCCCGGCAGCTTGCTGCACCTCCTCGGTGCGCAGCCCGGATCACTGCTGGACCGGACCGTTCACCTCGCCATTCCGGTCGTCATCGTCGCCGTGCCGCTCGCAGTGGCATGGAGCCACTTCCTGCGCGGCCGAACGCGTGAGCTGCGGCGCGGCCCGGACCTCGGCAGCCATGCCAAGGCGGCGGATGTCGACGGCGACCGCACCCCGCAGTCTGGGCTGCTGCGTGCCGCACTCGTGCCACTCCTTGCCATCGCCATATACCAGCTGCCGGTGTTGTTCGGCTACGAAGTAGTTCAGGATACCGTCTTCGCCTATCCAAGCACGGGCCGGCTGCTTGTCGAAGCCCTGTACGGACAGGATTGGCCTGTCTTGCAGGCGTACCTCGTCATCGCCGCGTTGCTGGTGGTCCTCGCCATCTTGGTGAGCGATCTGCTCCACGCGTTCGGGGACCGCCGCGCCGCGGTGCGGCGCCAGGCGGCAGTCGGCAACGCGATGGAGCTCGCGTGGGATTTCTCCAGGCCGGACCTGTCCTACAGCCCACCACAATGGCGCGAAGTCTGGCCGAGGTTCGTCCGGATGCGCCTGGCGCGGTTCAGCCTGGTCCTCGTGTCAGTGATCATCATGGCGGTGTTGATCGGCCCTCTGGTCACACCCTACGACGCCGACAGCATCCCCGAGGAGCACTACGTGTCATGCCGCAACCTCGGCCCGCTGTCTACCTGCGACGACGGCTTCCACATCCTCGGCACCGACCGCAGCGCCCGCGACTATGCCACCCGGCTTGCCGTGGGCGGCCGGACCTCGCTCCTCGTCGCGGTCATTGCGGCCGCGCTCGGCGCGCTGCTGGGCACCCTTGTCGGTATCATCAGCGGCACTCTTGGCAGCCTCCCCGATCGCGCCATCGGAGGTCTGACGGATTACCTCATCGCGTTTCCGCTTCTACCAGCACTACTGATCGCATACACCATCGTGCCGATGAACGTCGTCGGCGGCGGCTCCATCACGCTCGTGGCCATCGTGCTCGTGCTATTCGGCTGGATGCCCGCGGCACGCATGGTCCGGGACCGTGTCGTGGCGCTGAAGGGGGGAGACGCGTCGCGAGGCTCCGTCGTCCGCGGGCTGGCCGACTGGCGGAAGATGATTCCCGCCGTCGCAGAGCCCCTCCTGCTGACCACGATCATCGGCGTGAGCGCGATGTTGATGCTCGAAGGCACCCTTTCCTTTCTGGGCTTCGGCATACAGCCACCGGATGCCAGCTGGGGCAACATGCTCCAGGACGTCCAGGGCAGGATGTTCGATGACCCCCTTGAGGTGTTCTATCCGATCCTGGCCGTCACGACGACGTGCTTCGCGTTCCACCTCCTCGGTACGTCGCTCCGCCGCGCAGTGAGACCCAATCGCACTGCCGGCATCGCTGGCCGGCCGTAGGCCAAGCCGTGGTATAGTAGTGGGCGCTGGCACCCGTGGCATGGCAGCGCCCTCACATGGTTGGTAGTGACGAGAGCGCTCGCGAGGAGGCCATCCTTGATCTCGACATCGCATCACACCAGGCACGCCGTCGCCGCGCGGGCCGGACCGCTGCTGGCGGTCGCGGCGCTGATCGTGGCCGGCCAGCTGGCCACGCCGCAGCCGACCCCGGTCGCCGGGGCACCCTCCCTACCGGCCGATCCAGCCGCCGCGCAGGCGACCTCCACCCCGCCGCCCACCCCCACGCGGTACGTACCGCGCTTCGAGCCGCCGCCGCGGGCGCTGCTCACCGTGGGTGGCGAGACGCAAGAAGCCGGCATAAGCGCGTACTGCTGGGACGGGACATGCCAAGACTTCTGAGACCTTTGGGTCGCCCCCGTCGAGCCGCTGCGCGTGCACTCGCCCTTCACGGGCCGGCTGTCGATCGAGGTGGACCCGGTGCCCACCGGCCTCAACTTGAGCCTGCACCGCTTCGATTCATATGTCGGCCAGCCGTTCGGGGACGGCCGCTTCGCCTTCTGGCCGCCTGGGGCCGGCGGGGTTCCGCCCCGGGTACCTTCCACACCCCGATCGACGTCACCGTCGCGCCTTAGGGAGAGGTGTTCGTCCAGGATGCGGGCAACCTGCGGGTGCAGCGCTTTGCGGCGGATGGCGCGTTCCGGCACTCCTGGCCGATCGCTCAATCGTGTGGCGAGCCGCCCAACTGGCCGCTGGGCCTCGCCGCCGCGCCCGACGGCTCGATCCTCCTGAGCGTGTACGCGTACGACTCCGGCGGGACTCGCGTCAGCACCGACTGCATGCTGCGCTACTCACCGACGGGCGATCTGCTGGCGCAGTGGCCCATCGTGGGCGAGAGCAGCCGGGGGTTCCCGCCCTTCCCGCGCGACGTCGCCGTCGCTGCCGACGGCGACGTGTACGTCGCGGTGGGCGACCGGTGGATCCACCGATACAGCGCCGACGGACGCTACAAGGCAGCTCATGCGCCGGAGGGCGTCGTCCGTGGCCGTGGCGTGACGGCTGAGCGGGGCGCGCCCCCACGCGTGGCTCCTGCGCGGTGGCGTGACACCGGGCGGCGCCCGGCTCGCATGCGCATA
This sequence comes from uncultured Anaerolineales bacterium, assembly GCA_964475075.1. Taxonomy (GTDB): domain Bacteria; phylum Chloroflexota; class Anaerolineae; order Epilineales; family Epilineaceae; genus CAYYVH01. The sequence continues at coordinate 600 of CAYYVH010000070.1, read as the reverse complement.
CGAGGTCGCGCCCGACCCGCGGAGGGAGGCGACCGCGGCGCAGTACGCCGAGCAGGATCGGTTCGTGAAGCAGGCCCATGACATGGTCCGTGACCTCTACGAATCGGTGCTGACGCTGCGGGACGTGCGTGATCAAGTGGATGCCGTGGTCGAGAACACCGCCCAGAGCGAATCCGCGGACACCATCGCGGCAGCGGGAGAAGCGCTTGCGGGGGAAATCACGGAGCTCGAAGACGTACTCGTACAGACGCGCCAACAGACCTTCCAGGACGTCATCAACTTCCTCAACCAACTCGACGCGCAGATCCTGCATCTCATCGGCACCGTCGACGGCAGCGAACCGCCGGTGACGCGGGGCGCTCGCGAGCGGCTCGCGGACCTGACGGAGGAGTGGACCCGGAGGGCGGCGACGCGCGGACCGTTCGGCCAGCAAGCCGCGGCGGGTGTGGTATTGAGACGTCGATTCGGGTTTCGACCCCCTGGGCGCGTGTCCGCCGCGTGGTCGCGGGGGTGCAACAGCCGGCTCAGGGGGGTGCCGGGGCTGCCCAAGACCCTCCTCATCCACACCATGGCCCAGGTGCTCGACCTGAAGTTCTCGCG
>CAYYVH010000069.1:0-15558 GCA_964475075.1 uncultured Anaerolineales bacterium | reverse complement strand
TTCGGACGCGCGTCTGCGGCCTAACGGTGACTGTAAGACCGGTGCGTCAGTTCCGCCCGGCGGTACTAGTCTGTGCGGTGATCTCGGAAAGCCGTGCGTGCGTTTGGTCAAGTGATACATGGGGGACATAGGAATCAAGTGCGCCGCGACACACCCCGTTCTGTAGACACACCCCTGATCGGGCCGGAAGGCCCGATCGTTCAGTGCTGGCGCGGGTTGGCGGCCTGTTGTGTGTCTCCACAGTTGTGGAACGCGGGTCAGTCCACGCGGACATTTCTGGCCGACTACTGATTCGGTCCGCCGTAGTGATACATGTCAGGAGTCGCTGGCGGCGCCGTCTCCATGGAATACGGGTAGTAGGCCGTAAATGGCGGCGGAGGTACCGTGACGACGCATGAGGCAGGCGCGTTCACGCCGATCACACATGGGGCACTCATCCAACTGGCCGTCGGCGACGGCCACTTCGACCCTGAGCCCATCTCGTTCCACGGCAGGGCCAACTCGGCCACCTCGCCGAACCACTGGACTTCCTCGCCTTCCGTGAACGGCGACGCCCACCCGTCCGCGGGGAAGTAGCCGACGTACTGCTTGCCATAGATGGCCCACCAGTTGCCGTCGAAACTCAGCCACCGCAGTGCCTTCTTCTTTCCCGCGGGGAGGGGCAAACCGGGATAGACGGTGGCACTGGTCTGGACCCAGCCACATCCGTTGTAGCACGTCGGTTTGCCGCCTGACCAATGAAACACGAAGAGGTGTGCATTGGGGGTGCTGTGGTGCACCGGCGCCACTCGCCAGCCGATCTCGACGGAATCGAACGCCCCGTCCAGTGGGCCGCGTATGATGGCGACCTCGTTGAGGCTGTGACCGTTATCGTTCACCTCCGGCTTCTCGATCTGGGTGATGAACCCCGCGCCGCTGACTGGTCCCGGTTGGTGCATTACCGCGTAGTAGTACGGGCTGAACTGCCCCGGAGGAGCCATCAGGCCCCGCTGCCTGCGGCCCTCCAGCTGCACGGCAGTGTGTGCGTCCTGACCTGAAACTGGCACCTGACCGGTCCTGGGCGGCAAGACGACCGGAGGTCCTTTCGGTCCGTACAGCGGTTCCGGAACGGGGACCTCACCCGGAGGGCACGGCCCTGGCTCCTCAGGTTCGTCCGGCGGCAGGTCGTAGCGTGTTCCGTCTGGGGCGACGATCGGCGGCTCGAATGGCGGTGGCTGTGCGACATCGGGTCCCAGCGGTTGGCATGTGAAAAGCTCGAACTTGTCGCCGGACTCAGGTTCGATTACCCCCAGGGCAGCATCGGGTTGCACATCACCCGTGCCGGATGGAGACCGATCACAGGCACCGGTGAACGTCGCAAGTGCTGCCACGGCCAAGATGCGGGTTATCCAACGGGCTGAGTTTGGCTGTGTAATCATGGTCTGCTGCCTCCTGTTGTTGGTGCCGGCGTGGTCACGATTGACGCACGGACTCTACGGCCGCTCAGCCGAATCAGCGGACGACCAGGCATCGGGTGCGTCCTGGTCGGAATCGGGACCGGCGAGCGCGGTCGCCAGTTCGAGCGCCTGCTGCAGCGCCGCGTCGAGCGACAGCGACCGGCCGGCCGCCAGGCAGTCGGCCAGGCCGTCCTCGCCCAACGCGTTGCGCACGGCCGTCAGGTGCCCGTCCATCCGGCGCCTGGCCATTGGAGTGAGGGGCACGCCGCAGCGTTGACGGTGTGCCGAGGCCGCGCCGGCCAGATTGGCGGCATTCTCATGCTGGCCGGACATCGCCAGGACGCCCACCAGGTCCTCGATGCAGACACAACACATGAGTGGCGAAGGGCTGTCCAGCCCCATGCGAATGACCAGGCAGTCGCGGTGGAGCCGGGCCGCCTGGCGCCAGTCGCCACGCGCGAGCGCCACTCGCCCCAGCACGTCGTGTACGTTGGCCAGGCTCTGTTGGTCGCCGATCTCCTCCCAAACCGCCTTGCTCGCCAGGAGCTCCGACCAAGCCGTGTCCCATTCTCCGGCGTCGGCGTGGAGGGATGCCTTAACCTCCAACGCGTCGGCCACACCCCAGCGATACCCGATCGACTCCGCGACCGTGCGGCCCTGCTCCACCGCGTCCATCGCCCGGTGTGCCTCACCAGCTTCGCGCAGGGTTCTGCCCAGAGCGACCAGGGCCAGCGCCGTGCCGGCTTGGTCGCCCAGCGCGCGGTGCCGCTGCAGGCCCTCTTCGCACCGTTCCTGGGCTGATACCAGATCACCGTGCGCAAGCGACACGCCCGCAAGATGGAGCACGACCTTGGCGACGAGGCGGTCCCCGCCAGCGGCGCGGGCATGATCCAAGCTCTCAACAAATGCTACCTCTGCCCGGTCCAACTCACCTGCCCAATGCGCAACCAAACCGAGGTTTGCCAGCGTATTCGCTACGCCGTGCGTGTCGCCGAGCTCCCGCTTGATCCTCAGGCTTTGATCGTACAAGGAACGAGCAGCGTCCAGTTGACCGGATTGATACTGGAGCACGGCCAGGTCGTTCAACGCCCGCGCCTCTCCGGCCCGGTCGCCGTCGGCACGAAATCCCTCGAGGCTGTGTTGGTAGAAGTCTCCCGCCGCAGCTGATTGGCCCAGAGCGTAGGCCAGCGTTCCGGCGGCGCGGAACGCCCTTGCCCGGACGGCCGTCGGTACCGAGCTTGCCTCCGGCATGCTTAGGCAAGCCTCCAACCACTCCTTGCCCTCTCGCAGGTGGCCTCCGACATACCAGTAGCGCCCAAGGATGCCGGCCAGGCGCAGTGCCACGTCGGCATCGCCCTGTGCCACGGCCCAGCGCAGGGCCGCACGGAGGTTGTCGTGCTCGGCGGAGATGCGGCGGACCGCCTCGTCTCCGACACGAGTGAGCTCCGGTTCCGCTGCCTCGACGAAGCCGGTGTAGAAGTCAGCCATCGCGCGGTGGGCGGCATCGGAATCGCCCGAGGCGCTCAGGTGCTCACGCCCGTAGATGCGCAGTGTCTCCAAGAAGCGGTAACGCGTCCTCCCACTGGCGTCCTCGGTGGCCATGATCATCGACTTGCGGACCAGACCAGCCAGCAGATCGAATACCTCTCCGCTCGCGGCGACACCGTCGGTGCCGACACGCTCCGCTGCATCGAGGCTGAAATCCGACGCAAAGACCGTGAGGCGGTTGAAGAGTTGCCGCTCGCTTTCCGACAGGGTCTCGTAGCTGAGCTCGATAACCGACGCCAGAGACGGGTGACGGCGCTCTGACGGCCGTTTGCTGGTCAGAAGCCGGAACCGGTCCGGGAGGCGTGCCAGGATGTCGCCGGGAGAGAGAACGCTCATCCGCGCGGCGGCCAATTCGATCGCCAGCGGTATTCCGTCCAGCTGGCGGCAGATGTCGACTACCGCCTCCCGGTCGTGCCCGGAGGGGCGGTAACCTGGCCTGACTAGACGCGTCCGGTCGACGAACAGCGCCACCGCGTCAGCGATTCCCGGATCGTGGCCGCCGACTTCGTCGGGTGGCGCGTCGCCGTCGGCCGGAGCGTCGAGTGCCAGCGGGGGAACAAGCCACACCAACTCGCCCGGCAGCCCCAGCGGTTCACGGGTGGTGGTGAGCACGCGAAGGTCGCGGCATCGTTCGAGGAGTTGTTCGGCGATAGACGCGCAGTCTGCTCTGAGGTGCTCCGCGTTGTCGAGTACCAGGAGCGCGGCCCGGTCGGCGAGGAAACGGGCCAGCAGGAAGACGAGCGGCTCAGAGACTTCGTCCCGCACGCCAAGGACTGCCGCAAGGGCGCGGGGGATGTCGTCTGGCTGGGACAGCGCCGCGAGGTCGACCCACCACACGCCGGCATCGAACGATTCAACCTCTTCGGCTGCAACGTGCAGCGCGAGGCGTGACTTGCCGATCCCGCCGGGGCCCGTCAGTGTCACAATCCGGGCACCAGCGATAGCCCGGATGATGCTCTCCGCCTCTGCCTGGCGCCCGATGAAGCTGTCAAGCCGGAGCGGAAGGTTGTTGGGCAACGCGCCGAGCGACCGCAAGGGGGGAAACTGATCGGGCAGGTCCGGATGGCACAGCTCGAACACGCCTTCAGGCCGCCGCAAGTCCTTCAGCCGATGCGGGCCGCATGACCGGAGGACGGTGTCGGGCGGCAGGTGACCGACCGCCAATTCGTAAGTCGACCGCGCAACGAGAGTCTGGCCGCCGTGGGCGATGGCCATCAACCGCGCGCAACGATTGACGTCGACACCGTAGTACTGGTCATCGCGCAGCTCAGCTTCGCCCGTGTGGAGAGCCATGCGAACCCGTATCGGTGTCTCCGCTGGCCATTGGTGGCGGCACAGCGCCCGCTGCATTGCCAGACAGGCCGCAACGGCGTCCGGCGCCCGACGGAATACGGCCAGGAAGCTGTCGCCGCCCCGGGCCGGCTTCACAATGTGGCCATCGTGGTCCTCGACGGCCGCCACAACGATGGCATCGTGAATCGCGAGCGCCACCAGCATCTGGTCGGCGTGAAGTTCCCAAAGGTGGGTGGAGCCTTCGACGTCCGAGCACAAGAAGGTGAGCGTGCCGCTTGGCAGGTCGTTCAACACCGGCCTCCGAACCAGCGAAGGTCAGACTGCCCAACTACGCGAGCGATCCGTCGAGCGACGCCATGCCTGCGACGGCTGCAGTTCGTTCCCGGCGCGTCGCGCGGGCGCTGCAGTGATGCGGCCACCCGAGTTTCGCGCAGCAGACACCTATGGGCAAGCACCAAGGCTGGGCACCACGTATCCGAAATGGGGGCCAACGATGGCCAGCGTGGGGAACATCGTTTGCGTTGGCCAATCGGCACCGGCTGGCGGCTGTGTCCGGTTCGGCGGCTTCAGGGCGGCCGGTAGTGTGGTTTCCACAACACGAATCTCGTACTCGCCCGGAGCGACGTTTGTGAACTGGTACGCCCCGCGGTACTCACCTGAGAGTCTAGTGACATCGGACCGCTGCGACCCATCGCCAAGTGAGTGGAGCTCGACTGTCACCCCCGGCGCCCCCACGTCGCTGCCGGAAAGGGGAAGCCCGTCCGAGTCGTAGTCGCAGTAGACTACGCCGCCGATGGCGTCCGGCTCCGCCGGGAGTGGCTTTGGCTGCGGTGGGTAGATCTTTCTTACGGCGAAGGCCGTAGCAAGCATGAACGCCAGCAGGACAACAATCAGGAACAACCACGTCATCCGAGACAGAGTGCGCAGTTCAGTTACGATTTGGTCCATCGGGATACCTCCAAGGTTGGGGAACCGGAGTCGCACAGCTCACAACAGACTACCCTCGATTCATGATAACATGTTTGTCAAACTCATGATAACATGTTTGTCAAATACCTATCATATAGCCGCGGAGTACGAATCAGTCGACACACGCTGCGTAGTGGCCGACCATTAGTATGGATGGCGGGATGGGTGCGGCTACCTGTCCTTGTCCTACAATCTCCACCCGGACCCTACGAGGTCTTGCCTGACACCGTCGGCGGTGTGATGAGGGGTGAGGCATCCGCCATCGAAGGAGGATGTCGTGGAGAAACAAGTAGGAGGCGGGGAGTGCGCTTCCCGCGGCCGGCGATACTCGCCGGCGGACACCACACACCATGGGGAACGCTGTGGCTGTGGCGTAATCTCTCCGAACCACCCGCCCACCACTCAATGCGGCACCTCGAACTCGCCCCCGACGGCCCGGGGTCACCACACCGTCGCATCGACGTCCAGCCACGCGGTGTCATACCACCAGTACCACATCGCGGCGATGCTGTACCACATCGCCCGGCGGGCCGTGGTGGCGCTCACTGAGTCGCCGGTGCCCACCTGCCAGGCGAGCATCATCACGTTGTTGCGATCTCCCGGGACCATCGGGTTGAAGCCGGCGCAGGTGGAGTTCTCGATGTCCGGGACGTAACCGTAGCCGCCCACCGCGGCTCGGTTCTTGAAGAGGCTCAGGATCCCCTTGACCTGGCTATAGGCGTCGCTGTACCAGGGGCCCAGCACGTCGGTGCGCTGGAGAATGTACTCACCGGTCAGCGAGGGGTCCACCGGATCCAGCGGATAGCGCGCCGCCAGCAGGCGCATGGAGCCACCCAGTCCCTGCAGCAGTTCGTTGTAGGCGCCGAAGCCCCCCTCGTCGAACAGGTAGCCGGCGTTGGCGTTCACCGCCCAGTCCTGAACGTGGCGCCACGGCAGGCCGGGATCCCCGCGGCAGCTCATGTCGCGCTCGCCGATGAAGCCGTCGTCGAGGCCGCCGCTCGGGTCGCGCCACAGGTATCGGAAGCGCAGATTGATGCCGCTGTCCTCCGGCCGCGTGTAGAGGCGCGCCCGGTTGATCGTCGCTGGGTTTGGCCAGTGGATCGTGCTGAAGGCCAGGCAGCTCGAGTCCGACGGATCGGCGACGCCGATGCAGCGGTAGTACGTGGACTGCATCAGCCAGATCCAGTTGTTGAACTCATCGACCTGGTTGCGGTGATACTGGTCGTAGAACGAGGCGCTCAGCCCGTCGGAGGTTTGATCGCCCAGCACGAGCGAGAACAGGAACGACCCGTAGAGGGGGTTGGGTCCCGGCACGTGGTTTTCGATGGCACCGGGATACTCCTGCCTGTCCTCGCCCCAGGTGTCCCCCTTCCGGCCGCCCCCCGAGACCGTGGACACGTCCGTCTCGCCCAGGCTGAAGCGGCCGTCCTGCATCTCGAAATCGTGCCTGCCGCCCGACATCGTGCGTATCGAAACGACCGGCACGCTCGGGTTGAAGGTCCATTCCAGGTCGTCGTGGAAACCCGAGCCACCGTGCCAGCCGGAGATGCCGTAGCCCAGGCGCGCGGTGACCACGTCGTACTCGTTGGGGCCGATCGCCCCGGCGGGCGTATCGGCGTCACCCGCGGCACTCAGCTCTTTGATCAGGAACATGCCCGTCCGGGCGCCGGCGAAGGTCCATGTCCACTCCTCGGCGATGGAGCCCAGGTTCGTGACCTCGCAGGTCTCTGTCGTCACGCCGCCGGACCGGGAGTCGCAATTGGCCTCGCCGTTTTCCGGACCGTAGTACTGCCCGAAGGGAGACTTCGAGCCGTCCCTGCTCTCGCGCGCGGCCTGATCCAGGCACTGGGCTTGGGCCGCCGAGTTGCCGGCATAGCGACCATAGCACCACCACTCCCCCGGTACCGTGTAGTCCGCGTCGAACCACAAGCCGTCGTAGCCGCCGACGTCGAGCGGTGCCGGGCGCAGGCTGCCGATGGTCTCCCCATCGTACACGAACTGGTGCGTGCCGACCCACTGCCCATCGGCGGCTGCAGCGACCTGATAGGTGGCTTCGCTGCCCAGATTCACGAACCCGGCGGTGCGTGGTCCGTCGACCTGGGTCCACACCCATTCCCACCAGATGCGTTGGTTTATCGCGTTCACGAGGGCCAGCGCGTTGCGCCGATCGCCCGCGGAGGCCCACAGGTCGAACTCCTCCATGGCCTCGACCAACCGCGCGTAATTCGTCGCCACGGCGCCGATGGACCGCGTCATGTCAGCCTGGAACTGGGCGTCGGCGCGTGTGTCGCGGAACATCTTCATGATCGTGTCGCGCATGTGGGCCTCGTAGGCCCTGATCATACGTTCGTGGTAGCGCTTGGCATCGCGGGCCCCGGCCGCGTTGTAGGCCCCTGGGTTGGCGGCGTCGAAGTCGCGCACGAAGGCGTGGTACAAGGCGTAGTAGCCCGCCATCTGCGCGTAGGCGTCGTTGGCGTAGTAACCGCTGGCGGCGTTGAACAGTTTCAGTCCGCCACTGTAGGGCAGCCCGAAGGTGGCCGCCAGGCGGTTACCGGCACAGTCGATGAACTGCCCGTTGGTCGTGGACGCATGGCACGCCGTCCCGGGACCACCGAAGTGCTCCCACATCGTGTCCGGATCCTTGCTGGCGTCTTGCTTGTCCGACTCCCACTCCGGCGCCAGGAAGTAATATGGCGTGCCCGGTGTTGCCTCCTGATTGTAGTACTGTACCAGGAGGTCACGGATGTCCCCGACGAGGTCGGGCACTGGCCATATCGGCGGAACGGGAGGCGCACCGGCCGTGCGTGCCCCCAGCGCGGCGCCGGCCGGTGCGGGTGCCGCTAGCCAGGCGAGCAGAAGCAGGCCGGTTATGACACGGCCGAGAGAGTGGACCCGCACGCGCATCTCACGCCTCCAAGAGTGGATCTGGTGAACGGATCAAGGGCTTCACCGATGTGCGACGTTCAATATACCCGAGTCCGCCGGTTCGTTCAACCTGACGAGACTGACGCGCCCGGCTCACAAGGATGACGGCGTTTGACGAACATGACCAACCGCCCTATACTGCACAGCCTACGTCGCGGCCTTCTTCTTATCCCCTGCCCGTTGACGATCATGCCGGTTGCGAACGCCATCATGTGATCTAGTTCGTCTTCGTTGCTCACAGTCAAGGAGTTCGAACCCATGCAATCCGTCCCCGTCCGGCACGTCGGCCTGGCCCTTCTCGCGGCGTCCCTGTTGCTCGTCGCGGTGGTGGGTGTCCTGAACGCGGTTGAGCCGGCCACACCGGCGCGCCCACTCGAGCCGGCGCAGGCCAACCTCGTCCACCTTCTGCCCGATCTCCACTCCCGAGGCTACACCACCCTTGCCTTGCGCAGCGCCAGTTTGGCGGGCATGGAGGGCTTCGGGTACTCGGCCATCGACCTCCAGAACCAATCCGATCAGCCCAACAACGTCGAGCTGCGGATGGTGATGGCCTACGAGGAAGACGTGGTCTTGACGCGACGCCTCGAATCTCAAATGGCGAAGACGGTCAAGCTGAAGTCCGAGAAGGCCCTCACTCTCGGCCGCTACTCGGCCGTCATCGCCGGCAGCGGACCGGTGGGTGTGATCGCCCGCAGCGAGTGGCCCAGCGGGGCGGCCGCGGCATATGAGGCACCTCAGCCGGCGAAACAGCTCATCCTGCCGCTCATCGCGCGCCAGGTGTATTCGCATACGACGATCTTCCACCTGCAGAACGCCAGCGACTCGACCGACCTAAACTCGGTCGAGTTGGAGATCTTCGACAACGAGTCCGGCGCGCCCATGGTGTCCATCACCACCGAGCTGGAGCCCAGGAGCGTGGTTGCCTACGATACATTCGTCAATGCGGTGCTCTTCGGTGGGATGCCGGTCACCGCCGGCGGCGCGGCCGTAGGCACGCTGCGCGCCAAGGCCGACCGACCGGTGACGATCATGGCCTACGGGGACGAGATGTCGGGCGGTGGAACGTCGGCCTACGTCGCGCGGCCGGTGGTTGTGGCCAGCAAGACGCAGTATTTGCCCGTCGTGCGCGCGAACTACCTCGGCGACTCCCTGATCGCCATCGCCAACGCTAGCATGTCGAAAGACGTGGAGGTGAGCATCACCTACCTGGGCCACCGCTTCGGCAGCGGCGCCGGCCAGGGCCAGCAGTTCGTGCAGCAGTTCCGCATTGGGGCGCGCGGCTCGGCTCTGATCGACCTGGCCGACCTGGGCCGGGGCACCAAGGGCATGCCGGGCGTGCCCCGCGGCGGGGGCCGCAACAGGGGGTTTTTCGGCAGTGCGGTGATCCAGGCCAGCGGCCCGGTGCTGGCGGTAGTCCAGGAGGAGGTGCGCGCCGGGAACGTGGTGCATGCCAACGCGGCCTACAACGCGTTCGGACCGAACGACTTGGCAATGGTATCCGCCGTGCCGCGCGTTCACAATGTGGTGAGTGGGCGCAAGACACAGCTGGTGCTCATGAACCCGGGCCCCGTGGTGGCGGACGTGGGGCTGACCTTCCGGGACACCGGGAACCGGCCGCTGGTCTCCACGCGGGTCGCCATACCAGCCGTGGAGTCTGTCATCCTGCCCGGCGACAAGGCCGCCCTGATGGGCCAGCTTCCGGAGGAGAGCCAGCTGGAGGTCGCCTCGAACCAGCCGCTGGCTGTGCTGGTCTATGAGACGACGCTGACGGAACCGCGGGATTGGGGCCGGTGGGGCCTGGACACGTCCGCCTACCCGGCCGTTCCGCTGTCGTTTGGGCCTACGTCAACCCCCGGTGGTCCACCGACGGCCACGCCGACAAAGACCAAGGTGCCGACGGCCACGCCGACGCAGACCGTGGTGCCTACGGTCACGCCGACGTCCGCCCCGACCGAGGTAATCACACCGACGGCCACGCCGGACGGCTGGGATCCGCGCCCCAACAAGGTCTACCTGCCCTTTGCCGACCTGTACTCCCGGTAGCGGCCCGAACCCACCTGGCGCGAAGCGTGATTTAGTAGGGGCGCACGGCCGTGCGCCCCGATACTACGCTACACATGGAGGAGGATTCCGCGAAATCGCCCTGCCGATCGATAGCTACGGGATGGTCAGGCACTGCCCGATGTAGATGCAGTTCGGATTGTAGATGGCGTTGGCGGTGGCGATGGCATACGGGTTGACCCCGAAACGCCGGCCGATGCTGTAGAGCGTGTCGCCTTGGCGCACGCAGTAGCGGCCCCCGTGGTAGCCCCCGTACTTATAGCCGTAGCCCCTGCCACGCCCGTAGCCCGCACCGTGGCCATAGGCTGGCTGCTTCTGGTAGCAGGAAGCCGGATTCTGGTCACACCGATTGGGTTGGTAGTAATAGCCCCCATTGTACCCGCCGTAGCCGTACCCGCCGCGGCCGTATCCACCATAGGATGGCACTTTCAGGCACTGGCCGGCCCGGATGTAGTTGGGGTTGTACAACCCGTTGTAGTGAGCCAGCGAGTAGGCCGACATGCCGTACCGATGTGCTATTCCCCACAACGTCTCGCCGGGCTTCACGCAATGCCTGTATGCGCCACTGGCACTGGCAGTCGAGGTAGGTACGGCCGCAATCATTACGGCTGCCATGACGACCGACAGGGCAAGGACCCGCGTTCGAAGTCCCATCTGATCCACCTCCTGGTATGTCTCTGCGGTGCCAGCGGCAAGTGGGGGTAGGCACGATGACGATCTGTCGGGGGTTACCCGAACATTAAGGACCGTCGTCAAGAAGATACCACTGATGGGCCGATCTGTCAAACGGCTATCCGTACGCTCCGTACGACGTATCGGCAGCCGTGCGGTAGGGGCGACCCGGCGGGTCGCCCCTACGTGGCGGCTGGACACTGTCCAACGATGACTGATCTTGCGCGGTGAGGCTACGCTTCTTCCTCGGGGTAGGGCTGGTGCCAGTCGTCGTCGCGAGCGCGCCGCGCTGCATAGCGCGTCGTGGGGGGGATTGGCCTGCCGGCCAGGATGTCCCGCGCGCCAATCGCCACCAGGAGCTCGGCCAGCGTGGTGCCCACGTCTGAAGCCTCCCGCCAGGGGCCGCTCCAGCGCAGCCGGGCGGCGCGGGAACCGTCTGGCAGGGCGACGATCCCGTGGATGAACATGTCGTCCCCGTCGGTAGTGGCGAAGATGCCTATCGGCGCGTCACCGCTCCCCCCGAGTCGGGCGAGGCATGCGCGTTCGGCCCGCACGGCGTAGGCCGAGCTCTCATCGTTCAGCGGGGCCAAGAGCTTTGCCGTCCGGGCGTCGCTCTGGCGGATTTCCATCGCCAGGGCTCCTTGGGCCGGTGCCGGAATCATGAGGTCCGTGTCGAAGTACTCGGTCGCGTCGTCCAGCCGTCCCAGGTGCCACAGATCTGCCGCCGCCAGCACGATCGCGTCGTACTCGCCCCGATCGAGCATGCCCAGACGCGTGTCCAGGTCACCGTGGAGGGGGAGGACTTGCAGGTCGCTCCTCCGCCGGAGAAGCTGCGCCTTGCGCCGGGCGCCGTTCGCTCCCACGCGCGCCGCCTCGGGCAGGTACGTGAACACCTTATTCGTGCGGGAGACAAGGACGTCGCGCGGATCGGCGCGTTGGGGCACGACCGGCACGGAAAGCCCGGCCTCTGCCCCCACCGGCAGATCCTTGAAGGCGTGGACCGCCACGCTGGCCCGGCCGGACCGGACCGCCTGCCGCACCTCCTCAACGGAGGTGTGCCCGCCAACCTCCGCGACGCGCACCTCGAGATCCGGCCAGGCAGCCGAGAGATCACGCGCGACGGATTCGGCCCGCGCCACGGCCAGTCGACCAGCCGCGGTTGCGAGCGTCAGGCTGCGGCCCATGTACCCCCTAGTACCGCCGGGCGGAAGTGACGCACCGGTCTTACAGTCACCGTTGGGCTGTAGGGGCGACCCGGTGGGTCGCCCCGAACCGGCGGACAACTCCCGCCGACATGTACTAGTGCAGCATATTTCAAGTGCACCGACTGTCACCGAGCTCGTACGCTGCCGGACAATCCAGACTGATAGCTGATAGCTGATAGCCCAAGCCAGATAAACCCACCAAGCAACCACCTCCCCCCCCAGCATCCACTAATTCACGTCCCCCCCGGGTCCGCGGTCGGTAGTCAGCTCCTCGACTCCTATCGACAGGAAGTCCTGGAGAAGCACGTCGAAGGCGTCGGGGCGGAGCATCAGCACGGCCTGGGGTACGTCGTCGATGATGAACATCTGGTCGTAGACTACATCGGCGTCGATCTGGTAGGTGGTGATATCCCCGGGCTGGATGTCGCGCGCCAAGCCGGCCAGCGCGAAGAGCTCCCCAGGCGAGAAGTCCGAGTCCACCGTATCCAAGAGGGCGGGGACGAAGTCCTTCAGGCGGAGGAACATGCGCAGGTTGGTGGCGCGCTTGCGGACGGCCATCAGGACCTCCATCTGGCGCCGGGAGCGGTCGAAGTCGCTGGTTGTGCTGCGGGATCGCGCGTACTGTAGGGCCTCCTCCGCGGTCAGGTGTTGGGGCCCAGGCTCGAACTCCACGGTCATCGTCCCGCAGTGACCGTCGGGGTACTCGGCGTCGAACAGGCCGATCTCGGGGTTCGCAGGTGAGGGCGGGATGTCCAGGTCGATGCCGCCCAGGGCGTCGATGATGCGCTTGAAGCCCTTGTAGTCCACTCGCGCGAAGCGGTGCACCGGTATGCCCAGGTTCTCCGCGACCACCAGCTTGACCAAGGCGGGTCCGCCGCCCGGCAAGTCCCTGTCCCGCTCGCCCAAGAGATGGGCGGTGTTAATCTTCCGCGCCCCGTGGCCCTGTACGGAGACATACAGGTCCCGCGGCACCGACATCATGGCCACGCGCCGAGCCTGCGGGTCCACCCGCACGAGGATGATCGTGTCCGTGCGGCGGTATGTGCCCTCGGGCTCGAGGCAGTCCTCCTCGTCGAGGCCCATGAGGAGGATGTTGATGGGGCCGTGGCGATCCCACACGTCCACCGGCGCGACATCCACGCCGCTGAAGGGCCCGCCTATACGCAAGACCGGATGGGGTCGGACGTTCCACATCGGGGGGTGCTCGTCGGTCAGGCGCAAGAAGGTGAAGCCCACCAATGATGCGACGAGACCACCCGCCAAGAGGATGCCGACGGCAAGGACGGCAAACAAGATCCGCAGCAACCAACCCGAGCGCGGAGGGGTGGAGTGGGTGTGGACGGGGACGGAACGTGTCTGGTGGATCGTGGCCAAAGCGCACCGATTATAGCATGTTGACGATGCCACCCAAACCACCGAGTGCCCGTCGAATCCCCGCCTTTTTGCCTACGTCTCCAGCAGGCGTTCCTCGTAGATGCGGCGTACGGTGGCCTCGATGTCGGGTTCGCGCACCTCCAGGTCGCGGATACGGTAGCGCTTGGACAACCGTCCGATCAGATCTGACGCCGTCACGGTGCCGCGCTCGAACCGATACGTCACCCGATGCCCATCGCGCTCGGCCACCTCGGCCCCCTCGATAACCACCGACTCGTAGCTCTCCTCGAAGTCCACTACCAGCTCGCGCTTGCCGCCAAAGCGGTCGCGCAGCCCGCCGAGCTCCCCATCGTAGAGCAGCTTGCCGTGGTCGATGATCATCACCCGCTCACACAGCTTCTCCACGTCCGATAGGTCGTGCGTCGTCAGGATGACGGTCGTGCCGCGCTTGCGGTTGATGTGGCGGATGAAGCGGCGGATGCGCTCCTTGGCCACGACGTCCAGGCCGATCGTCGGCTCGTCCAGGAACAGCAATACCGGATCGTGGAGCAGGGCGGCGCACAGATCGGAGCGCATGCGCTGGCCCAGGGAGAGAGACCTTGTGGGTGTGTCCAGGAACGGGTCCAGCTCCAGCAGTGACCGGAACTCGTCCAGGTTGCGGCGGAAGCGCTCGGGCTCAACGCGGTAGACGTGTTGGAGCAGGTCAAGGGACTCGATCACCGGCAGGTCCCACCACAACGTCGTGCGTTGGCCGAACACCGCCCCGATCTCCGCCACGTGAGCCTTGCGCTCCCGCCACGGCACGCGCCCGTTGACGGTCAACTCGCCCCCCGACGGCACGAGCAACCCCGTCATCATCTTGATCGTCGTGGACTTCCCGGCGCCGTTGGGACCCAAGTAACCGACCAACTCGCCGGGCTGGACCTGGAAGGTGATACCGTCCACCGCCCTGACGACGTTGTACCCGCGGCTACCGAGGTTGCGCAGCGCGCCCCAAAAGCCGCGGTGGTGCCTGGCGACCCTGAAGTGCTTCTGCAGGTTGGAGACGGTGATGATGGCGGACATGTGAGATCGGGACGTCGCGCGAAATGGGCGGCGGTCGGAGATCCGTTCGGGCAACAGTACCCGATGGATGCGCCAACGGCAACTCGTAGGGGCGGTTCGCGAACCGCCCCTACTACGACCCCGTGCTCTGGTAATGCCTGATCCCGAACCGCCAGAACGCACGAGCCGCAAGGAACACGCTGAGTCCCGCCATCGGTGCCAGGAACGGGGCAATCCCTGGCAGTCCGAGCGGGTCGGGCTTGTCGAGGAAGTACAGTGCCGGGCAGTAGTTTAGGAAGATCGCCGGCACGATGTAGGTGAAGAACTTGCGCATCCACGGCTGGAAGATGTGCATCGGGTACGACATCAGCGTGCTGCCGCCGTAGGTGAAGATATTGATCACCTCGATGGACTCGACCGTCCAGAACGTGATGGTGGCGCCGATCATGAACAGGCCGCCGAAGAAGGCGACGAGGCTCAGGTACACCACCGGCAGGTACAGGATCTTGGCGGCCGTCCAGTGTACGTCCGCCAGGTAGACCCCCGCGCCGAAGATCACCGCACCCTGGAACGTCTTGCCGAGGCGGCGGAGCATGAACTGGGATCCGAGCACCTGTACCGTGACGCTCACCGGCCGTAGCAGCACCTGGTCGAAGCTGCCCCGGCGCACCTGCTGGCCGAACCCCTGTGGGTCGAACCCGCTGAAGATCAGGTCCATCGCCCCGAACGCCGCCTCCACCATGCCGAACAGGAACGCCACCTCGGCGATCGTCCAGCCGCCGATGGTCTCGAAGCGCCACATGACCAGCGCGATCGAGCCGAACTCGATCACCGTGATCACGGCGGTGGCGAACACGTCAAACAGGAACGCCACCCGGTACTGGAGCTGCGACCGTACTTGCACCCCCAGCAACCGCCTATAGATCGACAACTCCCCCGACATCACCGCGCTGCCCCCCAGCCCTTCCGACTTCCACCCAGAACGCCCTGTCCCGCCCCAGCCCGACTGATAGCTGATAGCCGATAGCCCA
>CAYYVH010000068.1:0-15612 GCA_964475075.1 uncultured Anaerolineales bacterium | reverse complement strand
CGTACTTTCGCTCGCTCTCGCGCGCCCGAGCTGGATGATAGCCCTTGGCGTTGAGCACGTCGGAGGTCTCCAGGACGTCGCGCGGGCAATAGGCAACGCACAGCTCACAGCCCTTGCAGCGCTCGACAATGAGATGGATTTGGCCGCGGGGGACGATGACGCGGTCTTGGTCGAGGGGTGTCCGCCAGAGTTTCACGGCTGTAATCTCCTAGCCGACTACCGCTGTCGGTGACGACACGATAATCACTTACCCCGATTCGAAATAACGCCGGGGAAGATACCACGCAGCATGCAGGAGTGCAAGAAAACGCAACCGTGCCGAGTCAATGATCGGAATGATAGCGCAACGGTACGTGCATGCAAAATAAACGTCAGGCGAGTGAGCAATAAAACAACCCCATGCGTGTCCTTCCCCTGGCGCCTTGGCGGCGGATGGACTATCATCGGCAAGCATGAGCGTTGACGTGTCCGGCATCCAGGTCGAAAAGAAACCCGCCAACATGGAGCTACGGGACATCATGGGTGGGGCCGTGCGGTGGGAGGTCGGGGTCCACGAACACGGCCTGGTCGCCCTGCTGGACGTGATGCCGCGGCTAGTGCCGGTGGGCCACACGGCCGACTTCGCTATCGTCCAGGCGGCACGGGTGAGCTACGGCGTGGGGACCAAGCAGGTCCACCAGGATCGTGGCCTGATCCGTTATCTCGCCCGCCACCGCCACACAACGCCCTTCGAGATGGTGGAGTTCAAGTTCCATTGCGCCATGCCCATCTTCGTCGCCCGCCAGTGGATTCGGCACCGCACGGCCAACGTGAACGAGTATTCCGGCCGCTATTCCATCATGCCCGACCGCTTCTATCGGCCGACGGTGGACAACGTCCGCCAGCAGTCCACGCAGAACCGCCAGGGCGGGGAAGAGACGATCGATCAGGTCACGGCCGAGGAGTTCCTCGATTACCTGGACTCGGCTGAGGAGCGCTTCAGCGCTTACAAAGAGGTGCTGGACAAGGGGGTGAGCCGTGAGCTGGCCCGGATCGGCCTGCCGCTGAGCGTCTACACCGAGTGGTACTGGAAAAACGACCTGCACAACACGCTGCACTTCCTGTCGCTGCGGATGGACGACCACGCTCAGCAGGAGATGCGGGACTACGCCTTCGCCATGTTCGCGCTGATCCAGCCCATCGTACCGGCCGCGTGCGAAGCGTTCCTAGACTACCAATTCGAGGGACTGAACTTGACCCGCCTGGAGGTAGAGGCCATCCGCTCCGGGGAAGGGCTGGCGACCGACAACACCCGCGAGCGGGCGGAGTGGGCGGAGAAGCGGAAGCGTTTGGGGCTGTAGGGGCGCGGTCGTTCGGCTCTGCGCGGGGAGACCTCCGGCCACCAAGGTGTCGATCAGCGGTGGGAAGCGACCTGACTGGAAGCCCTACAGTTGTAGTTCTGCCGTGCAGATGGCCCGTGTCTCGCATATACTTACAGCTGAACGGCGGGCCGTTCTGGAAGGATTACAACAAGCGCTTTCATCCGGTGGAGTTCGAGGTGCCCGAATGGGTGGAGAAGGTCGAGATCGCCTCCTTCATTACCGGGCATGGTTTCGGGAAGGACAAGGAGAACTGCGCCGAGTTCTGCAACCACACGCACCATATCTCGATCAACGGCCACGAGGAGCATGCGAAGCTGCACCCGGAGGCCAACAGGGTCCTGGGTTGCCTGGAGCAGGTTCCCGACGGCGTCGTGCCCAACCAGGGCGGTACGTGGGTCTACGGCCGCGCCGCGTGGTGCCCCGGCCTGGACGTCAAGCCGTGGGTCATCGACATCACCGACGAGGTGACCAAGGGCGTGGTCAACGAGCTGACCTACCGCGGGCTCTTCGACGGGAAAGACTACGTGGCCGAGAAGGGGCCGGGCCAGGGCCCGAATCAGGGCTTCGACGCGAACATCAGCATCCGGGCTCGTCACCGCGGGGCCGCCCTTCCGGTAACGTCGTACGCCATCGCTCCCGTGATCTGCACCGGGACCATGTCCCCCACCTGGACCTCGTCCTCGACGATCACCAGGCCGTCGATCTCCGGTGCGTCGCGGTAGGACCGGCCTACCGAGATCCCGTCGCCCTGACCCTCGACCAAGACGTCCAAGGTCGTGCCGACGAACTTCTGGTTCCTCTCCAACGATATGCCCTGCTGGAGCGCCATCAGCGCCTCCCAGCGCTCCTGCTTCACGGCGGCCGGTATTGGATCGCCGAGGGGTTCGCCGGGGGTGCCGGGCTCGAAGGAAAACTGGAATGCCCCCACGCGGTCGAAGCGGATCTCCTCCACGAAATCGAGTAGGGACTGGTACTCGCTTTCGGTCTCGCCGGGATAGCCGACGATGAAGGTCGTACGCAGGGCGACTTCAGGCATGGCGGAGCGCACCTTCTCCAGGGACCGGTGGACCCAATCCACGTTGGCCGGGCGGCTCATGCGCCGCAACGTGTCCGGGTGCGCATGCTGGAGGGGCATGTCCAGGTAGGGCAGGACCTGCTGATGGCCGGCCATCACCTCGATCAGGCGGTCGGTGACGTAGCCGGGGAAGGCGTACAACACGCGGATCCAGTCCACCGCCGGCACGGCGGCGACCAGCTCCTCCAACAGGTGTGGCAGCCCGTCCTTCATGCCCAGGTCGCGGCCGTAGTCCGTCGTATCCTGGGCGATTAGGATGATCTCGTGCACGCCCATTCCTGCCAGGACCCGCGCCTCACCCAGGATTGCCTCAATCGGGCGGCTGACGGCCCTACCCTTGATGAGGGGGATGGCGCAGAAGGCGCAGGTCCGGCGACAGCCATCGGCGATCTTGATGTACGCACTCCCTCCCTGCACGCTCATGCGCTGCGTGCCCGCGTCGTCGCGGCCCACAGTGGGAACGTCCGGTAGGTGGTACAGCGGCTCGGGATGTGCCCCGTCGCGCAAGGTCTGTACCACGTCCACGATGTCCATCCAGCGGCGGGTGCCCAGGATGCCGTCGATGCCCGGCACCTGGCGGGCCACCTCGACGCCAAATCGCTGCGTCAGGCACCCGGCGGCGATGAGCAGCTGCCCGTCCCGCTTCTCTGCCGCCAGCTCGCGCAGCACTTGCAGCGACTCTTCCTTCGCCGGGCCGATGAACCCGCACGTGTTCACGATCAACACAGCCGCTTCGGCCGGGTCGTCGGTGGTGCGATGGCCCGAGCGATTGAACAACTGCGCCATGGACTCGGAGTCCACCGTGTTCTTGGCGCAGCCGAGTGAGACGATGTGGTAGGTCCGCCTAAACATGTCCGTCTGGATAGCGGCCGCCGGTTACGGGGCCGAGCTTTTCCCCGCCCAAGTACATGTGCCGTATGCGGGGATCCGCCAGCAGCTCGTGCCCCGCGCCGTCGTATTTGTTGCGACCCAGATCCAGCACGTAGGCCCGCTGGGCGACCTCCAGCGCTCGGGCGGCGTTCTGCTCCACCAGGCCCAGCGTGATGCCCCTCTCCGCCAGCGCGAGTATGGTCTCGAAGACCATGTCCACGAAGAGCGGCGCCAGCCCGAGTGATGGCTCGTCCATCAGGAGGAGCTTCGGCGACACCGTCAGTGCCCGCGCGATGGCCAGCATCTGCTGCTCCCCGCCGCTCATCGTGCCGGCGTGCTGGGCGCGCCGTTCCCGCAAGCGGGGGAAGAACTCCATCACGCGCTCGACAGACCGCACACGCTCCCGCGGGTCGGCGATGGTGTAGCCGCCCATCTCCAGGTTCTCGAGGACGGTCATGTGCGGAAAGACGATGCGACCCTGTGGTACGTAGGCCAGTCCCTGTCGGACCACCTGGTGCGCCTTCAGCCCGGTGATGTCGGCGCCGCCGAAGAGCACCCTGCCGGCCGAGGGCCGGAGCAAGCCCACAACGGTCTTGACCACCGTGGACTTGCCGGCGCCGTTGGGGCCGATTATGGCGATCACTTCCCCCGGCGAGATGCTCATCGAAACCCCGTGCAGCACGTCCATCTTTCCGTATCCGGCGTGGATGTCCTGCACGCTGAGCAAGGGCCCTCCGCCCGGCCGGTCAGTCAACGCCCGCCCTCCCGCCAGTGCCGAAATAGGCGTCGATCACCCGCGGATCCTGCTGCACCGCCTCGGGGGGGCCGTCGGCGATGAGGGTGCCCTGATCGAGGACCAACACCCGCTGGCACAGATCCATGATGACCGCCATCTCGTGGTCGATGACGAAGAAGGTCGCCCCCTTCTTGTTCAGCTCCCGGATGGCTCGGATCAAGGGGAGCTTCATGGTCGGGTTGACCCCGGCGAAGGGCTCGTCCAGCATGACCAGGTGAGGTGAGAGCATCAGTACGCGGGCGAACTCCAGCAGCTTGGCCTGCCCGTAGGACAGGTTGGCGGCTTCCTCGCCCCGCAGCTGCCACAAGTCCACCATTCCCAACAGGTCCCGGGCGCGGCTTTCCGCTCCCCGTCCGCCGTGGGCCACGACCCGCAGGTTCTCCAGCACGGTCATCTGCTCGAAGAGCCGCGTGATCTGGAACGTACGGCCGATACCAGAGCGGGTGATCTGGTGAGGTGGCAGCCGCGTGATCGGCTGCCCATCGAAGTGGATTTCCCCTCGGCCGGGCCGCAACAGCCCCGTCACCAGGTTGAACAGCGTCGTCTTGCCCGAGCCATTGGGGCCGATGAGGCCGGTGATGGAGCCCCGAGCCACGTCGAAATGGGGGCCATTTACCGCCCGCAGTCCACCGAAGGCCTTGTGGACCCCGCGGATACCCAGGATGGGTTCTGCGGCCTCAACCACGTCGTGCACCAGTCGGTCTCCCCACTACCATCCACGATCGGAGGGGATGATATCCCGTTGCCGGAGCAGGGCCATGACGCCGCCCGGCATGAAGAGCAGTACGACCACGATGAGCAGGCCGAATGCGGCCTGGTGGAATTCGGGCAGTCGGGCCCAAAACGCCTCGGCCAGGACGCTTAGGCTGAAACCGCCGATGACCGGCCCCAACACGGTACCTATTCCCCCGAACATGGTCATGATCACCATGCCCACGGACAGCACGGGCCGGAAGACGCTGAAGGGGTCGATGTAGCTCAGCTGCCACGCGTAGAGGCCGCCCGCCACCCCCGGGAAGTAGGCGCTGAGCATGAAAGCGGCGGTCTTGTGGCGCGTGGTGTCGATGCCCATGACTTCGGCCGCGCCTTCGTCCTCCCGGATAGCTATCAGGCGCAGCCCGAAGTCTGAGCGGAGGATCAGCCGCGTGACGAGGATCACGGCCAGCATCAGCGTGGTCATGGCGTAGTACACCGGTACGGGGTTCACCTCCGGCGGCAAGTAGTACCCTGCGCCGCCCCCCGTCACCGAGACCCATGCGGAGGCCAGTACGCGGAGCACTTCAGCCAGGCCGAGGGTGGCGATGGTGAAGTAGGACCCCTTGAGCCGAAGGAGCACCGCTCCGAGCAGCAGGGCGAAGGACGAGGCGAACAGCCCACCAATGAGAGCCGCGGGCAGCCAGGGCACGCCCGACTCGGTGATGAGCAGCGCGGTCGTATACGCCCCCAAGCCGAAGAAGGCGACGTGCCCGAAGGAGACATAGCCCGTGAGGCCCGAGATCAGGTTCCAGCTGGCCGCCAGGGTAATGCTCATGAACGCGAAGAGCAGGAACGTCACGCGGTAGCCCGGCACGATTGCTGGCACGAGGGCCATCCCGGCCATGATCAGCACGATCACGGCCCGGCCCCAGGGCGGGCGGCCATCCCCGGGCACGCCTTACTGCTCCCTCACGCCGAAAAAGCCGCTGGGCCGGATCAGCAGCACCGCGATCAGCAACAGGTATATGGTTGCCTCCGCCAGCTGGGTGGTGAGGAAGAACGCTGTCAGCGCCTCGGCGACGCCGATGGTCAGGGCGCCCGCGAGGGCCCCCACGAAGCTACCCATGCCGCCGACCACGATGATCGCGAAGGCGCGCAGGATGACCGGCCCCCCAATGCTGGGGTTGATGGTCAGCGTCGTGATCAAGAGGCTCCCGGACGCGCCGGCAAGCGCAGCGGCCAGGCCGAAGGTCACCAGCCGCACCCGGTCCACGTCGATCCCGCAGATCTGGGCCATCTCGGCTGACTGGGCGGTCGCCCGAACCGCCTTGCCGTACGTGGTCCGCTGCAAGAAGAACCACACCGCGAGCGTGATCACGACGGCCGCGGTGAAAGCTATTGAGCGCGACCGGGAGAGCGCGATTCCACCCAGCTCGAAGGCGCCGCGGAAGGCGGACACGGACCGGTAATTGGCCGTGAAGAAGTAGAGCCCCACGTTGCGCAGGGCGATGGCTACTCCCCAGGTCATGAGCAGAGACATCAGCGGTGGTTGCCCGACCACCCGGCGCACGAGCGCCCACTGCATTAGCCAACCCAGGCCGAATAGGAGCGGCACCGAGACCAGGAGCGAGAGGAGCGGGTTGAGCCGGAAGGCGTCGTACAGGCCGAAGGTGACGAAGGCCCCGAGCATCATCAGGTCGCCGTGGGAGATGTTTATGACGCGCATGACGCCGAAGACGAGGTTCAACCCGGTCGCCAACAGGGCGTACACGGCCCCCAGCAGCAGGCCGCTGACGATGATCTGGGTTAGCAGAAGTGGATCGTACACCTCAGGTTGCGCCTCAGGGGACATCGGGCGAGGGGGCGGGGAGCCTGGGCGCCCCCTCGCCATAGCTCACGTCACGGTAGCTTGTACTCCGCTTCCGCCACGTCGAAGGGCCAGACGATGACCCGCTTGCCCTCCTGCCACTGGATGAGGTACATCGGTTTGGCGCTCTGGGCACCCGTTGCGTCCACGGCGTAGGCACCAAAGGTGGTGATCGTCTCCAGCTCCTGGAGCGCGTCGCGGATCGCCGCCTGATCCAGGGAGCCGGCTTCCTCCACGGCCTCCATGAGCAACTGGCAAGCGCCGTACCCGCCGGCGGCGTGGTAGCCCGGGTCGTAGCCGTAGCTATCCTGGTAGGCCGTGACGAACTCGTCCACGCCGGGAGCCTTGACGGACGGCTCCCACTGGGTTGCGCCGAAGACCAACTCTGCGTCCTCACCCAGGTTGTCGGCGAAGTCGGGCAGGGCCGGGCCCACGGTGAAGGCGAACATGCGCGGCTCGAAGCCCAGCTCCTTGGACTGGCGGATGATCAGCTCCGAATCGGGCCCATACGTGCCGCCAAGCAGAACCTCGGCCCCGGCTGCCTTTGCCTTGCTGATGGCCGCCGACAGGTCCGTGACGTCCCGCCCGTACTCCTCGTAGTGGACGATCTCCATGCCTGCTTCCTCGGCGAACCGGCGCGCGCCGGCCACAACGTCCAGGGCAAAAGCGCCGTCCTCCGTCAGGATGGCCACCTTGGTCAGGCCCTCTTGCTTCGCGATCTCGATGGCGCCTTGAAGATAGAAGGGGGCCTTCGTGTATACCCCGAAGACGTACTTGAAGCCTCGAGCCCAGATCTCGGAGGACGAGGCGCCCGAGGCGATCATCGGGAAGCCCAGCCGTTCCGTAACCGCGCTGGAGGGGATGGTCACCGGGCTGGAATAGGGGCCGATGATCAGGTCCACCTCATCCTCGGTGATCAGCTTCTCGTACAGCTTGGCGCCCGTCTCGGGATCCGACTGGTCGTCGTAGACGACGAACTCGATCGGACGGCCCAGAAGTCCCCCTTCGGCGTTGACCGTTTCGGCGCACAGGTCGTAGCCGTTGTTCATCTCGGCGCCGGTGCGTTCGTACTTGCCGGTGAGGGAGATCGAGGCCCCGATGCGGATCGGCTCGGCCGGCACCGTCGTATCCATCAACGGCTCGGGCTCGGCCGTCGTCGGCTCTGCGGCCGGACTGCAGGCCGCGCTGAGCAGGGCGACGATCAGTAGTGACAAGACACGTTGCGGCTTCATGGCTTTCTCCTCCTCTGTGATTGGTTGTGAGATCAAGCGAACGCCCCGACTCGAGACGTGTCGCGACGGCGGCTCACCGCCCCTACGGCCTGCGGCCACCGGGGCGGTTCGGCAAGACCGGCTTTGGGCCCAGCCCGGTGGGTATCAGCGACTCGAATCCCTCCAGGCCGCGTATCGCCTGCGGCCACTCGCCCCGGGCGACCTGGCCGGTGATGGCATCGATTCTGTCCGCCAGCTGCTGCAGCTCGGGTCCTTGTTGCCTGAGGCTCGCGCCGGCGTTCGCTCCCGCCGTGGCGATGGCCGAAAGCTCCTGCGGTGAGACCCTCTTGTCAGCCAGCGCCTGCCCCACGATCTGGGCGTAGCGGCGCGAGCTCTCGAGGGCCGCCTTGCGGTCGGCCGCGATGTCCGTCGGTGGCTGGGTCAGCGCGGCCGCGGCCCTGTCCTGGCGCGCGGCATTCACGGCGCTTTGCCACTGCTGCGCCTGGACCTGCGTACCGGAGGCACGCGTTCTGGCGGATTGGGCGGCCGCCTCGATCTCGGCCGCGGACGCGGCCGCCGCCTCGGCGCCCTGGGTGATGATCTCCGTGATGGTGTCGAGATCCTCGGCCACTGAAGCCAGGTCGGATTCCATGGCCTCCAAGGTCTCCAGGGTGTCCGAGGCGTACGCGCCGTAGGTCTCGGTGTAGGCCGCCACGAGTGCCTCGACCTCATCCAGGGCCTCCTCGGCGCCGGTGAGGGTGACCTCTACCTGGGCTACCTCGTCCCCGCTGACCTCCCCATCCGAGGTTGCCTCGGACGCGGTCGACTCGGCGTCGTCGGCCGCATCGAGGGCGGCGGCGACGGCGAGACCGATCGCCGCCGCCAGCTCCTCCTCGGACATGCCCGTCGTATCCACCGGGACGGCGGTTGGCGGCGGTGGCGTCGGCGCCATCGTATCCGGCGCGGATGCCGATGTGTCGGTGGCCTCCGCCGCAGCCCCGGCGGCGACGGTAGGGGCGACGGCGGTATCCACGGTGGCGGAGATCTGCTCCGCGGAGGGCTCGGTCTGCCTGCATGCTGTGGCCAACGCGGCCAGGAGCAGGCACCCCGAGAGGATCGCAAGCGTTGCGGCTGACATCCTGGTCGCTCTGAGCCGGTTCATGACCTGCCTCGCGGTATCTTACAGGTTGTCGTAGTCAACAATCCTGTACTGCCCAACAGCACACCGTACTGTATCACCCGCGGCCCGCGGGAGTCAAAACATCGGCCACATGAGGGGCAGGAAGATCATCGAGGCGATGAACAGGGCAATGGTGAGGCCTGCGCCCACGCGAGTGTAGTCGAGGAAGCGATACCCACCGGGCCCGAAGACCAACACGTTCGCCTTGTGCCCGACTGGTGTGAGAAAGCTGGTGGCGGCGCCGATCACGGTTGCCATGGCGAAGGTCAGATGATTGGCTCCCAGGCCAGCCGCAGCGTCGATTGCAATGGGCACGACCAGGACCATGGCGGCCGCGTTCGACATGGGCTGGGTGATCAGTGCTGCGAGTAGGTATACGCCGGCCAGGACCGCCAGGGGGCCAATGTGGCCGACTGAGCCCAGCAGAAGGTCCGCTAGGAAACGCGCCGTACCGGTCGTCTCCATGGCCGTGCCCAGAGGTAGCATGCCGGCGACCAGGAACACGGTGCGCCAGTCGATGCTCTCGTAGGCTTCGTCCATGGTCAAGCATTGCGTTAGCACCATCAACACCGACCCGATGACCATTGCCGTAGAGATGTGGAAACCGCCAAACATCACCAGTGACACGACCAGGCCCAGGATTCCGGTGGCCACGGGCGCTCGCTTGCGGCGGTGGAGATCCACCTGCACCGGCTCCAGGATCAGAAAATCGTCCTCCTCGCGGAGTGCCGGCAATCGGTGTTGTGATCCGATCAGCAGCAGGGCGTCCCCGAACTGCAGCCTCACGTCGCGCAGGCGCTGCGTGATGACCTCGCCGTGGCGCCAAACAGCCAGGGCCGTGAACCCGTACCGATCGCGGAACTGCGCGCGACGCAGCGTGCGGCCCATCATTTGCGACCGCGGGGATAACGTGGCCTCGACGATGCGCGCTTCGGCTGGATCGAGGTGCGCCAGCTCCGCGGCACCTTCGGCCTCCATCTCCAGGCCAAGTGCCGCCTGGGCACGCAGCAGGTTCTCGGCGGCTCCCTCGACCAGCAGCACGTCATCCGCCTGGATCCTGGTGTCGCGATGCATGAACGTCTGCGCCTCTCCGTGCCGTGAAATGGCCACCACCGTGAGATCATAGTCGGCGCCCAATCGAGACTCGACCAGCGTCCGGCCAACCAGCGCGCCGTCCGGCCTCACCCGGACCTCGCTCACGTAGTCGCGCAACCCGTAGGTGGACCGGGGATCTTCGGGCGTCTCCCGGGAGGGCAGCAGGTGACGGCCGATCGTCACCATGAACAGGACGCCCGTAGCCAGGGTGACGATGCCGATCGGCGTGAAGTCGAAGAAGCCGAAAGTCGGAAGTCCGCGGTCGATGAGGATGTTGGTGGCCAGGATGTTGGCCGGCGTGCCGATGAGCGTCATCGTGCCGCCAAGGAGAGACGAGAACGCCAGGGGAATCAGCAGCTTTGTCACCGGCACCTTCGCCTGCCTCGAGATGCCTATCACCGCCGGCAGCAGCATAGCAGTTGCGCCAACGTTGTTCATGAAGGCCGACAATATGCCGCAGGTCAGCATGATCACGGCGATGAGCCTGGCCTCGTCTTTCCCGGCCAGGTGCAGAATGCCCTGCCCGAGGATATCGGCCACACCCGTTCTGAACAGACCGCCGGACACGATGTAGACCGCCCAAACCGTGATCACGGCCGGGTTGGAGAACCCGTCGAAGGCCTCTTCCGGTCCGACCAGCCCGGTGAGGGCCACGGCTAGGAGAACCAGCAGCGCGACGACGTCCACACGCAGCTTCTCGGTGGCGAAGAGCAGGAGCGCCGCGCCGATGATAGCAAGAGTAAGTGCAATGTCGGGGGTCATTAAGTCAGCAGTGAGAGTATCACGGCTCGCAGAGACGGGTCAAACCGCCCCCTCCCAGCTCATTAAGCAAGTTGCCGTTCAACGTCCGAGCGAGGCATGCCCTTCTGCCCTTCGGGTTTCAGCGTTGACACCGTCGCGGCCCTGATGTAGAATCCTGCGCCCTGATATAGGATTATGTGCCTTCACGGCAGGATTGATAAGGAGAGAATTGTGCTAACAGGACTGCGCAAAGCGTTCACGCGCGGTGGCTACACCAGGCGCCCTTTCGGGCTCCGCCGTGTCGTCGTCATCACCACCGCGTTCACCCTCGTGCTAGCCTTGACAGGTTGCAGGACGACGGCCGGTCCCACAGCTGAGCCCACCGGCCCAAGTGAGGCGACGGCGGGCGCCTCGGCGGAGGCCGAGGTCGAGGTCACGCCCGGCAGCGGGGAGGTCATCTCCCATACCGAGCTCGAGCTCGTGAGCAACGCCCGCCAGCTGATCTTCGAGGGCAAGCGATCCGGCGAGGGCTACTTCAGCGCCGACGGTGGCGCGATGGTCTACCAGGCCGAGCGCGATCCGGCCAACCCGTTCTACGAGATCTACCTCCTCGACCTGGAAACGGGCGACACCGAACGGATCTCACCGGGGTACGGCAAGACGACATGTGCCTGGGTTCACCCTGACGGGCAGAAGGTCCTCTTCGCCTCGACCCACCAGGACCCGGAGGCCCGCGACAAGATGCAGGCAGAGCTCGACTTCCGGGCCTCTGGCGAGGAGCGCCGCTACTCGTGGGACTACGACGAGACCTACGACATCTACGAGGTTGCTATCGGCGAGAGCGAGTATACGAACTTGACGAACAGTCCGGGTTACGATGCCGAGGGCTCCTGGTCACCCGATGGCCGGCGAATCGTCTTCGCCTCCAACCGCCTGGCGTACACCGAGCCGATGTCCGACGAGGACCGCGAGGCCTTCGAGGGGGATCCGTCCTACATGATGGACATCTATATCATGGACGCCGATGGTGGGAACGTGCAGCGGTTGACCGAGAGCAAGGGCTACGACGGCGGGCCCTTCTTCAGCCCCGACGGCCGGCGGATCGTCTGGCGGAGCTTCACCCCCGATGGCCTGATTGCCGAGATCTGGACCATGGACCTCGACGGCTCCGACAAGCGTCAGCTGACCGCGGTGGGCGCGATGTCATGGGCGCCCTTTTACCACCCGAGCGGCGACTACGTCATCTTCACCACGAACATCCACGGCTTCGACAACTTCGAGCTCTACATGGTGGACGTCGAGGGCGAGAAGGACCCCGTGCGCGTGACCTTCACCGACGGCCCGGACATCCTGCCCGTCTTCTCACCCGATGGGGACCAACTCTCCTGGGTCAGCCGGCGGGGTGATGGGAACGCTCAGATCTTCCTCGCCGACTGGAACGACGCCAAGGCGAGGGAGCTGTTGGCGCTCAGCCCCGAACGCGGGAAAGCACCTGGCTCTACAGCGGCGGCAGACGTCGTCACCCCCGACCTTGACTTGACCGTGGCGGACATCCGCGCCGACGATGCGCGCCTCTACGTCGAGGCCCTGGCCTCTGAGGAGATGGGGGGGCGCATGACCGGGACACCGGGTGAATTGAAGGCAACGGAGTACGTCGCGGAGGCGTTCCAGGCGCTCGGCCTGGAGCCGGCCGGGGACGAGGGGTTTTTCCAGCCGTTCGCGTTCACGTCAGGGGTGTCCCTTGCGGGCGTCAACGCGCTATCGTTCAAGGACGAGGAGGGAGAGGAGATCGAGCCGGAGCCGGATGTGGACTGGCGTCCCCTGGCCTTCTCGAAGATAGGGCCGGTCGGCCACGCGGATGTGGTCTTCGCCGGATACGGCATTGTCGCGCCCGAGGACGGCGAGCAAGCGGCTTACGACGCCTATGGCGAAATGGACGTGGCCGGCAAGTGGGTGGTGGTGTTGCGCTACCTGCCGGAGGATATCAGCCCCGAGCGGCGGCAGCACCTGAGTCGTCATTCCTCCCTCCGCTTCAAGGCCATGGAGGCGCGGGAGCGCGGTGCGGTAGGCATCATCATCGTGAGCGGTCCGCGCAGCCAGGTGAGGGAAGAGCTGGTGCCACTGCACTTCGACGGCGCGGTGGCGGGGGCGAGCATCACCGCCATCAGCATCACCGACGAGCAGGCCCAGACCCTCATGGCGGGGTCAGGCAAGGACCTGGCACAGGTCCAGGAGGCGCTGGACGGGGGCGAGGTCGTGCCGGGCTTCGATCTGCCGGGCCTCCAGGTGGGAGCCTACATCTCCTTGACGTTCGACGAGGCGGAGGGACGCAACGTCCTCGCCCGGCTCCAGGTGGGTGACGAGCCCAGCGACGAGATCGTCGTCGTCGGGGCTCACGTGGATCATCTCGGGCACGGCGAAGCGGGTGACTCGCTGGCCACGTCCGAGGAGGAAGGACAGGTCCACTTCGGTGCCGACGACGATGCCTCGGGCGTGGCCGGAGTTCTAGAGATCGCCCAGTATCTTGCCGATCGGGAGGAGCGGGGCGAACTCGACGAGGACGTGCGGGACTTCCTCTTCGCCACCTGGTCCGGGGAAGAGCTCGGCCTCCTGGGATCGAGTCATTTCGTGAAGACCTTCGGGGACGGCGAGGAAGAGACCATCTATCCCGCGGTGACGGCCTACCTGAACATGGACATGATCGGGCGGCTGGAGAAACAGCTCATCATCCAAGGGGTGGGCTCCAGCTCCGTGTGGAAGGGTGAGATCGAGCGGCGAAACGTCGTCATGGGGTTGCCCGTGACTCCCAGCGAGGACACCTATCTGCCTACGGATGCGACATCCTTCTATCTCAAGGGGGTCCCCATCCTGAACGCCTTCACGGGGGTCCACAGCGAATACCACACGCCCCGTGATACGGCGGGGACCCTGGACTACGAGTCGCTGGCGAAGGTCGCCCGGTTGATGGAGCTCATCGCCGAGTCCGTGGCCAAGGCCGAAGAACCACCCGACTACATCGAGGTCAAAGCCCCCGAAAAAGGGCCGAGCCGCGAGGGCCGGCGGGTCTATCTGGGCACGGTGCCCGACATGGCCGAGACGGGTGGCGGCGGCGTGCTACTGAGCGGCGTGGCTAAGGACGGCCCGGCTGACGAGGCAGGCGTGCAGGGGGGGGACACGATCGTGGAGCTGGCCGGCCAGTCCATAGACAACCTGTACGACTACTCGCACGCCATCGAGGCTCTGAAGATCGGCCAGGAAGCGACGATCGTCGTCCTGCGTGATGGGGAGCGCCTGGAACTGCAGATCACGCCTCGCTCGCGGGAGTGACGGCGGAATAGCCGTCGCGGGGGACCGTGTGGCCGTCTTCAGGGCGGTGGCCGAAGCCCAACTCGCTGCAGCAGTCTGCCGATAGCATTCAGCACCCGCATCACTCGCCCCTGGTTGATTCGCTCAACAAGGTCCCAGCACTCTGCCAGCGCCCGTTCGTGGGCAGCCTTATTGCGCTCGTGCTCGGACCAGCGGAGGTAGGTCACCAGGTCCGGTGGCACCCCTGCCGGGCGCCTGGCCAGTGCCGGATCGGGGCCGGTAGGGCACGCGAAGTCGAGGGGGTATCCCCAGTGGGCCATCTCCTCCGTGCAGATGTCTGCCAGGAGCTGCTTCCACTCTTCAGACCAGCCCACGGGATAGATGAAGTCGCCCACCGCCTTGTCGGGGAATGCTGTGTTCGTACGTCGGGTGGTGAAGAGCTCGGCTACCGATCCACTGGACTGTGGGGTGCGGAGGAACGTGGTGAGGCGCCGTGCGACCCGATCGGGTTGCAGCGCGATATCTTCCTGGGCCACCTCGATGTAGCGCCGGGCCAGCAGGGGGTGGACGTAGCGCCAGGTCTCCATCACCCTCACCCAGTCCTCACAGGTTGAGCGCAGCACGAAAAGCGGATCCGATTTGTCGCGGGCGCGTAAGAGATCGGGGTGGAGCCTCAGGAAGTTCACCGTGGAGTGGGCGGTCGTAATCGGGTTGCGGCACACGAAGATAAACTGCGCCTTGGGGAACAGCTCGGCCAGCACGGGTGCGAGGCGAATGGGCCGCGCGCCCGGGGACTTGTCCACCCACCGCACCGTGTCGGGGGGCAGGTGGTCCCGATGGAAGGCGTCCATCATGAGTGCAAACCGCTTCTCCAGCTCGAGATTCCGCCCGGAGCCGAGGGTGAAGAAGTCCCGGCGCATTTCCGGTTCGAACATCGGATTGCGGAATCGAGCAAACGAATCGAGCAAGTCGTGCCACAGCTGACCCTCAGGGAACCCGTGGAATCCGGCGGCTTGCAGCGCTCGCCACACGATGGTCGTGCCGGTGCGTTGTCTCCCGAGGATGAAGATGGGGTCCAGGAGCGACCAGCGCTCCTCGCGGTCGGGCCGGCTCGGTGTACCCAATGCGGGTCCCAGCGCATCACTCCGTTGGTTTCAATGTTCCCACGAACTCCGCCAGCGCTGCCCGCCACGGGCGCAACTCGATCCCCAGAGCCGCGGCCGTGGTGTTGGCCAGCGGTGCGAATCGGGGTGGGTCGGAGTCCCGCTCGAACTCGTCGAGGGTGATGGGCTCGACCGGGACGTCCCGTCGGCCCGCCAGCCGCAGGATCTCGCGGGCGCAGTCGGCGCGCGAGCAGTGGCCGGCGTTGGTCAGGCGGGAGGCGCCGCCGCACGAGGGGGCGCTGAGGGCACAA